>CAZXWJ010000032.1:0-28452 GCA_964644375.1 uncultured Desulfobacteraceae bacterium | reverse complement strand
GAACTTCGAAAGGCGGAAGAAAGGGCTCACATTCTGGAAGGATTGAAAAAGGCCCTCGATTTTCTGGACGAGGTCATCGAGGTGATTCGTTCCTCCTTAGAACCTAAAGAGGCCAAGAGTCGACTCATCGCCGACTTTGAGCTCTCTGAAATCCAGGCCCAGGCCATCCTGGAGATGAGACTGCAAAGGTTGACGGGCCTTGAGAGGGAAAAGATCATTGCCGAGTACCAGGAACTCCTCAAGAATATCGAGCATTTCAAGGCTATTCTCGATAGCCCCCCACTCGTGCTTGAAATGATAAAGCAGGAGATGCAGGAAATCATAGAAAAGCACGGTGATGAAAGAAGAACGGAACTCCTTGTAGACACTGGCGATATTGATGTCGAGGACCTGATTGCAGAAGAAGATATGGTGGTGACTTTCAGCCATGAAGGTTATATCAAGCGAAACCCCATTAGTCTCTACAGGGCACAGGGTCGAGGCGGCAAAGGAATGACTGGGGTAAAGCCCAAGGATAAGGATTTTGTAGAACTCCTTTTTGTGGCTTCCTCGCATGATTATCTGCTTTTTTTCACCAACAAAGGAAGGGTCTACTGGAAAAAGGTGCATGAAATCCCGGAGGGCGGAAGACTCTCCAGAGGAAAGGCCATCGTGAATCTCCTTGAATTGCAGCGAGGGGAGCGGGTTGCCACGACCCTGGCCGTTCGGGACTTTGAGGAAGGAAAATATGTCCTGATGGTGACCCGGAAGGGTGTGGTCAAAAAGACCGAATTGATCGCATACGGTCGACCTAGAGCAGGTGGTATCGTGGCCCTGAAGATCCGAGAGGATGACGAATTGATCGGTGTGAGAGTCACCAACGGCGAACAGGATATTTTTCTGGCCACAAGTCATGGAAAATCCATACGGTTCAGCGAGAAAGACCTGAGGCCCATGGGAAGGGTCGCGACCGGAAATAAAGGCATTAGACTGGAGTCGGGCGACGAAGTCGTGGGCATGGATGCACTCATCGAAGGGGCGACGATCTTGACCGTTACGGAAAATGGCTTTGGAAAGCGAACAAATACGGAAGAATACCGGAGCCAGGCGCGGGGCGGAAAGGGTATCCTGACGATTAAGACATCCGAGCGTAATGGGCATGTGGTGTACGCCTATCAGGCGGCGGATCACGACCAGCTCATGATTATCACCGAACACGGTAAAATTATTCGTCTGAGGGTGGTGGATATCTCGGTGATCGGCCGCAACACCCAGGGGGTAAAACTGATCGACCTGGGAGAAGGGGAAAAGGTGGTCGGGGTGGCAAAGGTCGTAGAGGACTGATCTCTTCTCGTACAAAAAATTAAGAGAGCCTCATAGTTTTTGAGGCTCTTTTTTTAAATATAGCTTTATTACGGTGTATGTATGTGAAGTGTATAGAACGAATACTGAAAGGTATTATCTTAGAGGATCGGGTTAAAATAATCGAGGCCACGGGAGGTTATTCCACATCAATATCCTGAAAATCGAGCAGGTCAGTGAGCTTTGTGAGGCCAAGGACAATCTGGGTTATTTCGTCTGTAGAGAGTCTCTTTAGACCATCCACAATTTTCTGTTGGATCGGAGGCGGGGCGTGTTCGGCAAGTTTCTTGCCCGTCTCCGTGAGTTGAATTGTAATGAACCTTCGATCGGGAGAATTCCTGAATCTCGCGACGAGACCTTTCTGTTCCAGGCGATCGACAATTCCTGTGATGGTGCTGGATTTGACCATAATGCGAGTAGCAATTCGGGAGGGGGGAAGGGGTCCATTTTCGTAGAGTGCAAGCAGGCAGTTAAGTTGTGGCGCACTGATATGATATTTTTTACTGAGTTCCTTGGTGTATAGTTCTCCGGTCTGCATCAATCTTCGGATCGCAAAGATGATCTCTTTGGTCGGGTTTTGTTTGGCGTACCGATTGTTTTCCTCGTCAGAGGTGGTACTGGGATCAATGGTGGACATGCTAATGATTCCTATTGAAAGACTTTTAGCTCAAATATTTTATTTTTCGTATTATCACGGATATAGGTAGAGATCAACGCTTTTAGGATAACGGGATCACAATTTTTTTGGCCGATGAAGATTCAAGCCGGGACCAAGAATGGCAAGACTTGCTTTTTCGGTTGGGATCCGTGAAATATGGAGAGGCAAAAAATTAATCGAAAAACAGGCAGTAAGGCATATTACCATCCGTTAGGTTCCGGTTAAAGTAAAAATGTGAAGGCGTTAAAAAAAGACAAATATCAGTAAAATAACTTAAGGAAAGCTAAACAGGGGGCATTCAGGGATTCCCGAGGGGGCTAAGAATTGCGGTTGAAACTCATGTTTAGATGGAGTAGGGTTTGATACGCATTTTCCGGGAATCTACGGAAGGTTTTGACGGAATATTTCAGCCTGATTTTCAAGGACATATTCATGAAAACAACGGAAATAGAGAAAATAGGCGTCATTGGCGCCGGTAGCTGGGGCACGACCCTGGCCAACTTGCTGGCGGGGAAAGGGTATGCTGTCGACCTGTGGGTCAGGGAGGAAGCGGTCTATGAACAGATCAAAAAGGAGCGGGTCAACGGCATTTTTCTGCCCGATAGGGCACTTGAACCCTCATTGAATCCCGTTAAGACCTTTGAAGAGGCCCTTTACGCCAAGGAATTGATTCTCCTGGTTGTGCCCTCTCATGTCTTTCGGGAGGTGTTGACCCACATGAAACCCCACGTCCATCCCGGCATGGCCCTGATGGCGGCGACAAAGGGTATCGAAAACAAGACCCTCATGACCATGTCTCAGGTTGCTGAGAGCATCCTGCCGAAAGGTTTTATAAAAAATTTTGCCTGTTTGGCGGGACCCAGTTTTGCCAAGGAAGTCTACTCAAAACATCCCACGGCGGTCACCATCGGTTGCCGGGACATGGCCCATGCGGAGCGGCTTCAAAAGTTATTTAATAGAGAATTTTTCAGAGTTTATGTGAGCCAGGACATCCGGGGCATAGAACTCTGCGGGGCCCTTAAGAATGTCATTGCCATCGCCGCGGGGGCGGCGGACGGTCTTCATTTCGGACACAATGCCAGGGCGGCCTTGATCACCAGAGGGCTGGCGGAGATCACTCGACTCGGCGTTGCCATGGGGGCCAATCCGCATACCTTTGCCGGTCTGGCCGGGATGGGCGACCTGGTTCTGACATGCACCGGTGACATGAGCCGGAACCGGACCGTGGGTCTCAAAATCGGGCAGGGCATGAAACTTGATGACATTGTGAACAGCATGAACATGGTTGCCGAAGGGGTAAGGACCAGCCAGTCCGCCTATCACCTGGCCCGGAAGATGGAAGTGGACATGCCCATTTCGGAGCAGATTTATCGGACGCTTTACGAAAACAAGGACCCCCGAGAGGCGGTCAGGGAACTGATGACGCGGGAGCTGAAGGTTGAGCTGGAACACTAGACCTGCCCCGGGAGCCGGGCTTGTGGAAAAGAACGTCTCCTTATCGAGAGAGGACCCCAAGAGGGTGCAGAGTGAAGAGGTAGCCCTCCGGCCGGAAGCGCTGCGGGAGGCCCTGAAATCATCTCTGTTTTCACAAAGTATTTTTCTTTTCCAAACCATTGATTCCACCAACAGGCACGCCAAGGAACTGAGTATTCGTGGCGAGCCCGAGGGCACGCTGGTCCTTGCGGAACAACAAACCGCGGGTCGGGGCAGGAAGGGACGCACATGGCAATCCCCGGCCCGTGTCAATCTCCTTCTTTCCATTGTCCTTCGCCCGCCGATCAAATCTGATCTGGCCTTTGTGCTGACCATGATCCTGGCTCTTGCCGCCAGCGACGGGGTGTGTGATATCACCGGATTGCGCCCCCTGATCAAATGGCCGAACGACCTCTATGTGGGAGGTCGGAAGCTGGCCGGAATCCTGACTGAGTTCTCCGTCAGGGAAAACAGGGTCGAATACATGGTACTTGGAATGGGTCTCAATGTGAACTGGGACCCGGACCAGAGCCCCGATATCCTCAATCCCGCCACAAGCCTGCTTTGTGAAACCGGCCGTGTGATCAACAGAGGAAAGTTACTGATCTGCATCCTGCGGCATTTCGATGCTTCTTACCACCTCCTGCTCTCGAGTAAAATCACGGGTTTTTACAGAAGGTGGAACGAGTTGTCCATGGTTCTGGGCCGGGAAGTGGCGGTGGAAACAGGAGGTAAGATCCTTCGGGGCGTGGTTCAAAAGATCACCCGGGAAGGCGCCCTGATCCTTCGGGATTCTCGAGGGGTCGAAAAGGTCCTTCTCAACGGGGATGTTTCATTAAGGTTTTAATGGCATTCCTTTTTTGGGGCCTTGCAGTCCTAACGCAAGTGATGACGGCGTTGAGCCTGAGATTCCGCCTCCCGGGAAAGCGCCTATCATCGTCGGTCAACGGTCCTGCGGCCAGGAAATCGATATTGCCCGGGACCGGCAGAGTAATGACCCTGAAAGATTTCACTCCCTCTAAAGATCCGAAAAGTCCCAAGGAAAACAAGCCTATGAAATTCTAACATAATCTTTACACAATTCTCACGCAATGCTAGCATTTTTGCATTAAAATCTCGTAACTGTTCAGGTTGTTTAGTCTGTAGGCTAAAGGCTATTAGTTTCTGAACCCTTCGCTATCCGCGCATTGATCGAAGCAGGTCGCCCAAAACCTTCTCGGCTTCCACAATACATTTTTTTGGGGAATCCCCTGGTTGCTCGATATGTGATCATACATGTTTCCTTCCTGCGCTACCTCACGGCCTAAATGCCTACAGCCTACCCAGCTGAGTAGTTACAAAATCTCTTCCCATATATCAAAGGCTTAAATAGAGACGGGTATTATTATGGACAAAGAGCACATTCTCGTTGTAGATGACGAAGAGGATATCCTGGAATTGGTCAGGTTCAATCTCGCCAGAGAGGGATATCGGGTCAGCGGCGCCCTGTCCGGGGAGAAGGCGCTTAAACTGGCCAAAAACGAGCTGCCGGATCTGATCGTATTGGATCTCATGCTCCCGGGTATCGATGGTCTGGAAGTGGCAAAAATGCTGAGGGGAAACAACTGCACCAAAAATATTCCTATTATCATGCTTACGGCCAAGGGCGAGGAGGCGGATGTGGTCACAGGCCTGGAGCTCGGTGCCGATGACTACATGACAAAGCCCTTTAGCCCGAGGATTCTTCTGGCGCGTGTAAAAGCCCTGTTGCGCAGAAAGACCATGGAGTCCTCCGATGATGATATCATAAGGATCCATGATCTGGTTATTCATCCCGGACGCCATGAGGCCCTGGTCGACGGCAAAACCGTGCCCCTTACCTTCACGGAATTCGGCGTCTTAAACTATCTGGCCCAAAGGCCTGGGTGGGTCTTTACGCGGTCCCAGATTGTCGATGCCGTTCGTGGCGACGATTACCCCGTCACGGATCGTTCTGTGGACGTGCAGATCGTCGGTCTGCGGAAAAAGCTGGGACCTGCAAATAAATATATCGAGACCGTCCGCGGCATCGGTTACCGATTCAAAGAGTAGCGGCCTATGCCTAAGAAGAAACGCCTTTTATGGCAACTCTACCCGTCCTATCTGCTGATCACCCTTATTTCACTCCTGGCGGCGACCTGGTTTTCATCCGTCTCACTCAAAAGGTTTGCTTTCGAGCGGAATGTCGCCGATCTCGAGACCCGGGCCCGCCTGATCGAAGCACAGGTCATTCGGGGTCTCGCGCCCCTGCAGCCGGATGCCGTCGATCGGCTCTGCAAGAGGCTCGGGGAGAGGACGGATACGCGCATTACCGTGATCCTTCCCTCCGGCAAGGTGGTGGGAGATTCCTTCGAGGCCCCGGAAAACATGGACAACCACCTGGATCGGCCCGAAGTGATAAAGGCCTTTACGGACCATGTTGGGGTGTCTAAGAGGTACAGCCGGACCCTGGATGAGGACATGATGTATGTGGGGATTCCACTCAGAGAGGATGGGCGGCTACTCGCTGTGGTGCGCATGTCGCTGCCCCTTACTTCTCTGGATGAGGCCATGAGGAGCATCGAGAAAAAGATCGCCTTCGGGGGGTTGATCATTGCAGCCCTGGCGGCGATGATCTGCCTTCTGGTTTCACGCAGAATCAGCCGGCCCCTGGAGGAGATGGAAAAAGGTGCAAGGCTTTTTGCCGGAGGGGATTTGGGACACCGGCTCCGGACGCCCAAGACCGAGGAAATGAGCGGCCTTGCTGAGGCCCTCAATCAGATGGCCGCGCAGCTCGATGAACGGATTTCGACCGTGATACGGCAGCGCAGAGAGCTGGAGGCCGTGCTCTCCAGCATGATCGAGGGGGTTATCGGCGTGGATATGGAAGAACGCGTCATCAGTTTGAACCCGGCGGCAGCAAGAATTTTCGAATGCGACCCCGCCGAGGTTCAGGGCAGAAACCTTCAGGAGGTGGTGAGAAATCCGGACCTTCGGAATTTTCTCAAAGAGGCGCTTTCCGTAGAAGCACCGGTCGAGAAAGACATCAGGCTCTATGGTGACGATGAGAGAATCCTTAACGGGCATGGTACAATGCTTCAGGATGCCGGGGGGGGGCGTGTCGGCGCCCTGATCGTGTTGAACGATGTCACGCGACTGCGTAGACTGGAGAATGTTCGCAAGGAATTTGTGTCCAACGTCTCCCACGAGATAAAGACCCCTATCACGGCCATCAAGGGCTTTGTCGAGACCCTTCAGGACACCGGAGAGAAGACCCCGGAAGAATCCCGGCGGTTTCTTGAAATCATCCGTAAGCACGTGGAACGGCTCGAAGCCATTGTCGAAGATCTCCTGAGTCTTTCCCGAATAGAGCAGGATGCGGGACGCAAGGACATTGTCCTTACTGAAGAAAAGCTTTGGAGTGTCCTCAAGACGGCTGTGCAGATCTGTGAAAAGTGGGCAGAAGAGAAAAAGATCAAGATTAATCTGACCTGTGTCGAGGATATCGGAGCCGAGATCGTCCCACCTCTCCTGGAGCAGGCGGTCGTCAATCTCCTGGACAACGCCATTAAGTACAGTGAACCCGAAAAACCGATTCATGTCGAGGCCGTCCGGACCGATCGAGAGACGATTATCCACGTCCGGGATCAGGGGCGAGGGATCGCAAAGGAACACCTGCCCCGCGTCTTTGAACGCTTTTACCGGGTCGACAAGGCCCGAAGCCGAAACATGGGGGGCACCGGCCTGGGCCTTGCCATCGTCAAGCACATCATCAAGGTTCACGGCGGCCGCGTAGAGGTTGAGAGCACCCTCGGCAAGGGAAGCACCTTCTCGATTATCCTGCCCAAGGCGTAATCCCAACCATCTGGTCACCTGATGTCGGACCGATGGCCCCCTTCCCCGGCGTGCAGGCCGCATCATGGAAGCTGAAAAATTCAACTTAAAGGCGCCCCTATTTCAGGCACATGAATGGGCAGGGTGAAGCTGAAGGTCGATCCTTTGCCGGGCACGCTTTCCACGGTGACGGCACCGCCGTGCATTTCCACGAGCGAGCGGGTAATCCACAGGCCGAGGCCTGTGCCGCCCACTTTCTTCGTCGAAGGGTTATCGGCCCTGTAGAACTTTGTGAAGAGTTGGGACTGCTCCTCCGGGGAGAGGCCTACGCCGGTATCCCGCACGGACAGTACGATTTTGTTGCCCGAGGCCCTCGCGGACACGGTGATGACCCCGCCTGCGAGTGTGTATTTGTGGGCGTTGGAGAGCAGGTTGGTGATTACCTCGGTGAGTCTGTCGCTGTCGCCGGAAACCACCGGCAGGTCGCTGGGCAGTTCCCGAATGATGATCTGTCCCTTCTCACGGATGGCCGGACTCAGGAGCTGTACCACCTCCGCCACCAGTTTTCGAATGTCCAGGGTTGCGGACTTGAGATGGACTGCCCCCGAATCCAGGCGGGAGACGTTCAACAAATCGCCAACCAGGGAGGAGAGCCGGGCCGTATTCCTTTTGGCGATACCCAGGTATTCCCGCTGTTCGTCGTTCAAGGGGCCGGCATCGCCGTCCAGAACAAGGTCCATGTATCCCATGATCGAGGTGATCGGGGTGCGCAACTCGTGGGAGACCAGGGAAACGAACTCGGACTTCATCCGGTCGACCTGCCGCTCCCGAGTGATGTCCCTGAACACATAGAGACGGCCGAGGAAGTTTCCTTCCCTGGTGCTCACCGGTGTGGAGAAGAGTTCCAGTTCCCGTTTCTGGGGCCAGACCTGGGCCACGGTTTCTTTGAAACGTTGGCGGTTGTCGGCACAGGTGTCGGAGAGCATCGCAGCAAAGGTCTCCGGCTCGGCGAAGATCCTTCGTGCGGCGGGCAGGAAATGGCTGAAAGGCCGGTCTTCCATCTCGGCGGCGACCACCGAGAAGAACTGCTCGAAGCGGCGGTTGACATCGAGAACCCCTCCGTCCGGGGCCATCAGCAGCATGGCCTCCTTGGTGGCGTCCAATATGGCGCTGGTCTCGCTACGGGCCTGATCGGCCTTTCGGAACTGGGCCTCCAGCTGAAGGAGCGTTTCCCGAAGTTTTGTCTCCGCTTCCTTGCGGGCGGTGATGTCCTGCTTGATGGCGATGAAATGGCCTACCCTGCCGCTTTCGTCGGTCACCGGCGTGATGGTCATCTCCTCGGTATAGCGGGAGCCGTCCTTGCGACGGTTGATCAGTTCGCCGTGCCAGACCTCGCCTCGGGTGATGGTCTGCCAGAGCGTGGCATAATAACTGGGGTCCTGATGTCCGGATTTCAACAAACGGGTGGATTGCCCGATCACCTCGTCTTCGGCGTAACCGGTCAGAGACCGGAAGGCCGGATTGACCCACTGAATGATGCCCTTATGACTGGTGATGACGATGCCGTTGGCAGCGGCGGTAAGCGCCTCACCCTGCAGGCGCAGTTGCTCTTCGGCGGCCTTGCGTGTGGTGAGATCGTGGAGGATGCTGAAAAAGACATGCCGGCCGCCCCAAACGGCCCGGCTGATCGAGATTTCCACGGGAAAGGTGGTCCTATCCAGGCGCCGGCCGGCCAATTCCAATCGGTCTCCGTCGCAATGGTTGCCTGCACGGTCCACCGCTTCAATTCCAAGTCGCTCCCTGGGCTCCTGATCATAGGTCGGGAGACATGATTCGATCTGGTGTCCGATGAGCTCCGGCCGGCTTCGGGAAAAAAGCGCTTCCGCCGCCGGATTCGCTTCCTCGATGACGCCCCGGTTGTCGAAGATAAGCATGGCGTCGGCCAGACAGGAGATGAGGGTCTGCATCCTGGCGACCCCGAGTTCCAACTCGACCCAGGCGGCCAGGTCCCGAAGGGCGGTGCGCTCGTCCTCTGCAAAGAGGCGCGGCCTGTGGTCGATGAGGCAGAGGGTGCCGAGCTTGTGACCACCGGGGCCGGAGAGCGGTTGGCCGGCATAGAAGATGACGTGCGGCTTGCCGGTGACCAGAGGATTGTCGGCAAAACGGGGGTCGAGCCTGGCGTCTTCGATGATCAGAGGGCCGTCGGACAGGATGGCGTGGCTACAGAAGGAGACATTGCGGGGCGTTTCACGGGTGTCCAGCCCATGGCACGACTTGAACCATTGACGATTCTCGTCCACCAGGCTGACCAGGGCCACCGGCACCCGGAACAATCGGGCGGTGGTACGCGTGATCCGGTCGAACCGTTCCTCGAATGGGGTGTCCAGGATGCGCAGGGAATGGAGTGCCGCCAGGCGGGCGTCCTCGTTGTCCGGAATAGGTGGGTGCTGCATGGCCATGCCCCGTTCGTAAACCACCCACCGGTACTACCGGTGAGAGATGAAAAGGTTCTACCGTTTTAGATCTTGAAGAAAACCACACGTAAACTCAAAGAATCCTGTTGATCCCGAGACCGCCCGTTCTTCTGGTGGACGCTGATTCGGCGTCCTTTTTTTACAGGTGGCCGAAAGCTGCACCGGCAAGGGCGGTCTCGAGCCAGCCTTTGACGATGAGCGGATCGCTCTTCTCGAGCGCTTGTATCAACTGCCGGCGCAGCTTGGAGGGCAGATTGGCCCGCGGATCACCGGCGTGAACCAGGGGCGCGTGCTCCTCCCCGCGTCCATAGACCCCGGAAACGGGGTTAACCGAATACTCGCGGCCGTGCTTGGCGGCGATGGACGGGGTGCGGCCCCATGTTTTGGTGGCCTGGTCCTGATGAACCTGGGGGCTGCTGCCGTATGCCTTGACCATCTCGTAGATATGGGTCACCTTGTTGCGGGTGAGCAAGAGTTCCACGGCAAGCTGCAGTTTATCCTCGTTTTTGAGGCAGTCCGGGCAGTCCTTGCGGTTGATCTTTCTGGCCAGTTGGTCGTGATCGGTTTGAAAGAGCCGTCCGATGCCCGAAAGCCTTGCCGCCTCCTCATGAGCGGTCCGCAACAGGGCCCGGTGCCTCTCTTCTAAAAGTCCGGTGACGCCGATCTCCTGCCGGAACTCGGCCACCGACTCCAAAACGTCCGGTGGCAGTCCGTGCAGTTCCTTGCTGTCGTGCGGGTGGGAGCCTAAGAGCAGCATGACCAACTGGTAGCAGTCGTTGTTCCAGGTGCGCATGGCCCGCATGGCACGGCCGCGCAGCTGCTGCCAGGCGGTGACGTTCCGGGTGGCGGTGGCGTCGACGAGCACGTTGGGTCGGATGACGTTCCAGCCGGTGCGTGCCCAGTTGGATACAATGATCATGTTGAAAGGCAGCGACTCGGCGTCCACGATGCGGGCGGTGAGGTCGTACATGAGCTGCTTGCGCCTGCCCTGGGCCATCTTCACCACGAAGAACTTCCGATTCCTGCCGCTGACCTGCTGCAGCTCCCCGGTGTGTGGGGCAAGGAAGGCCGAGACGATTATGGCGTAGTCGTAGAAGGTTTCCGCCCATTTGCCAAGGTAGTGGTGGCGCAGGCTCATCCGGCCGACGAGTTTTTTATTCTCGGTCGCGTCCAGCAGACCCGTCACCGCCTTTCGCAGGCGGCGCAGGACATCGTGTTCGAACTCGGCAGGTCGCGGGGCATGGACATCGGTCAGGGTCGCGACATACGCGTTCAGGGTCGAGGCCACGGTATCCCGGACCGCGGCGAGGCTCTTTGACTCGCCGCGGAGGCCATGCATGACCATGCTGAGAAAGGATTCGCCCAGGTCTCGCACCATGATCTCGCCCTTGATGAAGGCGGCTATGCGTGCGGGCAGTGGATTTTTTTCATGCCAGGGCAGATAGATCTCGCCGGAGAGGACGGCCAGGGGAGTGGTTCCGGGGGTGCTGAGCATCTGGCCAAAGACACCGGCCATGCCCTTATAACCGGGAACGGCCAGGCCCTTCTGCCAGGGGATGCGGGTGCCCGCATCGAAGATAATGATGCCGGTCACCCGCCGCGCCTTGCGCTCGGCGGCGATGATTGATTTGATGCAGTCCACCCGCCCTTCGCCGGCGCGCAGATAGAAATTTTTCAGCACGTCGTAGAGGCCCACGATGGTTTGCGAAAGCAGATGCTTCAACCTTTCGACCCGCACGGCCCTGGGCAGGTTCCGGGCCTCACGCAGCTCGAGCAGGGCCGTGGCGTTGAGATCCGTGCCAAAACCGGCGCCCTCGAGCTTTTTCTGGATATCGGGAAGATAGATCTCTCCCTTCAGTTCGGCACGTAGCGTTTCGAAACGGCTCAACAGATTCAGGAACTGTTGCCGCCGCTCTTCCCGGGTGGCGAGATCGAGATCGGCGGCGCATTCTCCGGCCAGGGTCTCGTCTGACCTGCCGTGGATGATCTGCACGATCATGACCAGGCCGAGCTCGTTGAGTTTTACCTCTCTGCCCGCTTCCCAGGAGGAAAGATGGTCGGCCAGGGCCTTGTCACGGTCCTTGTGGCCGCCGTAGATGTGGAGCAGATTCCGGGCCACCGCCACCCGTTCCTCCAGCGGGATAGACGCAAACCGGGCGCGAAGGCGATCGCTGCCCAAAAGTTGTAAGAATTCTCGCAGCAGTTCCTTGTAGCGGTCGATGAGCCTGCGGACCTTCTGTTCCCGGTCCGAATAGGCGAACGGCACCCCGAACTCGGCAAAGGGCGCCACAAAGCCGTATGCGATGAGATCGGTGGCCGGCATGCTGTAGACCAGATGCAGGCCTAATTTTTCGAACTGCTTTCGGTAAGCCGAGGCGGTTCCCGAAAAACCGACCAGGCCCCGCAGGCTGCCGTCTTCCAGCCATTCGGTGAGCAGGCCGGTCACCCGGGCCGAGGTGGATTTGAGATCCTCGGCCACCTTGTGAACCTCGTCGAGAATGACGTACTGGATGCCGGCGCCCTGCAGGAAGACCTCGATGGAATTGTGGTCAAAGCCGCCCTTACCGGCGGCGGCGCCGGTAAGGGCCAGGGCGGTGTAGGTCATGATGATCACGGCCGGTTCAAGGCCCTTGCCGGCCCGCTCGTCCTCCAGGGCCGCCGGGGTGCCGGTGAAGATAACGTCCGGCGTGAGCCGCAGGCCAATCGAGGTGTGGCAGAGTTCTTTGACCCACTGCTGCTGGTAGTTGACTGTGGGTACGAGGATGAGTATTGTCTCGCCGGGCGAGAGCGCGTGGAACCAGTCGTCCAGGCACATCATACCGATGAGCGTCTTGCCGCTTCCGGTGGGCGCCTCCACGACCTGGCCCTTGTAGCCGAAGCCGCGAAACACGGCAAAGGCGTCGTGCTGATAGGGCCGCGGATAGGGAGAGCGGATGATCTCTTCATGATGCCAGAGGCCGAAATGCGGGGTGGCCCGCGGTACCCGGGTCAGCTCCCGGGCGGTGGCTGCAAAGAGATCTGCGGTGGCTGAGCCGGCGTCGGTGAGCCTGGTGAAAAAGACGCGAAAGGCGTTCTTGCGGCCGGTCAGGTCGACCAGGCCGTGGAAGCCTTTCTCCTGGAAATCCTGGTAGAGGTCCGGTCCCAGGAGGGCCTTGAGGCCCTGGCGGTCGATGTTGATGGTGTCGTAGGCCCGCTTGGACCGTGCGAATGCCTCGCCTTCGCGGACCACATGCCCGGAGGCCATTAGGTTTTCCAGGTGTTTTTCGACCACTTTGGCCCTGGCTTTGGCCAGGATGTGCCGGTCGTTAACCCGGTCGGTAATGGTGGCAACCGGCAGGGGCCTGGCCTCCTCCTCCAGTACCTCGACGATGAGGTCGTCGGTCAGATCATGTCGGGTGTCTGCGTCCATGGTCAGCACAATCGGCGCGGAAGAAGGCGACAGATCGTGCATGTGGTGCATGGGCTGGTGCAGGGCGATCAGGTTTTTTAAAGTAGCCCGGAGCAGGGGCTCGCGGCCTTTGGTAAGGGCATGGCGCAGGATGGCGAGGGTGCGGCCGTAATAGCGGGCCAGCAGGTAAAACTCCCGGCGCATCGCATTGAGGTCGCCGGCGGCCAGGTGCGCCTCAAACTGATGATGCACGGCCTCGGCAAACCGTTGGGCCTGCCAGTATGTCGCCGGCGGCGTTTCGGCCGGCGACATGGAAGGGGCCATTTCCCCCTGACCGGAAGCCATTCGCCGGGGGTCTTCTTCTCTTGCTGCCATCTGGTGCCACCTCGCAAGGGTTCACCTCGGCCCGACCGGGTCCGTAACGGACCGAGGCGCGGAAAAGAAGTTGGATCAATTGCCCGGAAAGCCCTTTCCAGCCTTGATCAGGGCGACTTCGATGCGTTCGATGAGTTCCCGGGGGGAAAACGGTTTGGTCACGTAATCGTCCGCGCCCCCGGCAAGGCCCTGCATGACGTCCGCTTTCTGGTTCTTGGCTGTGAGCAGGATCAGGACCGGCGGGTCGGCGACCAGCTTTTCCTTCAGTTCCGCCATCACCTGGTAGCCGTCCTTGCCGGGCATCATGACATCGGCCACCACCACATCCGGTTTCATTTCCAGGGCGAGAGCCACCCCCTCCTCACCGTCGCCGGCCGTGGTCACCTCATAGCCGGCCTTGCTCAGTTTGATCTTTACCAGGCGGCGGATATCAGCCTCGTCGTCAATCGCCAGCACTCGGATGGCCATGGTCCCCTCCTTTTCCGTTCTGGAAATAACTAGTGCCCATCCGGAAACGCAGTTTGGGCATGAGTGGGTTTTCAATTCAGAAATGAGTCCCGTTTGTAGCGGGACAAGTCCTAAAAAATCAAGGGATTGCGCGGAGGCGTACAAGTGTACTCCGCACAAGAAATCCCGTCGACTTGTCCGTCTTCGGCGGATTGACGCCGAGATGTACCCACCTCCGGCGGGTTGCGGAAAAGGGGGAGATATCAGGAACTAATGAAATAAATCACATGCGATGGGCTTCGGTTCCACTTATACGGATTGATGTCTTTCAATTTTTTTGTAAAACGCGCTCGGTTTTCCGCAAATTGGGCATATGTCCGGAATTTCAGTCAGGGTTGAACCGCAGACCTGGCAGATACAGAAGGTCACGTCCTCACTTTCTATTCGGTTTTTCAGCATGTTCCAGAAAATACCCGTTCCTTTTTTCATTTTTTGAAGCAGGCGTTCATGTTGTTTTTCAGAGCCCAGGGCATGGACAATGGCTGCAATGGAATTCCAGTGTTCTTCTTCCTTTATTCTTTTCAAATGGTTGGGATAATAGATATTTATCTCCCTTAGCTCCAACTGGATGGCCTGATCCAGATTCTTCCGGGTAGAGAGAACCTCAAATTTTTCGGCTGGCTCCGTGGGTTGCTCTCCCAGGGAGGCGAGGGCATTCTTGAAATTTCGGGCATGAATGCTCTCGGCGACTGCAAAGGATTCGAAGAGATAAGCTATATTCGGGTAGTTTTTTTCCAGGGCTTTCCGGGAAAATTCTGTGTAAGCCAGATGCGCTTGAATTTCACGTTCATAGGCCCTGTTAACAATTATTATTGTTTTCTGATAATTGAGGGAAGTGTTATGGGGCTTTTCATTGGCGGCCTTCCCTTTTCCTCCCTCTTTCCCAAACAGTTTTGCGGGAGAAAGGGAAACAAATGCACATCCCCCTGCCAGGGCCAGGTTCTTGATGAAATTTCTCCTGTTCTGCTCCATCGGTTCCAACTTCCTTCTCTTTCCGTTTTAGGGTGCAACACCCCGCAGCTTGCTGCGATTCATTATTCGACTAACCCATTTATGCGTATACGGCTCTTTGGAGGAGACGGGTGGCGCCAGGTGGATATCGGGACGGTGAGATGCGCTTTTGTCTGCGAGTCCCTGACCGCTGTCGAAGAGTCTGCGGCGGCTTGCGCTCAATCCAAAGATATCCTAAAGTCATTAATGGAAGGGAAACGCATCGGTTTGCTGGTCACCGGTGCCGGCGCCTATGAGGAAAATGCAGAGGGTATGTTTGTAGCGTTCCTCGAGTCTCTCGATGACGCGGACGCCCATGCCCTCATCCGCCAAAAGGACATTGCCGATCCCTAAGCTTAGGATATGTCGGGGTTCAGTCATAGCCTGAGCATGATCGATTTCATAAAAACGGTCTGTCGAAACCTGAAAATCATATGAGGATATCATGGAAATCCGCCCCGGGCAAGAGTAAGCGCTCGCCCCTGATCAACCATCAAGGCGTCATTTTAGAATGGTTTTCTCAATCCAGGTCCTGATTTCGTCCCTCACCCGCCGAAAAACGATCATCCTTTCCTCGTCTGTCCCCTGGGCTGCGGAAGGGTCTTCAAAGCCCTTGTGAACGACCTCTTTACCTCCGGGAAAATAGGGACAGCCCTCTCGGGCGCGGTCACAGACGGTCACGACGAGATCGAGTTCTTTGTCCAGGAACGGATCGAGCCCCTTGGAGGAATGATGGGAAATATCGATGCCGATCTCCCGCATCACTTCAATGGCCTGCGGCCGCACTTCAGAGGTCTCGGTGCCCGCGCTGAAGGTCTCATATCGATCTCCGCCCAGGGCATTCAGAAGCCCCTCGGCCATTTGGGACCGAGCCGAATTGTGGGTGCAGATGAAAAGCACTTTTTTCTTTCTGTTTTCATGGGCCATGGCGATAATCCTTTTTCTGTTGCCCTTCGGTTAAGTGGCGAAGAGATTTCATCCTTTGCCGAAGACATGGCGGAGCTCCCTGTTTTTTACCAACATGCTTATCATTCCTAACTTTGTAAAGTTTTTCCCGAAAAATTAACGAGAACTTAACCCTACCCTAACGCGTAAGATTAATAGATAAATGGATAAAGCCTGCGGAGGCAGGAGGACATGACCGTGCACTCGGGTTTTAAGTTTCGTGGAGGGGGTTCTTGCTTTTTTTCTATATTGGGAACGAGGGCTAACAATCGGTATTCAGAAGATGAGAGGGTCTTGCGCGGACGCGGTACCCTCTTGCGGGATGCCAGAGGAAAGCGGGCGGGGGCCCTCATTGTGCTGAACGATGTGACCCGCCTGCGCAAGCTCTAGAGCATCCGCAAATTGGGCATATGTCCGGAATTTCGGTCAGGGTAGAACCGCAGACCTGGCCGATACAGAAGGTGACCTCCTCACTTTCTAATCGGTTCTTCAGCATACTCCAAAAAATATCCGTCCTTTTTTCATTTTCTGAAGCAGGCATTCATGTTGCTTTTCAGAGCCCGGGGCATGAATAATCGCTGCGATTCATTGATGGGTATTCCGTTCTTTAACGCAGACCGTTGGCGCCGGGCGGATACCGGGACGGTGCTATGGGTTTTTGTCTGCGGGTGCCGGCTCACAGAGTCGTTTAAGATTAAAAAAGGATATCATGGATAGATATCAATATCCAGGGGTCGCTTGTTTATGGTTCAAAGGGCATGATAGATAAAAAAAAGTCGGTCAGATCGGCCGACTTTTTGTCTGGGGTTAATCGAAATATATCTTAAAAGCCGTTAATGGGCTTTTTTATCTGTAAGGTGTACCTCACCGAACCCGGAATACTCATCTCCATTTTGCATAACCACCACAACCTCGACGTCGTTTAACTGATCCCGTAACAAAAAAGTATCCAGAACCAGAAGGTCTTCTAAATCAAACTTCAATATTAAATTTCCCAAACTGTCACGTGTCGCCCTGATGTTTTCGACAGAGTCGCTTTCATTAAAATAAATGAATATGCTTTCGCCGTTTGCAGTGAAATTTGAATATCTCATATCCGTCAATATTCGAATCTCACCCACGCGCTGGCTCGCTACGTTGATAATATTCGGAGAGACCTCGACTCCCATCTGGTATTCGTCGCCATAGCATGTTAATGGGAGATACAATGCAAAGGTAGTGATAGCAATGGAAAAAGCAGATAGCATAACAATTTTTTTAAAAATAGCTTTGTTCATTTTTCGTTTCCTTTCTGTTTTTTCAATTTGATCCAATTAGGGGCACCAAGGATCAACATGAACCATAAAAGGTTGTTGAGATATTTTTCTCGAAGTTCACCCTTGTCTCATCATTTGATTGAGACCAAGCAATGCAAGAAATGTGCCTTCTTTTTAAGCTTCTTGACATTTTTGGAAGTTCTTGTTTTTATAAGCTAAAGACAAACGTATCGTCACTTGCTTCGATAAGGAACCTGTATCATTTGAATCATATGTTTAACAACGTGTTTAAACAACTGGGGTGACTGGGCCTAAATCCACCGCCTAATTTGCATATCATGCCTGAAATCTGAAAGTAAGGAGGGGTATGATGGGAGGGTGCCTAACTTCTTTATGCGCCAGACGTTGACTTGACCCCTTTCCGGGGGGAAATCCGTCCTGAGCTTAGCCCTTAAAATCCCCGCCTTAATGCAAGTCAACCTGGGAACCAATGATTTAAGCTTATAGGAAGGCTAAGCGAAGTATGACGAATAGTGCTCTTTTCTAAATAACCATAATGGAGAATCAACCATGCGAATTACCACCTTATTGGGTTCCCCCAAAAAACAAGGAAACACCGCTACCGTTCTGGGATGGGTAGAGGAAGAACTCAAATCCATGGGCCACGATGTGGAACGGATTTACCTCAACAACAAGTCTATCGGTGGCTGTTTGGGGTGTGCCAAATGCAGGGAGAAACCCGAAACGATTGCCTGTGTCCAAAAAGACGATGCCATAGACATCTTGGAAAATATGATCTCATCCGAGGTGGTTCTGTTTGCTTCGCCGGTCTATTTCTGGGGCTTTTCGTCCCAAACAAAGGCGCTTATAGACCGGGGATATTCTCTGGTTACCAATTACCATCAACCGGGACACACGTCTTTGATGGAAGGGAAACGCATCGGCTTGTTGGTGACCGGTGCCGGCGACTATGAGGAAAATGCTGAGGGCATGTTTGTAGCGTTCGATCGGATTGTTGATTTTTTGTTGGCCAGAAAATCCGGTGAATTGTATGTGGGAGGATGCAGCACCCCGTCTGAATTGTCCGAAACGGTCAAGGATAAGGCCCTTGGGTTGGCTCGATCTTTGGTGGGCTGACACCTTTTTGGAAAAGGAAGGAAAATCATTTGTTATCCGGAAATAAAGTATCACACGAAAAACGGACGGTTAGAAATGAAAGATCTCTTGCCTTCATCAGAAACCGGAGCAGTATGGGCTGGAATCCTATATTTTTGGATCGTGCTACCGCGATTTATCATGTGATACCAGGGATCTTGATATTATTGGTCGCTAAAACCTCCACCTCTGTTGGAGGAACCGTTTAGGTTTTACCGTTCCGGGGGAAAACAGCAAAACAAAACGCGAAGCTCGAATGGGTATAAAGACCCCCTTCGAGGGGGTTACCTGAGGCCTCCCGCTCTGCGGGTGGAGCTATGGGTCTTTTCTCGATTTCAGTTTCAGGGTCCCTGGGGGAAGGAGCGGTCCACACCGACGCACCGGTGCAACGGCTATCCATCTCCCATCCAGGTTATCTTCGCCGGATTTCGTTCCGGCCATTTCTTGAATTTCAGCCGAGGGTATCCCATTGCAAGCGCTCCATAGATCTTGTGGGTTTCGGGCAAGGAGATGAGTCGCGATATGCGGTCATCACGGTCAGCCGCTATCACGACAAAGCCCGCATAAAAGCAGCCGAGCCCGACAGTCTCCGCTGCCAAGGCGGCGTTGTGAAGTGCCAGGCTTGCATTGACTCTCGCAAAAAATTCCCCTGCGCTATCAGCGCAGAAAAAAATCAGAACGGGCGCCTCTCGAAGGATCCAGTCTGTCCCACTGTTGAATAACGACACAAGACCTTCCAGCTCCGGCGCAAGCTCCGCAATGTACGCCGCCCCGCGCCGTCCGATGGACCGCCGCATCATCATTCTGCCGATCGGGTTACGGGTGCATTGCGCCAGTTTTCCAATACCCTCTGCTGTCAATGTGCCCATTTCATGGATCATTTTCTTGTCTTGGATAACGACAAACTCGGTACTTTGTTCGTTGTGCGCGCTGGGTGCGAATCGGGCGGCTTCCAGTACCTTTTCGATCACGACCCTTTTAACGGTCCTTTCTTTGAATAAACGCCTTGATCGGCGACTACGAATAAGCTCCAGTACTTGATCGTACGTGGGAACATACTCGGACCTGATGGGTTTTACCGTGCCCTTTGGGAAGTGACTGTGTGTTATTGCTCCTTGGGGACAAATCGACACACACTGCCCGCAGCGAAAACATTTCTCCAGGTAGGCGTCAACGATATTTGGGATGGCGCCCTTCTCTTCTTGCTGGAGAATGCCCCGCGCGCACGTCATTGCGCAAAAACCGTCTTTCTTACAAATTTCTGCATCAATTGTGATTTCAGGCATGTCCGGTCCTCCAGTTCATTTATTTGGAATCACTGCTTCTTAAAAGATTCTTTTTCCATCTCTTTTCTGATCATCCGCTCTTTAATTGATGATCGTTCAGTGAAAACAAAAACGCCTAAAGCATGAAAGAACAGGCCGATACCCCATCCCATGAGTGGCCATTTGAACCAGAGTTCTTGGCTCGATGTGACAAGGTTGATGATAATGAGGAGGATATTCACACCCACATAGACTGCGAGATGGATATAAAATCCGATCTTTGCGTCTACTCTTTTTTTGGCTTTTTGATAATCCTCTTGATCTTTTATAGCGCATCCTCCTTGGTGGTTAGTGTTGTATCGAAGATATCGGCATTCGGATTTGAAGCTCGAATGGGTATAAAGACCCCCTTCGAGGGGGTTACCTGAGGCCTCCCGTTCTGCGGGCGGAGCCTTGCGGCCTTCAGTCATCGGTCATTCGGGTGGGCATTTGCGAAATAGAATCAGACGGCAGACTTTAGTCCGTTTGAAAAGGATGGCGAATTGGGAGGGAATATTGCCCATATCACATGCTAATCCACCGATAAATGTCAAGAAAAATCGGCCCTGATTCAACTAGGAAGTGTGGATACTTTCTCCTCAGCGGGCGGCGCCCCGGTCCTTCGCGCCGGGTGTCGGTTCAAATTGGCCCACTAGAGAAAAGACGGAGTTATTGCCGAGGAAGTGAGGGGGCCTTCGCTTCGCGAAAAAAGAAGAACCGTATCGATATCGCTATTTTGGGATCTTTTATTTGCAGCCCAAAGGGCACGACTAAAAAACATCGGTCAGGGCGGCCGGCTTTTCTTCTGCGAGTGCTTGCGGTTAATCAAAGGGTAAAACAGGTGATTCAAATTGCCCAGAGGCCTGAAAAAAGGCTCAGGAATAAAGAGGGAGATGAATCGGGAGGAAGTAAATCCTTTTGAAATAAAAATTCTTCATGAACGTTTCAGCGTCACTCATATCGTAGAAGATTACAATATTTTAGTAGCTACAGGGGGGAAGGCCTTTGGTTTGGTTCGATCTTTGGTGGGCTGATACCTTTAGGATTGGAGGATTTCTTGCCACTTTACGTAACAAGCCGATGATTGATTCTTGAGAACAATTCACAAATCAAGGTGTGATTCCGGCCCCCTGGCAATCTGCTGCAATAAATAGTTGGAAACAACTATATCAGGTAAAACCAGAATTTCAGCCGTTAATGTTCTGTAGATTTTTTTGTTTCATTAAGTCGATCATCACCACGCGCTTCAAATTCGTTATCACAGATCTCGCTTATTAATGATTCAAGCATTCCTTCAGAAAATTTTCGTCCTTCAATGTCAACAACCCTTAAATTATCTTTTTGGATAAATTTTGCTCCAAGTGTGATTAAAAGCTCTTCGGAGGGCCATCCTGTCTCTGTGGATGTATTCTTTGGAATACTTAGCACTTTTTCTGCTTTAGCATCACCAGGATCATAGCCTTCATTATCTTCATGGAATTTACAAGCTTCTCCAGAAGATGATGCTATGATAAACCAGTCTTCATGATGATCTTCAGTTGTTACCCAATATAAGTTCATATTTTGTCACTTAATTGTTGCACAACGCCCCGATAATCGGCCAGGCGTTTTATAGCCCGGTCTGGTTTATTGGGTTGTTCGCTGAGTCTGGGACATTTGCATGCAGTTTATCAGGAGAGAGTGGTTGTACCTTTTGCCAGTCTTTTGATTCATGTTCAGCCAGCCATAGGTCATAATTTTTTTGTAAATTCATCCATAATTCTGGTGTCGTATCGAAAGCTCTGCCAAGACGAAGAGCCATATCAGGAGTTATAGCCCCCCTTTCATTTATAATTTTTGATAATGTTTTTCTAGAAATTCCCAGCGTGGATGCCATTTCTGTCACAGTTATAGACAATGGTTTTAAATAATCTTCTTGAATTATTTTCCTTGGATGTGTTGGTTTCCGTTTTATTCTATTCATGTTTGTACCTCGCTAATGATAATCATCATAGTCAACAAGATAGGCATCCCCGTCAATAAACTTAAAGAATATTCTCCAGTTACCGGAGACCTTAACAGCATACTGACCTTTTTTATCGCCTGTCAATAGTTAGTGCCCATCCAGAAATGGAATCCGGACACGGGTGAGTTTTCAATTCAGAAATAGGCAATTTTTCGCAAGTTCTAGGACAATTCCGCAGGATAGCGGAATTGGACAGCCACAGGCTGCCCGTAAGGGCAAGGGCCAAGGATGGCCCCCCGTCAAGTCAAGGGATTGCGCGTCCCGCGGACTTCAGCGGGAACAAGGAATCCCGCCGACTTGTCTGCCTCCGGCGAATTGACGCCGAAATTCTCTTTAATGTTTAAGACAGATTGTCTCAAAGTCCATATGCTGCTTCAGGATCATGGTGCCGCCACCCTCTGAAACAATCTTCTCCACACCTGCAGCGTGACGGATCCTAGCCCCGGCGATGTGGGTCACCTGTGTCCCGGTGAAGACCTCCGGACACATAATCGACGACGGCCCAAGAATTATGACAGCTCGAGGATTTCCAAGGCCGCGCAGCAGTTCGTCCATGGTGCCGGTGACTATGGATGTGGCTGTTATTATCGCAACGCTGCACACACCGAGATACGGCCGTCCCTCCTCGGGAGACACAGTGTCCGGCCTGTCGCTTTCCAGTTCCAAAATATCCAGGCGGCAGCCGATCTGGCGCAACCTCGGCACTAGGGGGCCAAAAAATCCGACCATGACCACATGGTCAGACGCCTGAATATCGACAAGGTCCAGAACATCGACAGCAGTCGTTTCCGGACGTGGGAGCCCCGCAGCAAGGGCATTGGCCGTTGCCAGACCCAGGGATCTTGAAAGTGAATCATTTTGGCTTGCCAGCATCTCAAGAAGTGCTCTGGCCGGACTTCCGGCAAGCGTCCCGGCCTTTGACTCGTGAGTGCAGCTTTCGGACTTGGTCTGAGCAGTCCATGCGACCCCTATGTTTCCGTTATCGAGCCGCACGCTTGTATATCCCAGTCCAATGCGCACATCAGCTATAAGAACACCTTCTGAAACAGGCTTCAAGTAATCGATTATTTTTTGTTGAATTGTTTTATCCATGAAATCTTCCTTTGCTATCTTTTTGAACCTTTAACCGCTTCTCTCAGTCCGATGTTATAAATCTTCTTCTGTTATTGAAGCGGCGTAATCAAATGTCACTGACATAATATTGCTTATCACTGTGATACCGGGTCCCATTTTCATGTCGTCTATCGAACATCTCCTGCGCCATTTGCTTGGGGGCATCACCCTTGGCTTATCGAAATCGACCTGAATATCAACACTGTAATGTTTCATTGCTCGATTTTCGCTTTCGTGCATCAGTCATAAGTTTGGTCCGTTTCAAGTCTTCCCCAATAATCCTATCGTTTTGAGCGGTTCAACGTTCTTACAGGTGTTTTCCAAAATATACTGTTAAAACGGTTATTTTTTGAGGAGTGCAACCAGAAAGCTTTTAAAATGATGTGAGATTTTTCATATGTCATTTCAGATACACCCAAGAGTGATAAAAATCAACCCAAAACAAGAGAAAAGGCTCCTTTCCGGCAATCTCCAACAGATCATAGGTCTTTAACTTCGTTCTATTTTTGGTGTAGGTGAAAGAGGTAACAGGTGCATTCAAAACTGTGATAAGAGAGTGGCGGCACAAAAAGAGCGGCTGGGTGGCCCTGGGTGATTCAATGCTCATGGGTTGAATTTGTGATGGGCCGGGTCAACAAGGCTGGAAAAGCGTGCTGAAACCTCTAACAGGAAATCAGCCCAAAACAATTCTTCGGAAATCCTTGCAGCTTTCAGATGCTGTGTGGAGGGACCTGAAACTCGGGCCCTATGCCTTCCACCTTCTCGATTTCGATCATCCCGATGTGGAGGGCGCGATCCTGGATGAATCGACGCGGGCATAGATGTTTTCTACGATCGGCGATGGAAAGAGACCGGGGCCTTCTGCAAGATTTTGCTGGATCACCCGGAGTGGGTGGCCGGGCGATCGGTCGGGGTGGAATCCCTTGTCATCGTGCGTTTGGCAAAAAAGATGATCGTTAATGATTGTGCCCCTGTAGCCCTGGATTTCTGCACCCTGCAACTTACGAAGAACGGCAGAATTATATTTAGATAGTGCTTAGTGCGGCTTTTTGATATATTTTAAAAGAAATTGGAAAGCCGAGGAGAGGAGAAAAAAAATGAAACTAAATGACCTCAACCCACAGTACATCACAAATGACTCGGGAGAAAAAATCTCGGTGATACTTCCAATTAATGAATTTCGAGAGTTGCTTGAAAATATCGAGGATCTTGCAACTGTTGCGGAAAGACGTGATGAACCGAGTATCAGTCATGAGCAGTTAATCACGGAACTTAAGAGAGATGACCTCATATAGTGTCCGATGGAAAAAGTCAGCTCAAAAAGAACTTAAAAATCTTGGAATTTGTCAGCAATCTCTCCGAGGATCCATACCCTTATGGATGCCGAAAGTTGAGAGGGAGTCAACACACTTATCGATTTCGAATCGGGGATTACAGGGTTGTTTACGATGTTCAATCCGACATTTTGACAATTGAAATAATCAGGGTTGGCCACCGCAAAGAAATATATAGAAAACTCACCTAAAAGCCCGTCGAATGAAGAATGTCTTTTTCTCTGACCGCTTAAAAGAATCCATGACCTGTCACAAATAATACGATAAGCATTTAGACGCTTGACTTGGTACGGCTTGTCAGGGGCCGTATAAAGAAATTCACCTTCCTCCCGTGGATATTGTCGTGGGCTGTTTCCTGATTTACAATCCGGAAACGACACGCGCCATGAATCGGTTCCTGGACCTCTGCCCCTATCCCGTTCTTTTGATGAACGAACCCCTTCCCCCAAACGGCCATATAGGCCGATTTTTTGGGTTGAATTGAGGCATTACAATAATTATTACAAAATGTTAGCTTGGTCCAACCCCAGTCCCAATTATATCCATTGTATAGAGGAGCTGTTCAGCCGTTTTTATCGCTGAACTGCTTGTTGGCTTTTTAAGCTTGTATACCAAGTACCCTTTAAGTGGCCAAATATAAATCAGTATAATTTCAATTGAATTTTTAAAGAGCGTCCGGCCTGCTCATAGTATTCAGGATTCAAGACGTGACCCTGATGTTTTCACTAGTTGGGAGAAGAACCAAAACCATAAAATTTGGCCATAGTGTCCAGAGGCTCCCTGTCACGAAAGTCTTTGTTTTTTTCGTTATCCCAATCCGGATAGCCGATGGCAATGCCGAGTGCAACAAGTTTTTCCAGCGGGATACTCAGTTCTTTATGAATTATATCAGGATATACTACCGCCATGGCTTGCGCGATGGTTCCCAATCCGTAATTCACGGCCAGCAGCATGATATTCTGGACTACGGAGCCGGAATCATACATTCCCCAGACATTGATGCCTTTTTCCTGTTGCAGGTAAATTTTATCAATCAACAAATAGATGCAGGTTGTTGCGCCGTAATTGCGGAAATTGATCAACAATCGTTCTTCCATTTCTTCCGGTTTCATCTCGGAGGTACGACCGCGTCTTTCCTTAGCCTGCATTTGTTTAATGCGCGAATTATATGGTTCGGGAAAATCATAAGGCCGGGCTACTTCGGACTGCGAATTCTGCATGGCAGCCGCGCCCCGCTTTACAAAAGCATCCTGTATCGCCTTGAGTTTTTTACCTGTAACCACTGCAAATTCCCAGGGCTGGGTATTCGCCCATGAAGGGGCACGCATCGCCTGCTCAAGAATCTTTTTCAGCAGGTCCAGGGGCACCTGGTCCGGCTTGAAGGCCCTTATGCTTTTTCTTTCATTTATTGCCTGGATAACATCCATTTAGATATTCCCTCCTCGATTTAAATTGTGAATGATACAATTATTGTATATTTATCTGATTTTTTTTAACCCAAGTCAACGTACGGGTAACTTGCCGGTCGGGTCGTTTTGCCCGGTCAAGTTCACCCTCTTGTGTACGCCCGGCATGGGCGTGAACTTATAGGGTGCAAGTCACCCCTGTGTATGAATCCGGTATAGTGGTTAATATCATTGACATAAACACTAGCTAAAGGCAAGGGCGGAACCGTGAGGGACCGTCCGAAGGAAGTCGGAGTGTAAAGCTATGAGCCGACGAATCCCGCCATGGCGGGACATACAAGGCCCAGTCTCCGGGTAAGTTAGCACAACATAACGAAACCCCGGATTCAGGAGATAGGGTAAATGTCACGGTTGTGTAGCGAATGTTCCCGTCCTTATCCGGGCAGATCTGACCGACTTGGCCGTGCGGTGTGGTTGGTGCCTTCCCAGACGGAAACTCCGCATTAATGCTCTGTGCTTCTCGACTCCGTTATGTTGCCGGATCTCGCTGGGGACAGAAGCGTTACCTGGACATGGATCTTCTAAAAGATCAAGACTTGGAAGAGCAACTGGAGGCAGCTTCTGCATGATCCACTAAAAGGGCACTGAAGAAAAAAGCGAAAAAATCTTTACACAACCCAGCCCCTTTTTTTTCACGCGACCATGCGCAGCAGGGCGACCATGAAATATTTTCGCGAGATTTTTTCGCGTTTATGGCAAACAGCATCAAAATTCTCGTTGAGTGCGGCATTCTGGAGTCTTCTCCTGTCGAGAATAATGGACTGGTTGGACTGGGGTCGGACCAAGTCAACTTTGAATTCTGTTGAGTAACACTCCCAAAATAGGCATTTTCCTGCCTTATATCGCTCTTTTGTTCTCCAAAAGAACAATATAGAAAATAGATTTGAAACCTCCCGACCCTATATTGCCCATTTTACTCCCCAAAAGGGCGATATAGGCTCATTTTTTCGGTTGAATTGAAAAACTACAATAATTATTACAAGATGTTAACTTGGTTCGACCCATTCCCACCATTCCCAATTAAATAGTTGGGAAACATCTATATCAGATAAAACCTAAATTTCAGCCGTTAATGTTTTGTGGATTTTTTTGTTTCATTAAGTCGATTCTCACCACGCGCTTCAAATTCGTCATCACAGATCTCGCTTATTAACGATTCAAGCATTCCTTCAGAAAATTTTCGTCCTTCAATATCAACAACCCTTAAATTATCTTTTTGGATAAATTTTGCTCCAAGTGTGATTAAAAGCTCTTCGGAGGGCCATCCTGTCTCTGTGGATGTATTCTTTGGAATACTTAGCACTTTTTCTGCTTTAGCATCACCAGGATCATAACCTTCATTATCTTCATGGAATTTACAAGCTTCTTCTGAAGATGATGCTATGATAAACCAGTCTTCATGATGATCTATAGTTGTTACCCAATATAAGTTCATATTTTCTCACTTAATTGTTGCCCAACGTGTGCCAGGAGGCGCGGTGTCAACCGTCGACTCCATGGCTTGGTAGGCATTCCGCTGGGTCCCTGCTCCTACTCTCTATGCAGGACTATGCACGAGTGCATAATCTTGCATAGCGCATCAGAAAACCAGGATTCAGAACTCTGATTCCGGGCGAGCGCGGATCCAGGCGGCCAGTAGCGGGTCACTGACTGCCCAAGGGGCACGACTTTTCTCCCTGTCGATGACGCCCTGCCGAGACAGTCGCTTGATTGCCGACTGGAGTTGGGATGTTGTCGGCGCCGTTTCGCCCGTCATTTCAATGATCTTGCTGATTGCTGCATCGCTGTAGATATTTGGTATTGACTCAGCAATGAGCCGTGCAGCTGCGCGTTGAATCGGGCGGAGTTCGATCCAGAGGCTACGAAATCCGAATTCCTCGGCGAGCTCATCCTGGAGCATGACGAATGCTTCTTCTGGCGTGATCGATGGATAAAGCGCGAGCTTCATGAGCCATTTCTGAAAGAACAGCGGATTGTGCTCGCAAAGTTCAAATGCATCCATTGCATTCTTATCCAAAATTTTGCTTTTAGAAACTTCTCTGAAGGCTCGCATTTGATGGGCCACGAAATCGGAGTCCAGGTCCGGCAACTCCAATGGTTCCGCAAACCGAAAAAGTGGTGCGTCTCGATCAGTGAACATGGCGCGCAGCCCTGCCAGCGACGATCCAGTGAAGACTGTCACAAGGCCACTTTTGCGCTTATCCAGACTGGTTCGCAATGCCGCGATCAGATTCTTGGCTCCATCACTCCTGGCGAGCTCCTGTACCTCATCAAGGAGCAGAAATGTCGGCTTCTTATTATTCTCGAGCTGGCCACAAAGCAAGTCAAGTCCTAATAGTTGGTCGGCGGGTGGCGGTCCCTTGGCACCGAGATCGATGGCAAGCTTGCCGAGACCCAGGATGTTGATTTCGAACTTCGCCGAGATATTAACAGACTTAAACCGCCCGGTGATGCTTCGACCACGAAATGCTTGGTCGAACTCATAGAGAAGGATTGCAAGCGGTGAGCCGAGGTGTTGCCACAGGCTGGCGTAGACGACGCGGTGCCCCCGACTTTCCGCCAGCTCTGCAAGATCGCGCAACAAGAACTCGGTCTTCCCCATGCGGCGCGGGCCAAAGAGGCGAGCGGCGTGAATCGGACCGTTCACCAGTAACATAAAAACTTTTTCGGCGTAGTGGGACCTGGGATAATGCCAATCAACCTTGCTCATTATGCAGCTCTATGCATGGGTACATAATTTTATGGTGGTCCATTCCAGTGGAGCACGTATAGTGGACTGGGTTCGCCCATTAAAGGGCTTGTCAAATAAAAAGACACCTCACCATTAGAAAAAACAC
>CAZXWJ010000031.1:0-28550 GCA_964644375.1 uncultured Desulfobacteraceae bacterium | reverse complement strand
ATTACTATGCCAAATACGACAGGGACTACCCCAGGCAGAGGATTGATGCCCTGAAGCGAATGACAACCATGCCGCTTGAAACCGGAAACATCGTTCACGATGTCATCGAGGTGCTCCTGCAGCGCCTCCTCAAGACCGACGAGGCAATCCATATCGACCGTTTTCATGATTACACACGGAGGAAGACCGAAGAATACTGTGCCAAAAAAATCTTCTCCGAAGTGTATTACAAAAAAATGCCCCGCGTCGATATCGAGGACATCTTCGAAAGTGTGCAGATCTGTTTGACAAACTTCCTGGCCGGTGAGAGGTTCGATTGGATCATGCGCAAGGCCATGCGCTCCAGGGAGAGATGGATCATCGAACCCGGGGGCTATGGGGAGACCAGGATCGACGGCATGAAGGCCTATTGCAAAGTGGACTTCCTCTTTCCCCTCGAAAACAAGATCTATATTCTGGACTGGAAGACGGGCAAGCACAATGAGAGAAGACACAGGAAGCAATTGCTCGGTTACGCATCATGGGCATCCTTTCATCTGTCCGGGCTTCCGTCCGATATTGTTCCCATCGTGGCTTACCTGCAACCGACCTACCATGAAAAGAAACTGGCCTTCAATGAATTCGATGTTCAGGAATTCGTCCTTCAGGTCCGCAAAGAGACGGATGAGATGTATGCCTGTTGCCGCAAGGTCCCCGAAAACATTCCCAGAGACAAGGCCGAATTCATAAAGACAGAGAACCGGAAAATCTGCGCCTACTGTAACTTCCGGGAACTGTGTGCCGAGGCCTGAAACCGGTCCAACCCCCTTGTCTTATTCTTTAAAACGCCTGATGAACTTTACCTCACAAGGCCTTTGGTCCGCAGGAAGGGAATATGCGTGAGGATAGGAAACTCAGTGCACTTGAATTGACGGATGAAGTTTCTAGCTGTGAATCAAAAATTGTGGAAACCGAGAAGGTTTTGGGCGCCCTGCTTCGATCAATGCGCGGATAGCGAAGGGTTCGGAAACGAATAGCCTTTAGCCTACAGCCTGAACAACCTGAACCGTTACGATGGCGGATCAGGGGCGGCTTTTTTCCCTTGACAGACGGCCTCGCAACGAATGAATCTGTAGAATTATGGCTTAAAAAAACGCTGTGGTACAATTTGGGGGCTGAGCAACGGAATGGCAAGGATATTTTACGGCTGGTGGGTTGTTTGTGCAGCAAGCGTCATTCACTTGTGGGGCGCGGGAACCTTTTTCTACAGTTTTACGGCATTTTTCAACCCGATTATCAATGAATTCGGCTGGTCCTATACGTCCACCTCGATTGCCGCTTCCTTGAGAAGCGTGGAAGGGGGGATTGCTTCCCCCTTGATCGGCTTTGCCGCCGATCGTTATGGATCGAGAAAACTGCTTGTCGCGGGGGCCGTGCTCAGTGGCTTCGGTTTTATCCTTTTCAGCCGCATTTCCTCACTCTGGAGTTTCTATCTGGTCTTTATTCTTCTCTCGGTCGGTGTAAGCCTGCTCTTTCCGATACCCGGCTGGACGGCCGTGGCGAACTGGTTTATCAAGGGGAGAGGAACGGCACTGGGCGTCCTTTCCGGGGCAATCGGTATGGGCGGTATGTTGATTTACCTGATCAACTGGTTACTGGAAAAATACGGCTGGCGATCGACCCTGGTCATCATCGGCATCGGGTTCTGGGTCATCACGATTCCGTGTGCATTTATGGTACGGCACAAACCAGAATCCCTCAATCTGCTGCCCGACGGGGCCGAACCGGCGGGAACCCCTGAGGGCCTGACGACGGATTCCGCCACCGAACCGGATGGCTTCACCCTCCCCCAAGTGTTGAAAACGCGGACCTTCTGGACCCTGGCGGCCATTGTGACGGTATCCGGCGGTGCCATGCACAGCGTCATGGTGCATATCATGCCCTACTTCATCAGCGTCGATCTGACCCGCACACAGGCAAGCCTCATCGCTTCACTTATGGTAGCCGTCAGCGTGCTGGGGAGATTCGGTCTTGGCTGGTGCAGCAGTCGGGTCGACAGCAAGAAACTTGTGGCCGTTGGACTTTTTCTTCAGGGGCTCGGTCTCATTCTCATGATCCGGGCGGACACCTTCTGGAAGGCCATGCTGTTCGTGGTGACATTCGGGCCAGGCTACGGCGGCCTGATCACCCTTCGGCTCACTCTCCTGGCGGAGTATTTCGGCCGCAAGGCCTATGGCTCCATTCAGGGTTTCATTATGGCCGTCATGGTTCTCGGTTCCATGTCTGGCCCAATATTGACCGGAATGGCCTATGATTATCACAACACCTATACGAGCGCCTGGTTCGTTATGGCGATTGCGACCCTTTCGGGCATTCCACTGGCGCTCACCATGCGACGGCCGAAAAAACCGGCAGATCCATCACCGACTACATAGCGGGAAAGAATCCGGACACAGAGGGCCCGGCGTTGTTTAAACCCCAAGGGGGGCGATGACAGGAACACCGGCATGTGATGTCAAGGGACAAGGCTCAAAGGAGTGTCAACTTCCAAATCCCGCATATTTTCTGTAAGATCCCCCGCCCCTCACTTATGAAGAGACATCAAAACCAATCGATCCTGAATGGGCAGGGGTTTTGCGTTCCCTTTGCTCCCGAGAAACCGCTCGACCCTTGATGCCAGTTCACGGTCAAACGGCCTGCGATAATATTCAAAGAGCCAATCGATCAGTTCTTCCCTGCTCTCGAAAACCCACTTTGTATCGAAGGCCGCTTTTTTCTCCAAAAAAAAGAAGTCACAGACCCGAATCGATTCCCTGGCCATTGCCAGGGCATGGCTTTCATCATGAAACAAACGGCATACCCGATCTATCTCACTGCCGGCGATGGGCTCGAGAATCAGGGCAAGCCCGTCGGTTCTCAACACCCTGAAGGCCTCCTGCAACGCCCTCCGGACCTTCTGGTGGTGGAGCGAGCGTGTAAAGAAGACCAGATCAAAGGTCTGGTCGAAAAAATCCAGCGATTCTCCCGAGCCCACCCTGAAGTCGGCGCCGCTTATACGGGCACAGGCCTCGGCGACGGACCGCGCATCCGGATCGATAGCCACCAGCCTTTTTGGACGGCCGGAAAGGAAACCCGTGATGCTTCCGTCCCCGCAACCGATTTCGAGAACCTCTTTTCCGCGCAGATCGGTAAAACGGTCTATCAGTGCTGCGGTAATACCGGCCTCATCCTCTTTCATGTATTTTTTCCGTCCTTCCCTTCCCCTTTACCCTGCAAAATTGCCTGCCGGGGCTCCTGCACGGTCTCTCATTCGTATCCAAGTTCCGCCAGTCTCTCTTCACCTATTCCCAAGGCGTGAGCGATTTCATGCACCACGGTGATCTCGATCTCTTTCTCCAGTTCCCCGATCGTCTCACACATCTGTTCGAGAGGCTCCTGGAACAAAAAAATGGTGTTCGGAAAGAACGGCGGATCGTTCACGGAGCTCTCCCTCAACGGAAAACCGCTGAAGACGCCCAGAAGCGGCTCATCCGCCGGCAGGCCCATTTCCCGGAGCCATTCAGCGGAAGGTCGTCTCTGAACGGAAATCAAGATGTTCTCCAGATGCTGCAGTATCTCTTGGGGAATGCGTCGTATCGACCGCCTCACGATCCGGTCGAATTCTTTTTCACTCAATTTGGTTCTTTTTCGAGACGTCATACCGTCCTCAGGAAATTCCGGATTCCCGAATACCCTTTAATACAAGAAAGGGGTATCAAGGTCCTCTTGTCCTCACTCCGCCTGCCACTCCCGTTTCCAAGTCTTTATTTCCCGCTCCCCAGGCAATAGGCCGTCTTGTCCCCCGTGCAGATCCTCGAGACCCGGCCCTCCCCCTCAAGATACCTCAATTGAGAAATCACCTGCGTCATTTCCAGGCATTTTTGCTGATTCGAAAAGTGATCCCATAAGCCACCCCGGGTTCGCCCAGACACTTTCGAGGCCACCCGGTAAGCGGTCACGGGGACCCTGCCAAAAAGATTGAGGATTTCATCGAATCGACCAAGATGAAATTTTTTGGTCTCGCGTATCCGCTCCCGGTGGTCCCTGAAAAGCTTTCTGTGCCCGGGTAAAACGAGATCGACATCCAGCTTTTCGACCTTTTCAAGACTTTCGAAGTAGTCCTTCAGCGGATTTCCCTGATCCGACACACAGGGTATACCCGGTGTGACGTCCGCAAACAAGAGATCACCTGCCAAGAGGACTTTCCCTTCAGATTCATACAAACAGAGGTGACCAGGTGAGTGGCCGGGCGTCTCCAGGCAGACGAAGCATCTCTCTCCAACCCGTATGTGATCTCCCTCTTCAACAACTTTCAAATCCTTTTCCCACCTGTACCCATAGTTTCGATCGGAAGGCCGGTGATCCATTGCCCTGAGTCTTTTCTCCGGGAAGCCGTTTTTCAGATTATAGGCCATCAGGTGTTCGAAAAAATGATAGGATTCGATCATCCCGCTCTCAGGTTTGTTGAAATATATTCTGTTTTCCTTCCCAGCCAGTCTGGATAGCAATCCCGAGTGATCCCCGTGAAAATGGGTTATAAAAAAATCCGTATTTTTCATGACGATTCCCAGGCGGTGCAACGCGGTCTCCATGACCGTGAGGCATTCCGCTGAATCAAGGCCGGTATCGACGATCAAGTTTCTGTCTTTTCCCTTTATGATATAGGAGTTAAGATACTTGATGGTGGGCAGGGGAATTTTAACTCTAAACAGGTCCGGAGCAATCTCTTCCATCATAAAGTGCTGTCCTTTTATTCTACACGTGAGATGCTCGGTTCTTAGCAATAAATCGCAACAGGGCATCGTTGAAAACACCCGCCTGCTCGACATTGACAAAGTGCGCGGCATCGGGAATCACCCTTAACTCCGAAGAGGCGACTCGCCCATGAATGAATTCCGCCGCCGAAACCGGGGTGCCGGGATCCTCCTCGCCCACTATGACCAGCACCGCCGACGAAATGGCGCTGATGGAATCGCGCTGATCCATGTCTCGAATCGCCGCACAGCAGGCGCAAAAGCCCTCTACCGGGGTTGCCAGAACCATCCTTCGTACTTTCTCGATCTCGGCGGGAAGACGCTCCCGACCGGCCTTCGTAAACCAGCGCTCGATCGTGGCCCCTGCCACGGCTTCCATGCCCTTTTTCCGAACCGTGTCGATGCGTTCGTCCAGAGTTTCACGATCCGGGAGGTGGGCCGCCGTTGAACACAGGGCCAATGAAAAGAGCCGGTCACCATACAGGGTGCCCATCATCTGCCCGACCATTCCGCCTTTTGAAAGCCCGCAGAAGTGGACCTTTTCGAGGCCGAGCGCATCCATCAACCCCAAGGCGTCGGAGGACAACTCTTCCATGTTGTAAGGACCCACGGGCACCGCGGACCGACCGTGACCACGGCCGTCATAGCGAAGGACTCTGTAACCCGCATCGACGAGTGCAGGAATCTGGGGGTCCCACATGGTGAGATCCGAGGCCAGCGAGTGCGAAAGCATCACGACCTCTCCTTGCTCGGGCCCGTCGAACCGATAACTCAAAGTCGTCTCATTCACTTCAATCTTCGGCATGCTCTTTTCCCTCCTTTTATGAGGATCCTCGGTTCAGACGGGTTCCACTCCGGAACGGCCTTTCCCCTATGGCATCATCGGATAAAAACATTCTAAATCCAAGAGTCCATTTATTTGGCATTATTCGCAGGGGCTCGACAAATCCGGTTATAGTAAAAAAATATCTTAAAATAGCGTTTGATATCCGTCGGTTTTTGCAAATCCTTGAACAGCTTGCGATCATGTCAAATCCTGATAACCGATTCCCCGTTTCACTGTTAACAACTTATTTTTCTTGACTTTTTAATGTTTCCGCTTTTGAATGAAGAAGTATACTTTCTCCCCTTTTTTCATCAACGATCAAGACACGGTTTAAAACGAATTGAAATTCACCCTTTGAAAAGCCGGTCTTAACGGTTATGGCCTCTTGAACGATAATTGACAGGTCAATGAGAAGTTTCACTAACAACCTGTTAGCCCAAGAAGGGAGGTAAAGGATTATGGAGCAAAAATTCATCGACCTTTATAAGAACTATGACAAGGGATTTATGGACCGCAGGGAATTCCTTGCCAAGTTAATTATACTCACGGGCAGTGCCGCAATGGCCTATTCCCTTTTGGCCCAACTGGAAAACAGCTCTGCCGTTGCGGAAATTATCGCTATGAATGATCCCCGAATTCAATCGACCTATGTAGACTATCCGGGGGCCACGGGGGATATCCGTGCCAATCTGGTCTCGCCTGAAGGAGAATCAAAGGCACCGGGTGTCATCGTCATTCATGAGATCTGGGGTCTTAACCCCCATATCGAAGATGTCGCCAGGCGTTTGGCCGTAGCGGGCTTTTTGGCCATTGCCCCGGATGCATTGACTCCCCTTGGAGGATCGCCGAAAGATCCCCAAAAGGCCCGCCCCATGTTCCGGCAATTGAATGATAAGACCACCGTAAAAAATTATGTTGCCGCTGTAAAATACCTGCAGACCCATCCCCGGTCCAACGGAAATACAGGAGTCATCGGTTTCTGCTGGGGTGGAGGAATGGCCAATCAGGTTGCGGTAAACTCGCCGGATCTGAAAGCGGCCGTGCCCTTTTACGGCATTCAACCGTCACCTGAAGATGTCCCAAAAATCAAGGCCTCTCTGCTCCTGCATTACGCCGGCAATGATGATCGCATCAACAAAGGGATCCCGGCATTCGAGCAAGCCCTGAAAAAGGCATCCATTGACTACAGGCTTTACAGTTATGAGGGCACCCTGCACGCCTTTCACAACGACACGAACGCCGCTCGCTATAACGAAGAGGCCGCCCGACTCGCCTGGAAACGCACCATTGAATTCCTGAAGAAGAAACTGAAGACCTAGGTTCAGCTTCCAATGCGGTGACAGGCTAAAGAGTTTTCATCCAGAAATGGTCCTTTTCCCCAGGCAGCATTTTTTATATTTCTTCCCGCTTCCGCAAAAACAGGGATCATTGCGACCGATTTTGGCGCGCACCGGGTTTCCCTCGACCCCTTTTCCCTGCCTCTGCGGCTCAAGGGTTTGCCTGCGCCACAGGCTGGCTAGTTCGTTCACAAACGCCCTGCAGTGGTTGAAGAAAAGTTTATAACCTGCACAAAGATAGTTTAATCCCTCTTCACCGTCGGGCGTTCGAATGAAGCGGTTCTTGGGGCATTCGCCGTGACACATGTCCAGGACCTCGCAGGTCCGGCAATAACGGGGCAACGCATCCGATTTTTCCCGCCCGAACGCGATCAATTCCGGCATCTCCAGCAATTCAAGGAGCGGGGAATCCCTTATATTGCCAAGCTGATGCGCGGGATCCACAAAATGATCGCATGAAAAAAAATCACCGTTGTGTTCGATGACGGGAACATCTCCGCAGGTCTGCCGAAAGATACACAGATCATGCTCCTGATCGAATGCCGTCTTGGCCGCCTCCTCAAATATCTGCACTTTGATTCTTCCGATATCCCGGTCCTGCCACTCATCAAAAACAGCGCAGAGAAACTTACCGAACGCCTCTGCGGGCACACTGGCAGGGCTTACCCCGTTCTCCGCCTTCGGTTGGGGTTCGACCAGGGGTAAGAATCCGATGTATCGGGCCTTGATCTGTTTAAAAAAACGATAAACCTGAAGGGGATATTGGACATTGTGCGCATTGACCACGCATAGGATATCCGGTGTCATCCCCTGCTGTCGCAGGCGATTATAACCCCGCATAGCCTGCTTGTGGGTGGGTTTTCCGTCCTTGGTCAAGCGGTATTGGTCGTGCATCTCTTGCGGGCCGTCCAGGCTGAGGCCTATGGAAAAAGCCTCTTTTGCCAAAAAGCGGCACCATTCTTCGGTCAAAAGGGTACCATTGGTCTGAATACCGTTGACTATGGGTCTTTTAGGGTCTTTATACTTTTTCTGCACCTCTACAATTTTTCGAAAATAATCCAGCCCCAGGACGGTAGGCTCGCCCCCGTGCCATGAAAATCTGATGACCGGATCCGGAGATGCAAGGATATGCTGGGCCATGTACTCTTCCAGGATGTCTTCCGGCATGCGAAAAAAATCATCCTGAGAATAAAGGTGCTCTTTTTCCAGATAGTAACAATAGGTACAACCAAGGTTGCAAACGGCTCCACCCGGTTTTACAAAAACCTGAAATGAACGGGAAGCCTTGCCCATCAGCCTATCCGAACGGTAGAAATAATTTTATTTTTTTTGAATAGCCTCAAGCTTTTCCCATAGATCTTGTACATGCACCCTTGTTTCATCAGGGGATTTATCATTATAAATAACAAAATCGGCATAACCCATCTTTTCATCTATGGGCATTTGTGCTTCAAGTATTTTTTCGGCCTTCTCTTCTGTGATATGGTCCCGTTTTATAAGACGTTCAATCTGGACCTCCCTTGGAACATAAACAACGAGCGTCTTATGATAACGGTATTGGTTATTAAATTCTATCAAAAGAGGATTCACGACCTGAATAATAGCGGCAGGATCAGAAGACGTTATATTTTCGATTCTATGGATAAACAGCTCTACAATTCGTGGATGCGTAAAGCTTTCGAGTTTTTTCCTTTTCTCGATATCCCGAAAGACGATATCCGACAATTTTTTTCTATCCAGACTTTCGTCCTCCTGTAGCACCTGCTTTCCAAAGTATTCCACAATATCTTGCCAGGCAGGTTGACCGGGTTCAACGACTTCCCTTGAAAGCACATCAAAATCAATGATATATGCCCCCAGATCCTCCAGCATCCTTGCGACAGTAGATTTACCACTTGCGATACCCCCGGTCACACCCAGGAGCAGGCGATTATCCTTTCCACGAATCTCTTCTACTTCTTCCAGCCCCCCATAAGTAACAGGATAGGCGTCGGATAGATCAAGCTCAGCGCCCGCATAACTGATAGGATAACGAATACCCCGCTGGTAAAGAACCTCCAGTCCATAAAGGGCCTTTCCCACCATGTCACAGGGTATGGCGATCACAAGATCTTCGTCCCGCGCATGTCCGTATCGCCGTTCTCCGTAGCAGGGGATGGATACTGAGGGCTTACCCGTTAAATAGCATCTTGCAATGGCATCTGAGCAGGAGGACTCCCCAACACATGAAAAATTCATCACGTCATAATCTTCGAACTGTAGAGCATTTATAAGAAGCATTATCTGCGCGGGATTTGCATAGATCAGTACAATATCCGGTTCAAACGGATTATAGACAAGTGGGGCAAGGGCCACCGCCTCATACCTGTCAAGAGGGAGTCTCTGAATTGATTCTTCACACTTTTTTCCATCTTTTCTGGTCTTTGTCCAGAGGATACTCCGAACCGTTCCGTCCTTATAAAGCTCCGGGAGATCGGACAGACCCAGAATCGAAGCGCATTCAGGATTTGAAATGTCTTGTTTCTGAGCACCCACGGTCCAATCAAAATCTCTTACAAGCGTGATAAGCTGGCAAAGAGTCACCTTATGCCCGGTCTTTCTCATAAAAGGAATCTTATCCAAATCATCTTTGTGCTCCAGCATTTTAAATGCCACCGGAAACGATTTGAGCCTCAAAAGAGTCTCCATTCTCCTGACAATCTTCGCCCAGTCCTGTTGCTTATCCTCTTTCATGGTGTTTTTTCCTTTTTTCCCATTGATATGCGATGGGTTCATAATCACAGTCATTAAACGCCGCTATAAGATCTTTTTCGTTTGATATTACTGCTTGAAAAAGAGTAGCGTAGCAACCGACTTCATTTGTTTCATGGGCATCACTTCCTCCCGTTACACGGAATCCCAGGCCTGCAGCCACATCGGAGGCAAAACCATTCTCTTCAATGGTAACTTTTCCGTTCATAACCTCTATGGCATCAACATATTTAAAGATGCTCCTTTTTTTTGCATCTTCCAAGGTTAGGCCTAATTTATTCACATTGAACATCAAAAATCCCCTGAAGGGATGTGCCGCTATCATGAAACCGCCTTTTGCATTAACTTCTCTTCGAAGATCCTTTAAGCCGATAATCCCCTGAATGTCCTTATCCAGTCCAAAAACAAGGATATCCCCTTGATCGGTAGTAATCTCATTGCCCGCTAACACAAGAAATCCGTGCTTCTGTCTTAGGTCTTCGATCTTATGATGATCCCAGACATAATTATGATCGGTAAGACATAGCCCATCAAGCCCGATCAGTTTTGCTTGTTTTATCAAATCCTCGACATGCACCGAACTGCATTGGGAAGCAGGGTAAGAATGCGTATGAAGGTCAATGATCATCCCATGGGGCTTGTCCTGATTTTCTTTTTCCGCATAAGGCATTTCACCCGTCTTGATGGCGGCCCTGCCAGGGTTCTTGTCCTTTTCCTGACGATTTTCATTCGAGCCTTTCAATATATTTTTCTTTTGAATCAGTCGTGCCGCCTCTTTTGCAGTATGACAGCATTCAAGCAGGAGATTTGCGAAATGCCTGCAGGAATTGCGCCCCACGCTCTTGTGTATTTTTTGGGAAAAGCCATCCTCTCTCATGGAAAATCCGATTGCTTCACCGAGAAACGGGATCGCCCTGGGACACTCCTTTGTGGTCCACCTGTTCCATTTTCCCTTTATATCCTTTATTTGAAGTTCATTGGTACGGATAAAGACATCCATTTCCAGACTGTATATGTCATCGTCCAATATCCCATGAACCAGCAATGTATCATCATCCAGAACCCGTACGGTGACGAGTTTGTTACGAATAAATCGTGACATATTCCATTTCACCTTTATACATATCCGGGCTCAAAGAGCCCGCTATTGGCCAACCCCTGTAAGAGGTTGTGCCCGCCCGCCCTCCTAAAGCGGGTAAACCTTAGGAGGGTCTGCGGCAAATAGTATTTGCCCTTATGTCCTCTCCTTATGCGCCAATTCAACTGGGATCAGGATTTCCGAATACCTTCCACAAACGGACTGTCGGGTGCAAACGCAGCACACCGGTTATATAGATTGAGGTTGCCTTTCACCATGTTATTGTAATAGATTCGTTCCTCATCTTCATCAAGAGGGACCTTTTCAAGGTCATCCCTGGTAAAATACAGAATAACCGCCTGACAGCACTCCTCAACCATAAAGGCCAACTGCTCGAGCCTGCCCTCATTTCCGATAAGGCCCTTGAGAATCTTCAATACGCCCGGCCCGATGCGTACACCAATAACTTTTTTCAGATGAAACATGTCTTGTGAGCTCAACTCCGTGCCCCCTCTTCCGATATCCGCTTTAATATGCGAGATCTCGAGATCCGGAAGTTTTACAGGAATCTCGACATAACAATCCGTCACGCTGTCCTGAAGGCGACAAGAGGCCTTTAATGTATGTTCATCGACCTGCTCTACGTTCGTGCACCTATTTCTGGAGAAACACAACATTTGATCCATTTTTCATATCTCCCAAGCATATTTGTTCTGCAAGCTCAAACATTCCGTATTCCACGCGGGGGTGATTCCAGCGGCCATCGTGCAGGATAAACCCTAACATTGCAAAAGCCAAGGATGCTGCCCCGGTGAAAGCGGCTTCGCACTTCAAAGGGCACTCGAATCCATGGCAGCGAGGATGGACCTTTAGAGAACGACCGCAAACCCTTGATTCGCCTTCGTTAAGGCTTCGGCGTGACGGGTAGACCTCAGACGGACTTTCCCGAAGGGTAAACCCGGGTTGATTTTCCCCCTGAGTCGGAATGCACTCTGAATGTATTCCATATAAATCCTCTTTTTCAATATCAAAAACAAGGGAAAAGGAAAAGGCGGGTTGAGCCTGCAAAAACCCACCAGTCCATACAGGTCGGTTTTCTCAGTTTCTTATGCCCCCCCGGCAGATCAAGATGCCCCCCATTCCCCCTTATCAGAAGCAAGATCCCGAATGATGATTCGGACGAAAATGAAACGGAAAAAAATTGGCACGTTAAAGGGTCAAAAAAACCTTTGATTTGTTATTTTAGAATTGATATATGATTTATATCTCGATTGACATAAGGCGCCGGATAAAAACTTGAGTGACAAGCTTTAATAAACTTAGATCCTTGTCCGGTATGGGATGTTGGTATCAAAATAGAGGGAATGGAGAAGACTTGGCTGAACAAGGGTGCATCATGCCCTAAAGGCGAGCGCTTGGCAGAACATGTCTATTCTCATAACCGTCTGAAACACCTAGAAAAAATTTGAGGGCCGTTTCAAGAAGATATCCTGCGGGATAATAACCTGAACAGATCATGCGCCACCACGCTTTGATGATAACAGTAATTTGAAACCCTTTGGACCCTTATAAAATGAAAGCTCCTATAAGAACAGATACGTCTCTTGATTTCATGCCGGAAGAATGGTTCGACCTGAATTATCGTTTACAGGAAGAAGCCATCGATACCAACATAAATAAGCCATTTCTTGATCTGTGGATCATTCGCCTGAGGGCCATGATTCCTTCCGATTCAAAATGTTTCGGCCTATTTATGGCAAGGATAAACGAACTTGCCCTGTATTGTGCCGCCCGTTATGCCGATTGCTGTGAACTCAAGGCTGCGGGTGAGTTATTGTTCGGGGATTGTGATTTTTTTTCAAAAGATATGGGCAGCTCTTCTCAAATTTATGGGGAGAGCTGCCGGAAATGCCACAGTCCGTTTCTAGGCAGCCCGGTTAGTTCCGAAAACCATATTTATTTTCTTCAAGATCTGATTCCAATATCTGAAGAGCCAAGGCCGCTCATCCCATTCCTTTCCGGATTACTGGAGGACCTGGGATACCTTTCAGAAGAATACATCATGTCCGTTCACCGACGCATCGAGAAGATCAAAGAAGTGATGGAAATGTTTGCCGATCAAGGTATGTTCAACTGTGAAGAATTTTCGAGAAGACTGTCTTCAATGGATTATGATAAAAAACGACAGCTCCAATCCATAGGCTGTTCATTTAATATGATTATTTTTAATGACCTCGGACGCGAACTCCATTTTTTTATGGGAAACGGGGATATGAAAAGCACATATCTTAAGGAGAGATACAATACATTGAGCATTTCATATCTACTTCAAATTAAACATAATTAGCAAATACGGATCAAACTGTCAGTGCGAGCTTCATGGCCACAACGGCCTCCACCGATCTCACCTTCACCGTCGGCCTCATGGGCGCAAGCGACCTGAGCCTTCCGCAAAGCTCCCCCGGCTCGGGTGAAGAGATCTTGACCGACTGGAACTTCTCCGTCAGCGGCTATATCGAAGCGATCCGGTCTGCCTCTCCCTAGAAACCGGCCCCCGAAAAGCTTCAAAGGTCATGTCTTCCGTGTCATCAACCAGCAGATAGAGTTGCCAGAACAAAACTGTCTCCTATCCGGGCATCCGGACGCGGGGCAGCTGCGGACATGGCTATTTTCATTTTTCATCCTTGGATTCAGAACCGGATTTTATGCGCCCCAGTCAAAAACTTCTGCTTTGAGCCACCCATCCGCAGGCATGGCATGGAAAGACACCGGTTTAGGGTTGAGCCACTCGCCCTCAGGGGTCACCTCCCACCGGGTATAGCGATTTAGGGGCGATGCTGCCCTATCGATGCGAAATCCCAGGGGATGGTATCCGGTCTCAATCTCCTCGGCCTTGAATGTTTCTTTCATGAGTATTCTCCTTTCGTGTTCTTACCATCAAAACTCATGAAAGGCCAACAGGCGATCCAGGCTTAAATCCACGCCTAATTCGTATATCATGCCTTGATGACGGATCGGGGGAGATTGCCTGAACGGTTGACTGACGGCCTGAATAGCATTAATATTCCCCCTTTCTGGAGGGTCAGGAACATGCACCTGGGCATTGATTTCGGAACATTCTATTCAAGTGCGGCATTGATGACGGGAACCACCATAAGACTGGTAAAAGATCCCATGAAACACGGGTACGCCTTTCCTTCCAGCGTTTTCTTGTCTGATGGCGGAAAAGTCCTGGTAGGCCAGGCGGCCGAAAACAAACGGTTTCAGGATTTGTCGCGCTACCTGCGTGAATTCAAGCGGGACCTGGGGCAGGACGTCCCCATCATTCTTGGAGATTGCAAGTGGCGTGTGGATGAATTGGTCACCGAGGTATTGAAAAAGCTAAAATCCGAGGCTGAATATTTGAGTGGAGGCCATCCGATCACGGATGTCGTTCTTACGGTCCCGGCCATTTATGCCGGGTATAAAAGAAGCCTGATGCAGCAGGCCGCGGAGTCGGCAGGATTCCGGGTGACCCTGCTGGAAGAGCCCGTTGCCGCGGCAACCTACTATGCCTGGCAGGGGAATGCGGCGGCCCATCCGCAGGAAGACGAAGTCGTTCTCGTTTACGACTTTGGAGGGGGAACCTTTGATGCCGCTCTCGTAAAAAAGTCCCACGACCACTTCGAGTTGCTCGCCCTGCCCGTGGGACTTGAACACTGTGGGGGGCTGGATTTTGATCGCCACATCTATAATGATCTCAAGTCCGGCTGCAGCCCGGAGTTGCTCGAGATCCTGGAAACGCGGGATTCAAATTCGCTTAAAACACGCCTTATGGTTGCTGAATGGTGCCAGGACATCAAGCATCAACTCAGCGAGAGTGGCGAAGCGGAGGTATTGATACCCGTCGGACACATGGAATCCTACGGCCTGACCCGGGACGCATTCAATGCCATGATCGGACCGACTGTCGCTGAGACGATCCAATTGTGCCATGCCCTTATTCGAGATGCGGGACTCGACTGGGATCAGGTGAACCGCCTTCTTTTGGTCGGTGGCAGTTGTCGTGTTCCCTATATCTCCGAGACATTGGCGCAGCAAACCGGCCAGCCTATTTCCCGTGTGGATGATCCGGAGTTTGCGGTTTGTCAGGGGGCGGCCATTCATGGTTATCAACTCGCGGACAAGAAGCGAAGGCCCGCTGTTTCTTCGACAAAGGCAGGGAAAAAACCTGAAACTATCGGCCGGACGATCCGGGATGCCGAAGAGGGCTCACGCATCGAGATCGAACCGGGGCTCTACCGCGAGAGTATCGTCCTCGACAAGAACCTGGAGATTGTCGGCATCGGTCCTTTGGAGGAGATTATTATCGAATCGGATTCCGGCCCCTGTATCGTCATGCAGACCGCTCAGGCAACGTTGCGAAACCTCTCCATCAGGGGGCGAAGCCCTGTCGAAGCGACCGGCGATCTCAGCAAAAGTGCCGTTTATGTCTCCCGTGGACACCTGGTCATAGAACAGAGCGATATCGCTTCGGAAACCGGCTCCTGTCTTGCGATTCAGGGGCCGAACGCCTCGGCGACGGTTCGCACCTGTAAAATACACGACAGCCAGGACAAAGGCATAGTGATCACCCATAAGGCCCGGGCAACCATTGAGGACTGCGAAATTTTCGGCCACAAAAAGACAGGGGTAAGTATTGCGGATGAAGGGGATCCGACGCTGAGGAATTGCCGGATTTACGGCTGCATGGGCAATGGGGTCGCCGTCAGCAACGGCAAGGGCCTGCTTGAGGCATGCGGCATCTTTGACAATGGCGCCGCCGGTATCGGCATTACCCGGGAAGGTACGCCCGTCATTCGCCGATGCAAGATATTCGATGGCCGCGGAAAGGGGATCCTTTTTCTGAACCACAGCCGGGGAGCCATGGAAGACAGTGACCTGTTTTCAAACACCTCCATGGAACTCGGTATTGCGCAGGGCAGCACACCGGTTATCTGCAGATGCAAAATCCATGACGGAAGAGGCGGAGGTGTGGTCGTCTTCAATAGGGGAGAGGGAAATCTCGAAGACTGTGAGGTTTATAAAAACAGCAAGCCGGGTGTGACCATAGCGGAGGGGGCGGCTCCGGTTTTCGTGCGATGCAAGATTTACGATGGAAGGGATGTCGGCCTCACGGTGAAAGAGGGCGCCATGGGGGCATTGAAAGACTGCGACATCTTTTCAAATGCCGATCAGAATGTTGTCGTTGATCCGAATGGAAAAACGGATTTACGGCATTGCCGGATTGAGGGGTGGCAGAAAGAGAGGCCTCATGCTCTCGATGAGACAGATCAACAGATCCGAAGCGAGAAAAAGGGCGGGAATTCTTTGAACCGTGAGGAACTGGAAAACATCATTTCGGTTACCCTCAAGAAATTAGGAGAGGAAAGGTATGTCTACTTTTCCCCTGCCATCCCTCCGAGAAAATTGAACAATGCCATGCAGACCTGTGCCATACCCGAATCCGAACGCATCATTGCACTGGTTGACTGCACTTTTTGGGGGTCGGCCAAGAATGCCATGGTCTTTGGAGGTAAGGGCCTCTATTTTCATAGCAACGTAAATGAACCCATCACCGTTGACGACCACGTCGAGAACAGGACCGTCGGCATTTCCGGCCACATCGCGTACCGTGATTTTCCGGAATGCATGTTTAAGGAAGAAGGCACCCAGATCCATTTTGGGGATGGAAGGCGCTTTAACCCCGACCTGGCCGGTGGCGAATGGCTGATCCATGTACTGGATACCATAAAGGTCTATATCGAATACGTTCGAAAGAAAAAGGACTCAGGATCAGGTTCAGCGAGTCATCTTGAAGGGGACGTGAATTTATCCGCCGATAGCGATTCTCCCTTGATCAGGTACAAAATTATTGAAATCCTCGGAAAGTTTGAATGCATGAGCCTTTTCCTGCACCCCGCCATTCCACCCCGCAGGTTAACCATTTTAAAGAAAACCTGTAAGGTCCCGGGTTCCGAAATGATCCTCGGCCTAATCGACGGCATCTTCTGGGGGGCGGCTAAAGACGGGATCGTCTTTGGGTGTGAAGGGGTCTATTTCAACAGTGAGGTGAAAAAAACCGTTTCGGTCGACGGCAACGCCGAAGGCAGCACGGTCGATGTTTCCGGGAAAGTCGCCTATGACAGGTTTCCGGATTGCATCTTTGAGAAGATTGTGGACCATATCTATTTCGAGTACCTTGGAGACCGAAAGCGTTTCAACTGCGACAGGGTAAACGCCAAGATTATTGTCAAGATTCTTGATTCCCTGAAGCAAAAGGTTATCGATGGAAACAGGACATGACCGAAAATCACTATCGATTCGCAAATCTGAAACGCTAACACAAATGAATGAAATGGGAGGGGGAAGCAATGGACGATTTCCTATGGGAAGAAGATGAACTGGAATGGGAGGAGGCTCTCCCGGAGGATTCCCTTGACCCGGGTGAGGCATTCAGTGCTGCAGGGAACCCCGGCCTTGAGGACTCCGTAGATATTTTCCAGGAGGACGATCCGACGCAAATCCCGGATAGCATCGCGAACTTTGCTGATTTCAACGCGGATGAACAGGTCGGGACCCTGGATGGAATCCCATTGTCACAAGACATCTATGACCATTTTAATCCCGCCGCGACTGATTCGGACGACGTCATAGGGGACCCCGGGACGGGTATGACGCACTGGCATGAGCAGACCCGCGTGGATACGTGCGGTGTGGTCTCCCAGGAATTTATCCTCGACGATGTGTTTGACCGGGATTTTACCGAACCCGAATTGAGAGAAATTGCCACATCGGAGGGCTGGTACACACCGGGTGGAGGAACGCCTTTACCGGAAATGGGACGCTTGCTGGAATATTTTAATCTTGAAGTGGATTACCAGGAAGGTTGCACCCTTGAGGATTTGAGCCAAAAACTTGACGAGGGGCAGAAGGTCATCGTGGCGTTGGATTCCGATGAGGTGTGGAATCCGGGTGCGGCCGACGATGATCTGCTCTACAGCCGCTGGGGACTTCCCGGCCAGGATGCCAATCACGCCGTGCAAGTCATCGGTATCGACAATTCGGACCCGGAACATCCCTCCATTATCCTGAACGACCCGGGCATGGCAGAGGGGCAAGGGTTGATGGTCCCGGCCGACACATTCATGGATGCATGGGAGGACAGCAACCACTATACGGTCTCTACAACCGGAGAGGTGGTGCAGAATGTCGGCAATTACTATGATCAATGGGGCGTTTACTACTATGACGATCACACGGTCTTACCCGGGTATGATTGGTACAATGGTTACTATTGAGGGTATCGTTCCTCACGTCTATATCATATCCGACACGCCAATGTGCTTCACCGGACAACGGATCAAGTATAGGAGAATAAATGACAAAGACAGACAGTGTTCAAAATTTCGGGGACAGGGTTAAAGACGGTACACGCGTTGACCGCAAAGTGCTTTCAATGAAATCAATCATGGATGGCATTCAGAAAACCCCACTGTATCGCTACCTGATCCCGGCAGAGGCAGGAATCGGCTGGCCGATCCCCTTGAGAAAACAGGGCAAGGTCTATGTCACTCTTCCTTTATTCGGATACCATCGAACCGATGAAAAAGGAAAGACAGCGCTCTTTCCGCCCTTTGCCACCATTACGATCGATCAGACTTCACAAGTGCCGGTGGAATACCTCAACCTGCGTTTTCGCAATCCTTGGCCGCAGGGTAAGTGGGAAGAACAGGCCGGTTATTTTCCGCACCCGGCCGTGGCCGCGATGTCCGCGGGGCAGTATAAAGAAAACCGCAAAGAACTGCTCTCCCTATACGATGAACTGTTTGAAATGCTTCTCTCAAGACGTGCGGTTCCAGAGAGTTTTCGCAAACGATTCGGTCATCTGCTTCGAATGCTGATGGAACCGTGTCTTGAGCCTTTTTACCGTTCATTGGCCCCGAAGTTTTTCGAACATTTTCTGGCGGCAGAAAACTATTGAGGTCTGTTCCCGTGAGAACCGCGATGACACACTATCAGAGGCAAAAAGAAACCATATTGCAGCTCATCCGCGCAACGATGGACGTTGCGACGAACCAGGAAAATGAAGAGGTCCTGAGTCGTCTTCAGACAGCAAGCGACCATTTATCACAGGGCAAACTATTCGTGGCCGTATGCGGTGAATTCAAACAGGGAAAGTCCAGTTTGATAAACGCCATTCTTGGTGATACTGAACTCTGTCCGGTGGACGTGGATATCGCGACGAACCTCGTCTCTACCATCAGTTACGCTGAAGAGGAGAAAATCAGTGTCGTGGTGGGGAAATCCGGCAAAGAAGAAGTGAGGCAGATCCAAAGGGCGGATATTCCGCAGTACGTGACGGAAAAAATAAACAAAGGGAACGTGCAAAAGGCGAGGCTGTTGACACTCGAAACGCCCAATCCGCAACTGAGGGACGGCATGGTTTTGGTGGATACGCCTGGCGTCGGAGGATTGAATGCCCGGCATACGGACATCACGTTTGCTTTTATTCCAAACTCCGATCTCGTCCTATTCGTCAGCGACGCACTGGCGCCCATGTCCTCAACTGAGCTGGATTTCATCAAGACCATCTATGAGCATTGCCGGAACATCATCTTTGTGGTGACCAAGATAGACAGCGTGCCTGATTCAAATGCCGTCGTCGACAACAATCGCATGAAGCTCGCGCAATGGCTTGAAGTCGATCAGGGCGAAATTGCTGTGGTCCCCGTATCCAGCCTGGCCAAGTTGGATTATCTCAAGACCAATGATCCTGAGGACCTGACGGACAGCAACTTTGCCCTTTTTGAAAACACCTTATGGGAGTTTCTCGAAAAAAACCGCGGGAATCTTTTGCTCATGCGGGCCATAAACGACCTTGGGCGTGAACTGGTAAGAATGAAGAAACCGCTTCAGGCTGAATGGGACATCTACCATGATCAAACCAAGAAGACCCTAAATAAGCTTAAAGATCACTACCGGGAATCCAGGCAGCGGCTGGAAGACCTTTTGAAGAACAACGCGGACTGGAGAACGCTACTGAGCGATGACCTTCATGACCTTAGAATCCGGATGAATGAAAAATTCCAGGAAGGTTTTGTTCTGATTCGTCGCGAGGCGGATGCCCGGTTGAGCCATGATGATACGCTGAAGAGCCCGGAACAACTGATTCAATATCATGAAACAGCTATCCATAAATTGATGACGAAGCTATGGAAACAGATGAACGGAAAGGCCGAAGATGTCTACGCTCATGTGGAGGAATCAAGCGGCTTAAGCCTTACCCACATTGAGATGGATACGTTGATTTCCCAAAAATCAGTTACGCCTGTTCCCTATTTTCAGGAGGACGTAAAGCAAGACGTCGAAGGGGATTCAAGCCCGGAGCGACAGGATTTATGGAAGAAATCTCGCGCCGCCGCTCGCGGTGGTCTATTTAATTCTCAGGCGGGCGCCGTTGTCGGAGGGCTTTTCGGAGCGGCGGTCGGTGGGGGTATTGGTCTACTGCTAGGCGGTGTCGGCGCTCTTCCAGGCATTGTTGCCGGTGCGCAATGGGGTGCCGGCCTTGGCGCGGTTGGGGGATTTGCCTCCGGTGCTAAGGAGGGCCTGTCGCAAATTCAGGAAAAGGAACGGCAACAATCAAAACGTCAGGTGTCTAAGATCCTCAATCGATTTACCGAAGATAGCCAAAAACTCTGCCAAAAGGCCCTGGCCGGAGCCGTAACAAAGCTGGAACGTAGCATGCGCGATGATTTTTCATCCCAACTGAGCCGGGAAAAAGAGGCCTGTGAACGAACGATTGAAAAGATCAATCAATCCAGCAGACTTTCGCAACAGAATGCGGCCAAAAAATCTCTCGAATTAAAAAAGCCCTATGAGGCCGTCGATCGGCTGCTCAAAAGGACCGAAACCGTCGCCGAAGAAATTATCCTGGCAATGCCTGCTCCGTGCTTTCAGGTCGATGCGGGGGACACCCTCCCGCAAACCGGCCTGCAGATTCAGCGGCATTCGGAGGAGAATGAGGCAGACTACGGAGAATGGGCCGATGAGTGACTCGGAGCTTCACCGGCATATCGATGACATATTCCAATTCGCCTTTGAGCTTACCAGTCATTGCCCGGAACTCCAAAACCTGGAGCGAGAATTCAGACAGTGTCGGGCGTCTCTATCCCAGCCCATGAGGGTTGCGATTGTCGGGAAGATCAAGACCGGCAAATCAACCATGATGAACGCCCTTTTGGGTGAGGAGATGGTGGCCACAGGGACCCAGGAACTTACCTTTAACATCAACTGGCTTCGTCATGGCGAAACGCCCATGCTCGTGGTGCACTTTAATGACGGCAGCCCCCCGGAACGCCGATCTCTCGATGAACTGGAAGATCTCACCAGGCGAAGCGAAGATCGCCGGCAATACTTATTGAATATTCGATTCATTGAGGTGTTTCATCCAAATGAAGTATTAAAGACATTCCATCTCATTGACACACCCGGTCTGGAATCGTTTTTTGTGGACGATTCCAGAAACACGCTGTCCTTCCTGGGACTGGAGCACCAACCCTCTTCAAAGGAACCCCCGGCGACTTCTCCCTTCGCTGATGCGATCCTGTATCTTTTCAACCAAAGTGTGGCACGCTCGGATCAGACCATTATGGAAGAATTTCACGGGGGAGTGCTTCAATGGGCATCTCCGATCAATGCCATCGGCGTTCTCACAAAGACGGATGCCTATTGGCCGAGTGTCGAGGCACCCAAGGCCGCCGCGCGGGCAGTTACCAAAAGATTGATGTCCGAAAACCAGGCGGTGAGGAATCTGTTCTACACTGTCTATCCCGTTTGCGGGTTGCTGGCCTTCGGGGCGAAGACCATCACACAGGACGAATTCAAGACATTAATCGAGCTTTCCTCTCTTCCTGAAGATCGACTGGCCGCCCTGATTCGACACGTTCAGCGATTTTCGAAACGTGATTACCCGGATGTTTCCGTTCCTCCCACCCGGCGCAGTGATCTGTTGCAGAGATTGGGGCAATACGGCGTATATGAGTCCTGCCGCCTCATAAAATCCGGGATCGGCGATAAGGCAAAACTCTCAGAAGGGCTTCTCAAACTTAGCGGTTTTCCGGAATTGTTGGAATGCATCAAATCGCATTTCGGCAACAGGGCCTACTTGATTAAAACCCATCAATGCCTGAGGCGAATCAAAGCAGTCTGCTTCCGCGAATATCAGCACTCGGCCGAAACCCATCGAAAGATGATCGAAGAAATCAACGGAAAATTCGAAGCCTTTGAAAGCCGACAGATTGCCTTTCAGGAATTTGAGGTGTTACGAAGTTATTTCGAAGGGAATTTGTCCTTTCGCTCTGAAGAGGTGAAGCAGTTGATGGAGGTTACCGGCGAGTATGGTCACTCCTGTGCCGAAAGGCTGGGCATGAGGGAGAATACCGCCGTAAAAGACCTGATTCCCCTGGCCATAGAGCGTCAGCAGTTTTGGCATCAAAGGGCCAACGACTTTATGGATACCGACAGAAAGACACTGGCTGCAGCCTCGGTTCTGGCCCGCTCCTACCAACGCATTGTGTTTCATTTAAATGAGGCAAAAAAACACCTTTATTTCTAAATCCAAATGCGACCCCATTTTCTCATTCGACAGGGTGAGACATCCTTCTGAAGGCCTCCCGTGCCCGGTCGGATCCGATGATGGCCACCAGATCGTTCAACCTGAACCTGAACCCGGCCTCAGGGTTGGGTTCGAGTTTGCCGCCGCGAATGACCCCGACAACCGAGGCGCCGGTCACCTTGCGTATCCCTGCTTCGCCGATGGATTTGTCGATAAACGGGCTTCCCGACCGTAGCGGTACCCACTGAAGATCAAATTGCTGTTCAGCAGTTCTGAGTTGGGCGAGGGTCTTGTAGTCCCCGAGGGCATTAAACATTGGAGCAAAAAGGTCCTGCCGAAGGGACTCCGTGTATCGCTGAATCTCGGGTACCGGGATGCGAAGGTGCAATAGGACCTGCCGCGTCATTTCCAGGCCCGCCTCGAACTCGGGCAGGACCAGTTCCGTGACGTTCAACTCCTTGAAGACGGGAAAAAAATCGGGGTCGGATACCCTCGCCACCACCTTGATCCGGCTGTTGACCCGCTGTGCATGAACGGCGATGGATCGCGCCACGACGATTCCCGGTGTCGTGATGACGAGCAGGGCCGCAAAACCGACCTCGGCGGCATCGAGTACGACCTCATGGCTCGCGTCCCCGTACACGAGGGGCATTCCGGCGAGCTTGCCCTGTTCAACCCGCCGCTGGTCGATCTCGATGATCACGAATTGCAGGCCCAGACGTTTGAGGACCTGGGCGATCTGAAAACCCACGCGTCCACCGCCCGCGATAACCACGTGGTCCCGCAGTCCCTCCTCCGGAAGGTTCATGGACTCGAGAGGCTCATGACGGAACCAACGTTTCTTCAGGGCATAGAGGCGGGCGGTCTGGCCTGAGATGAGGGGCGTCAGGGCCATCGTCAACACGGCCGTTGTCAGGATAAGCGTATAGAGGTCACTGTCGATCGAGTTGGTCGAGATGCCCATCCGTGCCAGCACGAACGAGAACTCCCCGATCTGAAACAGCCCGAGCCCGACGGCCAGGGGCACGACATTGCCGTACTTGAACACGCGGGCAAGAAACGCGAAGATGCATCCCTTGCCGACGCTCACCGCCGCAACGAGAATGAGGACCTGCCAGAGATGGTCAAGCAGAAAACTCGGATCCAAAAGCATCCCCACCGATGCGAAAAACAGGAGAGAGAAAAGATCCCGCACCGGGATGATGTCACTCAGCGCCTGATGACCGTAGTCCGATTCACTCATCACCATCCCCGCGACAAAAGCTCCGAAGGCAAAGGATAGCCCCACCAGATAGGTCACATACCCGACTCCGAGCCCGATGGCCGTGATGGCGAGCAAGAACAGTTCCCGAGAGCCCAGTTTAGCGATGTGGGTCATGAGGCGCGGCAGAAGTCTGGTCCCGAGCAGGATCATCCCGGCAATGAACACCGTTGCCTTCAACGTCGCGTACCCGAGGGCCGGAAGACCGAGAGAGGGGTTGTTCATCTGTGGAAGGATGACCATCATCGGGACCACGGCCAGATCCTGAACGATCAGCATCCCGATCATCACCTTGCTCGAGAGCGTGCCGAGCCAACCCTGGCTCATCAGCGTCTTGAGGATCACCATGGTGCTCGAAAGGGCGATGAGCGCTCCGAACCAGAGAGATGGTTTCCAGTCCCATCCCATGAGGCGGCCGATACCCAATCCCAGCCCGACGGTCAGGGCGATTTGAATGGGTGTACCGATCAGGGCCACCTTCTTAACCGCCTTGAGATCTCTGAAGGAGAACTCAAGGCCGAGCGCGAAAAGCAGTAGGGCCACCCCGATCTCTGCGAGCAGTTCGATTTCGTGAATGCTCGAAACCGTGAGACCGCCCGTGTGGGGACCCAGGATCACGCCGGCAAGGATGTAGCCCAGGATCAACGGCTGGCCGAACCGCTGCATGACGAGGCCGCTGAAAAACGCAGCCACAACCAACAAAATGATGTCAGTGGTTATACCCATAGGGGACGTACATAAAATTATAATATTTAGTCGTGAAACAAGGAATATGACTCCAGCTTCACCTGTTCTTTTCCCCTCGCAACCGCCTGACTCACAGCCGGTTGTGTCAGGTTCAATCTTTTCGCCAACTCCGTCTGGCTGATTCCCAAACGATCTGTCGCCCAGTAACACAGAATACTGCGGGCTTCCACCTTTCTCCTCCCCTTACCCCTCTCCATGATATCTTCAGGGGTCACCCCCAGTAATTCTCCAACCCGCTCAATAAGCCTGTCCAAATCATATCCTTCGACCTGAAGGCGATATTTTTGTTCAAAGTGTTCCTCGGCCTGAGACAATACGTCATCAACAAAGTCACCGTCACCTAAAATGCGTTCATCACCTTTCTGATACTCTCCGGATCGTCTCAATGCCTTGACCCCCACCCAACCTCCCTGGCTGCGTAAAAGACCACCGCCTATGAGATCAGGGCGCCTTCCCTGTTCAATGCCTGCCCCCACAAATTCACGATACCTCCTCCTGGCGGTCCGCTCTTTGTCGCCAAATAACCGCAATACATATTCGGCATCCTGCCACTCATTCTCCCTGAGACCAAGGATTGCCCCTTGTCCACAATAGGGATATCGCGCCAGGGCACTGTATTCTGAAACCAGTTCGGCCCGCAATGGATTTAGATGGATATAACGTACCAACTCCAGCAGATAGTTGTCTTCTTGACACAAAATGGACTTATACCGGTTTTGAAACAGATGGCCAAAACGGTCGTGACGGCGGTTGTAATTGACGACATACCCGGTTAAAAGCCGTTGCATGACCCGGGAAACCGGGACGTCGCCCGTCCGCAATAAGAGGTGGAAATGATTCGGTATCAAGGCCCATGCATAGCAGGCGGTATGGGTCTCTGAAAGTATTTGTCCCAGCCGATTTAAAAAATCCTTGTAATCTACTTTACCCGAAAAAATCGTCTTGCGATTAATGCCTCGGCCGATGATATGCTGAAGCGCCCCTGGGGCGTCGATGCGTGATTTTCTTGGCATGTTTACCGTTTAACAGGCTTAAATTCCTGCGTCAACTGATTATCTTATGTACGTCCCGCATGCCTCGACAGGAAATACGTACAAAATCGAAAGTGATACGATCACAAACTGAATGGATACATTGGCCCTCACCTGCGTTTGTTTCTCGAAGCAGCGGTCAATCGTACCGAGACGCTTGTCATCGTTATTTCTAATACCCCCCCTGTCATATTTTTTATTCAACGCCAGGACTTATTCGATGTTCGGCATCAATACCCACTTTATGAACCAGTCTTCGATTCCCGGCTCCCGGTCCAGACAGACAATGCCCCCGTTCTGAAATTTGATAACCTTTTTTTCAATGGATCCGGTAATCAGATAGGAGGCCATCCGTTCCATAAAGGGCAGGTGTCCGACCAGCATGATATCGTGTTCATCAAGTATCTTGAGCGCAATGTCCGTAACGTCATCCAGCGGCTTGAGACCTTCCATGACATGCATGGGCTCCTGCGGATTGAGTGCCGTCTGGAAGACGGCCGCGGTCTGGCGTGCCCGGAGCTTTGTGCTGTGCCGGATCTGTCTGACCTTGATGTGATATCCTTTCGCGACCCGGGCGATTCTTTCGACCTCCGCGAGACCTTCTTCCGAAAGGCCCTGTTCAGGCGAGACCTCTTTGGACAGGTTCCTGCCGTGTTGCACGAGATAAAGCGCCATAGCTTTCCTCCTTTTAAGGCTTGAGAAACCCCGGTGGGCAACTGCAAAAAGAAAAGGATGACGCATCGAGCCCCTTCATTGCCGCCCCGAGTCAGGCACACGGATTAGTGCATGGGTCTCCTGTCCCTCTTTATAGATCAGGGTGTCTTTATCCAACAATTCAAGAGAGATCTTTGATCGTTCCAGGCCGCCCCTCCCGTCACCCCGCACCTCCTTACCGAAGAGAACATTGCCGAGGCTGTGGGGTCCCGGAGTGAGATCTCGCCACATCAGGTCACCGGCCTCGAAGTACTGCAACCGGTCGACCTCCAGCACCCCCCGGAAGGTCTCGTTTCCGGGCACATAGACGATGCGGATGACCGATCCGTTGTTCTGGACCTTCCAGAGCCCTTCAAAGGGGGCCTGTTCGCCCACGGTGACCACCCCGGGGATGACCACCGGCCCATGAAACGTGTTGATCCGGACGTCCACCTTCCCGGGTTTCGTGGGCGTAAAGCTCAGCATCGAGTATTGATTATTGTGGGAATAATAGGTCTTGGCTATGCCGGCACCGGTACAGGATACACTTTCCAGGGCCTGATTTGCGATATCACGCCACCGGTAACGCCGACCGTCGGGACCCGTCACAAAGGCCCGGTGATTGTGAAAGCCCCTGATATGGAACCCGAGGGAGATGGCCTTTCCGACCGGTCGGGGCTCTTTGATTCTCTGAACCGTCAGGGTGTCCCGGTTGAGCACGAGGGCAAAGATATTGTCGCCGTTTTGACTCCCGTAGGCCAGACCCCGGTTGATGGGGCTTGAGAGGCGGATCTCCCGCAACCCTCCCCACCCCGCCCCGGGGACATGACTCAGGGCGATCTTCCCCACGAGTCGGCCCGTGCCTTCAAGGGGATCGTCGGGGCTGACCCGGACCTTTTGATAGCTTTTGCCCCGCCCTGCCGTAACCCATTTGCCGTTACACCGCTCGGAGGCAAAAACAAAGGGGACCGTGGTGGCTCTCACCTTTCCATTAATGTCATATTCCTGAATTTGTGCCCCCATGAGCACGCCGGTATCGATGGAGGGCTCCCGGAGCAGGAAAACCGGAAGTTGAGAGGAAGCAAAGAGGCCCTTGTGGCAGAACTGGATGCGCACATCGGCCCCGAAGGGGACGATGGGAGTGACGGAAAGGGACACGTCTTTCGGAGCCGTGGGCACGAACACGAAGTGATCCGATATCCCCCACCGGGACTTGAGAAATTCGATCCCGGCGATGAGGTCATCCACGTTCCGGTCCAGGAAATACTCACTCACATTGATGCCGATACTTTGCAAAAAATTGTCCAGCAGCGCCCCGCTGAAGGTGCTGCCCGCCGCCGCCTGTGTCGTCATGCCGGCCGTCTTGAGCCCCACTCCCGCGCCGATCATATAGCTCAGGAGCCCGCCCAGGGAGACATTCCCCACAAAACGAGAAGTCTTCAAGGCCTTGGGATATGACCAGGCCAGGGAGCTGTAGTCACAGGGAACGAGGGGGCGTACGTGCTCAAGTTTGTTCCTGTCGAGGACCCTTTGAATCCTTGCCTTTATGGCAGGAGACACCTCCCCATAGACTTCGGCGGAGGAACAGGCCGGATACACCGCAAGGCCCACGCAAAGCGCGCCGAAGAAAAGCAAAAAATGCCCGAATCGACAGGTCGCCGTTCTTCTTTTTTTCATTTTATTTTCCCCATCTCGAAACACCCGAACATGGGCTCATCCGAAATAACGTAGCCGTCTTTTCTTTTGACGAGGTAAATGTTCCATTCCTTGTCGTGGCTGTAACAGGTGCTGCCCCTGCCGAAGTAGGAGCGCCCGGTATAATAGTTGATGATCTCTTTGGTCAGGGGATTCTTCTTGTAGGCATCGAACCGAAGGACATAGGTGATGCGGCTGAAATGACAGGGGTCTTTTGCCTCCTTCCGGCTGCCCGCGTGCCTTGTGTATCTGCCCACGTATTCACCTCTGTTTCTTCCCGGCCGGAAGGTCAGGATATTTCCTCTCTTGGCCCATCGGCCGATAAGCGTCTCCGGCGGGAACTTCGCCGCCTGAGGGTCTCCCCGTCCAGGACCGAAACCCGGTGACTTGACTTTGGAGGCAACCACACGCAGCAGTTCGACGGCCATCTCCCCCTGCAATTTTCCACGCAGGCGCCTTTCGACCTGCTCCGGCGGTTGCAGGACCATGGCAGGCACATGATGGGGTGCGACACCGAAATATTGGGAGACTTTGTTGTCATATTGTCCGTTCATGGCCCCCAGGGCATAGAACCACAATTCATCCTGACGCATCTTCCGCCCGTCCGCAAACCGGTATTCCAGCGTCCGGCCAAGCCGGTTCAGGTAATCCTTGGTCTCATCTACGAGACCCTCAAAGCGCCGGACGAACACGGGGTCCTCCTGAATCGCTCCCAGCTGTCGTC
>CAZXWJ010000030.1:0-28652 GCA_964644375.1 uncultured Desulfobacteraceae bacterium | reverse complement strand
TGATCTTCATCGGTGTAGGTGTGCCTCGAAGGGAGGGCCAGAGCCGAAGGGACCTGCTGGCCGTAAATACGGACGTGATTACCAAGACCTGCCTGCAGATCAAGGACCTGTACGGGGGGTGCGCGGCCGGGAACCTCCCCATCCTGGTCTTTATGGGAAACCCCGTCACGGTCATGACCTGGGTGGGATACAAGGCCACGGGGTTTCCCAGGGAAAACATCATGGGGCAGGCCGGGAATCTGGATGCCCGCCGAATCTGCCATGCCGTATCCGGGGTGCTGGGGCTTTCCGGAAATGACATGCGGGGGATCGTCTTTGGCGAACACGGAGATTCCATGGTTGCCAGCCCCAGATTTTTCACTGTGGGCGGTATTCCCCTGGACGCATTCGCCCGTGTGGAAGGTATTGATCCCGGACGGATCAAAGAAGCGATGAACCAGGCCAAAAAAGGTGGCACCCACTTTGTAAACGAGACCGGGCAGAGTGCCTCCGCGGGTCCCGCAAGGGCGGCAGTGGACATGCTTCGGTGTATGATTCTGGGCGAAGCCGAGATCCAGCCCGTCATTGCAATCCTGGAAAAGGAATACGGCCTTGTCAAGGCAGAAGACGGCATTGACTCCATGAGCTTCGGCGTCCCGGCCAAGATCGGGCGAAACGGCCTTGAGAAAATAGTCGAGTTGCCGGTTGAAGACATCCGGGATGAGATCGGGCGTTCCGCCGGCATCATCAAGGAAGATATCAAGGCGGCCGCTCAGCTGTTGAAAGAGAAGTACGGAATTATCTAGGAGGGTCGTCTGTTTCAATTTGCCGGAGAGATGTTTTTTCAAGGCGTCTCCAAAAAAAAGAGTTGAGGAGTGACCGATGATCGAATACGACGAATTCGGACCGGAAAAAATCCTGACCGTTTATGACGCAGGGACCGGCATGAAGGGGGTCCTCGTGATCGATAATACGAACCTGGGCCCGGGAAAGGGGGGCATCCGAATGACCCCAACCGTCGACATGATTGAGGTCGCAAAACTGGCCCGGGTCATGACCTGGAAGTGCGCCCTTGCGGAACTCCCCTTTGGAGGCGCAAAGGCCGGGTTGATCGCCGACTCCAAGGAGATAGATCAGGACAAGAAAAAGAGATTGGTGGAGGTCTTTTCACGGGCCGTTAAAGTCGTCTGCCCCGAAATCTATGTCGCGGCTCCGGATATGTATATGAGTGAGCAGGATATGGCCTGGTTTGCCAAGACCAACGGAGATATGAAGGCCTGCACGGGGAAACCGGAATCTATGGGGGGACTGCCTCACGAATTGGGAAGCACGGGGTTCGGGGTCTTTCATGCGGCAAGGGTGGCCTCGGAATTTATCGGGCTCGATTTGAAACGGGCTACCTTTGCCGTGGAAGGCTTCGGAAATGTCGGCAGACCTGCGGCAAAATATCTTTCCGAAGCGGGCGCCCGATTCGTTGCGGTCTCGGACAGCCGGGGAACCGTTTACAACCGCAGTGGCCTTTCCTATAAAAAACTGGAAGGATTGAAGGATCAAGGCCTCTCGGTGACCCGCTATGCCCTGGAGGGGGGAGGTGAGGTGTGCGAGGCCAGATCCTGCGACCATATCCTCGACGTTGACGCGGATATACTGGTCACCGCGGCCAGGCCTAATCTGATTCACTTCGCGGATGTCAAGCGGCTGCGCTTTAAGTTGATTGTAGAAGGAAGCAATATCCCCATGGACTTTGCCGTCGAAAACCTGTGCTACAAGAAGGGCATTAGCGTCGTGCCCGATTTCGTGGCGAACGCGGGCGGGGTTATCAGTTCCTATGTGGAATACATCGGGGGCGGGGTGGACCAAATGTTTGAGATGATCGAGGAAAAGGTCGTCAAGAACACCCGGCAGATACTGGAAGCGACCGGGGAGAAGAAACGCATGCCTCGCAAGGCCGCACTCTCTCTAGCCAAGCGAAGGGTTACCCCAAAAAATCACTGAAATTTTGAAGATCCTCGATGACCTGTGGTGTGATGTGTCGCGTGTGGCTGTTTTAATGGTTGCTCCAAAATAGTCAAGGCGATCTTGGACAGTTCCCATGGTTGTCCTATACGGCATCTAAATGTGGAAAACCCTCAGGTTTTTCTTCAGAGCCTTTGAAGACGGGCAAAGCAGAGGGAAATAAATCGGTGCTTCGATCCTGTCAGCGTTTCTTGGGCAGCAGATGAGTCACACTTCCCAGGAAGACATCAGCGGCCTCGCCCACGGTTTCCGACAGGCTGGGGTGGGGGTGCATGGTGAGCGCCAGGTCTTCGGCCAGGGCGCCCATCTCGATGGCCAGCGCGCCCTCGCTGATCATTCCCTCTGTGTGGCGTCCAACGATTCCCAGTCCCAGGATACGGCCGGTTTCCGCATCAATAATCATTTTTGTGAGGCCTTCCCCGGCGCCCATGGTCATGGCCCTGCTGGAAAATTTCCAGGGGAATCTTTCTACCTGGATGGGGCGTTTTTCTTTTCGGGCCTGGTCTTCCGTCAGTCCGCACCAGGCCACCTGGGGGTCCGTGTAGACCACCGCGGGAATGGCGCGGACATCAAAGGCGGAAGGCTCACCGGCTATGACCTCGGCTGCGACCTTCCCCTCCCTGAACGCCTTGTGGGCCAACATCGGACCTCCGGCCAAATCGCCGACGGCAAAGATACGCTCGTCCGCAGTGCGCTGCTGTTCGTCTACCTCCACATAACCCCGCTCGTTGATTTTGACCTTCGTGTTTTCGAGACCCAGTCCTTTGGTATTCGGTTGCCGCCCGATGGCGATCAGGACCCGTTCAAAGCGTTCCTGCTTCCTGTTCGCGTCTTCTCCCCAGAAGACCTCTACATCATCCTTGCCTTCTTTCATGCGCGAGGGAAGGGTGTTGAGCCGAATCGATTCAAACATGACCTCGATCCGACGGATCAGGGGCACGGCCAGGTCCTGGTCCGCGCCCCGAAGGATCCTGTCACTCCTGACGGCCAGGGTCACCCGTGTGCCAAGGGAGGCGTAAACGCTTCCCAGTTCAAGGGCGATGTAACCTCCGCCAAGGACCAGCAGGGATTCGGGGATATCAGCCAGTTCGAGCGCCCCTTCGGAATCCATGATGCGGCCCCCGCGTTTGTAGGGGATCCCGGGGAAAGGGGCAGGGCGGGAACCCGTGGCAAGGATGGCGTGATGGAAGTTGATATGGCTGATTTCTGAATCCCGAAGGCGCACCCGGTCGGACCCTTCAAAGACGGCCCGGCCCTGTATCAATTGCACGTCCCGCTTTTCGGAAAGGGTGACGAGGCCGCCGGTCAGACCGTCAATGACCTTGTCTTTCCAGGCCCGAAGAGACCCCAGATCGATCTGCGGGTCTTCGAAGGTCACACCCATTGTGGATGAACGCTTTGCATCGTGTATAAGCTCCGCCATGTAGAGGAGTGTCTTTGAGGGAATACAGCCCCTATAGAGGCACTCCCCGCCGGGACGCGGCGCAAGATCGACCAGGGTGACATCGAGCCCCAAATCCGCCGCACGAAAGGCCGCCGCGTATCCGCCGGGGCCTGCGCCGATGACCAGTACTTCCGCTTCCTGTGACAGTTCTCCCATGACCATGACGCACACCTTTCTTGTCAATTAAAAAAAATTATTTCTACCATGAAGGACACGAAGAGCACGAAGGGTAAAGAAATTAGATTATGCCTTTTTGTTTTATTAAACTCTCTGCGCGAAATAGTGTTTTTCTTCCTGTTCTTCATGGTGAGACACTCTTCGTTTATAACACGTGTTGTTCATACAAGTATCCGCAATTTCTCTAGCCGCTATACCATTGTCATCAGCAACTCACCCGGATCTTCCAGATCGCTGATGATCACCCTCAGAAACCTCAGGGCATCGGCCCCGTCCAGCACCCTGTGGTCGATGGTGAGAGAAAGGGGCATGATGAGTCTTGGAACAATCCTATACCCTCCTTCTTCCTTTTCTTTGACCACGGGCTGCATTTTTGAAGATCCCATGCCCAGGATAGAGACCTCCGGAAAGTTGATGATGGGCGAGAAGTGCCCGCCGCCCATGGGACCGACATTGGTGATGGTAAAGGTTCCGCCCTGCATCTCCTCAAGGGAGGTCTTGCGCTCCCGGGTCCTCTGGACCATGTTGTTGAGCTCAACGGACAGATCCGTGATACTCTTGCGATCCACATCTCGGATGACCGGAACAATCAGACCTCTGTCCGTATTTACGGCCACCCCGATGTGGTAGTAGTTCTTCATGACAAGCTCTCCGGCGCCCGTATCCAGTGTCGCATTGAAGTTGGGAAAGGTCTTGAGGGCTGTGGCCACGGCCTTGAGCGCGAATACCGTGATGGTCAGTTTGCCCCCTTTGGCCTCGACGGCGGCCTTGTGTTTTTTCCGAAAGGCATCCAGTCTGGTAACGTCCGCCTCGGCGTGGCTGGTCACATGGGGTATTTGAGACCAGGCCAGGGCCATCTGTCTGGCCGTGGCCCTTCGAATGGAACGGACGGGTACCCTTTCAACGGGTCCCCATTTTGAAAAATCGGGCAGGGTCGGGGCACCTACATCCAGGGGGCGGGCTTCAGGGGAAGTCGCCGGGGGGGCCGTGGGGCCTTCCGCCTTGACCACCGGGCCTTTTCCCGCAAAGGCCCGGACGTCTTCGGCCGTCACCAGGCCTGCAGGTCCCGTTGGGGGAACCAGATGAAGGTCCACACCCAGTTCGCGTGCCAGACGCCTCGTGGCAGGGGAGGCCGGTACCGGACCTTCTTTACGGGGCGCGGCGGCGGAAGGGGTGACCGCTTTTGCCGGTTCCTTTACCGGCTCGGGGGCGGATTCTTCGGGCTGTGCCGGTGCCGCCGTGAGCTTCTTTTTCTCTTTCGGAATTTCTGCTTCGCCTTCACCGCTGAAGGTCATGAGGACATCCCCGACATTGACCACGTCACCCGGTTTGACCAGGATTTCTTCTACGGTTCCGGTGTAAGGGGTCGGGATCTCGACCGCGGCCTTGTCCGTCTCGACCTCGATGATGGGGTCCCCCTCTTTGACGCTGTCTCCCACGGAAACGATGATCGAAAGAATCTCCCCTTCGTGAATGCCTTCTCCCAGATCGGGAAGTTTGAACGCTCTGGCCATGTCTTTTCCTCCTTCAAATCTTTGACGCGGAATACGGAATCAGCCACCGGAATCTGTCGTTTAGTCCTGCAGTGTCTTTCTGGCAGCGCGCAGTATACGGTCGGTGTTCGGCAGATAGGCATTCTCCCGGCTGAAAAGCGGAATAATGATGTCAAATCCTGTGACGCGCGCGATAGGGGCCTCAAGGTAGTAGAATGCATTTTCCATGAGTCGTGATATGATTTCGGCACCCGGTCCGAAGCTGCGCGGGGCTTCATGCACGATCACGGCCTTTCCGGTCTTGCGTACGGATTCGGCGAGTATCCGGTCGTCGAGGGGAGAAATCGTCAGAAGGTCGATGACCTCCGCGTCAACGCCGTCCCTGTCCTCGAGTTCCCGGGCCGCCTGCAGGGTGGGGCGCATCATGGCGCCGTAGGAGATCAGGGTCAAATCTTCACCGTCTTTAACAATTTGAGGCGTTCCAAGGGGAAGGACCTCTTCTTCTTTCGGGACTTCCTCTCTGAAGGCACGATAAAGGGCCTTTGATTCATAGAAGATCACGGGATCGGGATCACGGATCGCACTGACGAGAAGCGCTCTGGCGTTTCTGGGCCCCGATGGAATGACCATTTTGAGGCCGGGAATGTGAGACCAGAAGGCCTCTCTGCTCTCCGAGTGGTGTTCCAGGGCGCGCACACCGCCTCCGTAAGGCGCGCGGAGCACCATGGGCACCGTGAATCGACCCTGGGAGCGCCACCGCAGGCGGGAGGCGTGGGATTCGATCTGGTGAAAGGTGTGATAGGCGAATCCGGAGAACTGAATTTCGCAGACGGGTTTAAGTCCATAGACGGCCATGCCTATGGCCATCCCTGCAATGCCGGACTCGGCCAGGGGCGTATCCACGGAGCGCTGCTCTCCGAACTTGTCGATGAGGCCGTCGGTTACGCGAAAGACCCCCCCGTCGACGCCTACGTCTTCACCCATGACAATCACACTGTCGTCTTTTTCCATCTCTTGATGAAGGGCCAGATTCAGGGCCTGAACCATCGTCATCTTAGCCATGGCTTTGCTCCTCCTTCGTCGACGAGAGTCCTTGTTCAAATTCCGCCTTCTGCTCTTGCAGGGAGGGCGGCATCGCGGCATAGACATGCTCGAACATGACCAGGGGATCCACATGGGTCTTCATCAATTCTTCCGCCCGGTCAACGGAGGATTGGATTTTTGTTTTGAGCTCTTCTTCCAGGGAGGCGATCTTTTCCTCTGACAGGAGTCCTTTGTCCGTCAGGTATTTCTGAAAGCGAACCAGTGGATCCCGCTTTCTCCAGCCTTCGACCTCATCGTCTTTGCGATAGCGTTTTGGATCATCCGCCGTGGTATGCATCATCATGCGATAGGTCACACACTCGATCAGGGTGGGGCCCCCGCCTGAGCGCGCACGATCGACCGCCTCTTTGGTTGCGGCGTAGACGGCGAGGACATCGTTGCCGTCCACCTGAATGCCCGGCATACCGTAGGCCAAGGCCTTCTGGGCAAGGGTTTGGGCCCGGGTCTGTTTTGCGCGGGGAACGGAAATGGCCCATTGGTTGTTCTGACAGACAAAAATGACCGGGGTCTGGAAGACTCCGGCAAAGTTCATGCCTTCATGAAAATCTCCCTGGGAGGTGCCTCCGTCACCCAGAAAGGCCATGGCCACGTCATCCTTTTTCCGGTATTTTATGGCCCAGGCAATGCCGACGGCGTGGAGCACCTGAGATGCGACGGGAATGGCTACGGGAAGGGTGCGGCTGTCTGCACCGGCCTGTCCCCCCTCGTTGAATCCTCCGTAGCTCAGCATCACGCTTTCCATTGAGCGTCCTCTCCACAATTCGGCGGCCGTTTCTCGAAAGGAAGGGGCCATCCAGTCGGAAGGGCTCAGCACGGCGACCGCCCCCAGTTGAGAGGCCTCCTGGCCGGTAATCGGGGCAAAGGTGCCGACACGGCCCTGCCGTTGGAGATTGAGCAACCGTTCGTCGAACCTGCGCCCCAGAAGCATGGCGCGATACAGCTTGAGGAGCAGTTCTTCAGGGATGACAGGTTCGAGATCCTTGTCCAGCCTGCCTTTCTCGTCCAGGATGGAAAGGTATTCCACGGGTGTAAGAATATCGATCTTTTCTCTTGGCATCCAGCGCCTCCTTTTTTGTCTGATAAAGTCTTTGAAAGTGACAGGTTGGAACCCGGATTCTGCAAGATTAAGGTATAAACCCTTGAAAAATAACTTGTTCTATATAATTAGAAAATGGGGTCAACTATGTATTTTAAATAAAAAAACACCGGATTTCAAAAGTTTCGATAGGTGCTCATGTAAAGGTGGGATGTGACTGAATCAAAGTAAAGACCCTTTCAAAGTGAGTCAGGGATTCAACGGATTGGCCTGAAAAGGGTTTGACCGTCGTCTAAAAATCGTTTTACAGTAGCAGAGCGGGTTTCAAAAGGCTGAACAGTTACCTGAAATGAATGACTTGAGAGGAGAAAACATGGATTTCACTATGCCGGAAGGCATCCTGAAGACCAAAGAGCGATTCAAAATATTTCTTAAGAAAAACCTGACGCCCCATATCTCCTCCTGGTATCAGGAAGGGGCCATCCCCCGGGGGTTTTTCATGGCCATGGGCCAAGAGGGCTGGCTCAGTTATGATGCGGAAAAGAACGGGCTCACAAGACGTCCTTATCTGGAAACGGTCATGGTGATGGAAGAACTTGGCGCGATTTCCCCCGGAGTGGCTATTGCAGTCCTGGTCCAGGCAGACCTGGGGACGGCCGGTTTGTGTTTTTTCGGATCGGACGATCTGAAGAAGAAATACGGTCGTTCGGTGGCCCGGGGAGAAATCCTGCTTTGCATCGGGAACACGGAAAACGTGGCCGGAAGTGATGTGGCCAATATCGCCATGGATGCAAAAAAAGTGGATGGGGGCTGGCGGTTGAGCGGCAGCAAGGCCTATGTCACCAATGGACTCATCAGCGATATGGCTCTGGTCACGGCGGTTTCGGATCCTGCGGCCGAAAGGAATAGGAGGTTGTCCATGTTCCTGGTGGACCTGTCGGGAGAGGGGATCCGCAGGCGCAAACTAAACAAGCAGGTATGGATTCCCTCCGACCTGACACGAATCACTCTCAAGAATGTCTTTGTCCCGAATGACCACCTGATCGGGGAGCGAGGCCGCGGGCTTCAGCAGGTGCTCTCCCTCTTCACCCACAGCAGGGTTCCCATCAGCGCCCTGACGCTGGGTACGGCCACAGGTGCCCTGGAAACGGCCATAAGGCACGGTGAGAAAAGAGAACTCTTCGGGCAAAAAATATGGGACTTCCAGGCCAAGGCCTTTGAGGCGGCGGATCACTATGCCAGCATCGAGGCTGCACGGCTTCTGCTGATGAGGGCCTGCTGGGCCATGGAGCATCAGGATGATTTTCGGTTGGATGCTTCTCTGGCCAAATACATGGCCGTCAAAACCACCCGGAATGTCACGGCCTGGGCCGCTGATCTGTTCGGGGCCTCCGGCGTGATCTTTGACCATCCCATCCACAAATTTCCCATGGATGCCTGGGCCTCCTCGATCGGGGAAGGGACTCAGGACGTTCAAAAACTGGTCATTTTCAGGGAGTTCATGAAACGCCGGGCGTCAAAAAAATCATAATTTCTGCCCTTTGACCCCCGTTCCGTTTTCCTTGCCGCCGACCAGGGCGACAAGATCACCCACAAATAATTTCATCTGCTCTGCCTGGGCGTTCATCTTTTCGGATGCGGATGCTGATTCCTCGGAATTTGCCGCATTCTGCTGAACAACCCTGTCAATCTCCGTTACGGCAATGTTGACCTGGTCAATGCCCTGGGCCTGCTCATTCGATGCTGCTGCTATTTCGGCAACCAGCTCTCCCACCTTTGCAGCGCTAGCGGACACCTCGGAAAATGCCTCGTTTGTTCTGGATACAAGTTCCGTTCCATCCGTGGTCTTTTTAACAGTACTCTCAATTAAGTCTGATGTATTTGGGGCGGCATCGGCAGAACGTATGGCAAGGTTCCGAACCTCTTCCGCCACCACAGCGAATCCGGCGCCTGCTTCACCCGCACGGGCGGCTTCAACTGCCGCGTTGAGGGCCAGAAGGTTGGTCTGGAAGGCTATCTCATCTATAGTCTTTATGATTTTTTGTGTGTCTTCGTTTGCCTTTGATATCTCTACAATGGAGGTGGTCAAATCATTCATCGATTCGTTGGCATTCACAATGACCTGGTTGGTTTCTTTCATAAGACCGTCCGCCTGATGGGCATTGTCCGCGTTCTGCTTGGTCATGGAGGACATTTCTTCGAGTGATGATGAGGTTTCCTCTACAGATGCCGCTTGCTCGGATGCGCCACCGGCAAGAGATTGGCTTGCGGATGAAACCTGCCCGGAGACTGCGGACACCTGGTTGGAAGCGTCATAAAGACCCTTGATGGCAAGGTTGAGAGGTCGTGTGATTGAGAGGAAAATCCATACCCCTACGATTAATAACACAAGAGCAATTAAGAAAATGGAAATGATGTTGATCCAGAGCAGATTGCGACTCATATGGACCAAATCCGCTTCGGCACCAGACACAATCTTTTCTATGGCCCCCTGCACCCGGTTACGGGTACTATTCAAGTCTTTCTCGATAGAAATTTTATCATTCCAAAGTGTATGGAGTATTTCCACCTGCTCAGGAAGAAATTCGATAGTACCAATGGTCTGCTTACTAAACCCAAGATATTCATTATCCTTAATGAATTTAGTGATTATACTCATGTTTTTTTTATCTTTTGAAAGTTCTGTAAAGGCCGCTTTTGAATTAACGAGAAACGCCTCTTCATTTTGATGAAGAAAGAGGTCTTGGTTTATACTAAGAAGCAATTGCTGGATCCAAAACATCGTATCTTTCGCCAATTCAGATAGACTTCGTATATTCTCGTCGACTGGCTCCACATTTATCATGGCCATACCAATCTCATCTCTCGCTTTCTTTATGGTTGCAGTCGCCTGTTCATTAAGTTCAAGAATGCGTCTATCCAAGTTCTCCATTTCGGTATCAAGTGAGCTTACTGCTTGAAAGAGTTTCTCAGAATAACCCTGGTATCCCCTAAAAAGCTCACTCAAACCTGCAAGTTCCTGCACGACAAGTTTGACATCGCCAACTTGCAGTGACCTGATAAAGTCGTCCGCCTGCGCAATATACAGGTTGAATTTTTTAATAGTTTCATTTTCATGCTGATTCAAAAATCTCTTTTCTTCGACTATCGCGTTTAAAAGCACATTGTCTATCCCACCGAGTTTATGAATAATGAGGTTAGAACGAGTAGATTTATCGTTTAATACACGGGCGATCGCAAACTGTAATAATGTCATCATAAATTCCCGCAGCCACCTGATAGGGAGAACCCGGCACCTGTAACACATAGGTGATCTTCCTGGAGGGCTTTTTTTCGCCAACCTTAGGCCACAAATAATCGACCCATCCACCATTAGACTTGGTGGCCATATCACAAAATTCTGCAAAAAAGTATTTCCCGTTAGTATCTTTGATGCTCATGAGCGGCATGCCGACTAGTTTCGCTTTGACAGGATGAGCAGCATCGGTGCCTTTTTCGGCATGAATGACCCAAACATAGGTGTCTTTCCATACCCAACGCCCGTTTCTGTCCATGAACTCCTGAAGCCCTCCATCACCAGCGTTACTAAGAAAAACAGCGGCCTCTTTCACTTTTCCGATAACGTCTTCCGGAGTCGCTTGATCAGATGCAAAAACACAAGGTGCAACGGTCATGATTAAAACAATCGAAACCAACAGAACAAAGAAATTTCTCATTTTTACTCCTCCTCTCTTTATTAAAGTGAAACAGGAGAAATGAGACCCTGATCAACCATCAAGGCGTCATCTGCTGCGTTCATCCGCCTCCGGCGGATTGCCTTCCAGCCCGAGGCTGGCAAGCGTTCGTTCCTCCTGGCGACGTATAGGTCCATACAACTCAATCGTCACTCCTTGGCGCTTTGCATCTAACACCTTGCTGGTGATCAGGGTTTGCCATCAAGATCCTGATTCCGGATATGATAAGCAAATTAGGCAGTGGATTTAGGGGCGAGGAGGATGCGGTTGACATACCTTTACGGAATGCTACAATCGCAGCCGGTCGCCCCGTTGAGACCCTTAGTCCCCGGGGGCGGACACGGATTGCGGTTATGACCGGACACTTCAAGAATAAGAGGACCCTCGCAAACATCAGAACCCATGGATCTCACGAAAAAAATTCAGTCATTGCTGGAAGTTAGCCGGGTTGCCTTTGAGGAGAGGCACCACGAAGCTGTCCGCACCTGCGACGAATCGGCCAAAGCCAGGGGGGAGGAAAAAAAATTCGGCGGCAAGACCCTGATGCTTAAGGATAAGCACGGGGTGTACCACCTCTTTACCCTTTCGGCCGCGCTGGAAGCGGACTCAAACAAAATACGAAAGATATTGAAATCGCAGAAACTTCGTTTTGCTACGGATGAGGAATTGAAGGATCTTGCCGGAGTCGAAAAGGGGGCCCTGCCGCCATTCGGAAGGGACATTCTCCCCTTTGACCTCTACGTGGATCAGTCGATGCTCGAAAACGACAGGATTGCCTTTAACCCCGGCGTAACGACCCTTTCTTTCATTATGGATGTCACCGATTGGCTCAGGTTGACCCGACCTACGGTCTGTTCCTTTGCCCGGAATCGTTGAAAATAACGATATTGGACGGGATTGATTTAAACAATGAATCAACTTGATTTTTTATTAAAGGGATAATATCATTGCAAGGAAATCGGAAAGTAAGGAGGTAAGGAAATGCTTGCCAAACTCACTGCGAAAAACCAAATCACTATTCCAAAGGAAATCCTTTCCAACCTCACGGATGTTACGTATTTTGATGTGGCATACAACGATGGAGTCCTTATCCTGAAACCCGTCAAGGTCTTAGATACGGACCTTGTGGGTATACGGGCAAAGGTCAAGAAACTAGGCCTTTCCAAAGACTGCGTGAAAGAGGCCGTGCGATGGGCACGGTCAAAATGAAAAGGATTGTCGTTGACACCAATGTCCTTGTAAGCGGTCTCCTCTATGGAGGCAAGCCCGGTGAGATTGTCACTCTCTGGGAAAGGGGTAAAATTCGGCCGCTTTGTTCAAAGGAGATTGTCGAAGAGTACCTCCGAGTCCTGGCCTATCCCAAATTCCAACTCTCTGAATCCGAGATTGATTTCCTTTTAACCTATGAAATCCTGCCCTATTTCGAGGTGATTACGGTAAAATCCGGCAAGACGTATGTCGCTGAAGATCCGTCCGATGACAAGTTCATATGGTGTGCTTTGGAAGGAAACGCTGAAGTCATCGTCTCCGGGGACGAACACCTCCTGAATTTTCTCCCCGGTCCTGTAACCGTCTCCTCAGTCGCAAATTTTATCAGGGATTTGCGAAAGGGACGCCTTTGATCGTATGGTACTGATTCATGTTTTCGGCAGAATTTTATTATAAATATGCGACGTATGGGTTGGTTGCGATTTTTGCGTTCATCCTGGTGCTGCCTGTGCCCTGCGAGTCGTACGAGAGATACAAGCGCGTAAAAAAATTCGACAACTATTTCTCAAAATATACAAAACGGTACTTCGGTCCGGCACTCGACTGGCGGCATTTCAAGGCCCAGGCCGTGGCCGAATCGCGGTTGAATGCCAAGGCCAAATCGCGTGTCGGCGCTTTGGGAATCATGCAAATCATGCCCCGGACCTTCGAAGAGATCTGCAGGAAACACCCTGGCATCAAAGGCACGCGGGCTCAGCCGCGCTGGAGCATCGCGGCCGGTATTTATTATGACCGGCAACTCTGGAATACCTGGAAGGCGGATCGGTCGTTCTTGGACCGGTTGAATTTTACCTTTGGATCCTATAATGCCGGAAAAGGGAACATCCTCAAGGCCCAGAAGGCCGCGGAAAAAAAAGGCCTGAATCCGAACTTGTGGGAATCCATGGAAAAGGAACTGCCGGGCGTCACCGGCAAAAATAGCAAGGAAACCATTGGGTACGTCAAAAAGATAGAAAAGATCACGGAGGCATTGCGTTGATGGAACTCTCCATTACCATCTTAAATTTTCTCTACGCCATTTTCGGTGCGCTGCTGACCCTTGTGTTCATGGCCGCCGGCTACAAACTGTTCGATAAAATGACGCCTTTCGACACCTCCCAGGAGCTGGCCATGAAAAATGTGGCCGTGGGGATTGTGATCGGGGCCATATTTATCGGTCTCGGGATTGCCGTCGGGCTCGTCATCGGCCTGGGCCTCAACTAGTGTCTCTCCCGGAAATATAAGATTTCTGGTGACATCCTTGTGATTCTTCGAGGAGTCGGGTAATATGGCTCGCCATGGAAAATGAAAAAATGAAATCAAATGGTCCGAGGCCTGCTTCCACCGTGATTGTCGCGCGGGAGCATGATAATGAATTTCAAATCTATCTTCTCCAGCGCAGCAAAGGAAGCGGGTTTTTTCCGGGAAGCTATGTCTTTCCGGGCGGCGTTCTCGACCCGGAGGACTGGGAGACGGAACTGTGGAAGAAATATACGGACATAGACCCGGAAACCCTTTCCACCCGATTCGGAGGAGGTCTGGACGCAAAGTCGGCTATTGCCTATGCCGTGGCGGTGATTCGGGAAACCTTCGAGGAGGCCGGCGTCTTTCTTGCCCAAAAGAGAAATCAGACGCCGGAAGATCTCGAAGACGTGTGCAGACTCCGCGAGTCCGGTGAACTCCCACGGGAATGGATCAGGAAAAGGATTGTCTCTGAAGAATGGATCCTGGGGTTTTCACAACTGGCCCGGTGGTCCCACTGGATCACCCCCGAGGCCATGCCCAGGCGCTTCGATACACGGTTTTTCCTTGCCTTTATGCCCGATGGACAAGGTTGTGTTCCGGATCACAGAGAAACCGTCCAGGGTCTTTGGGTCACCCCGAAAAAGGGACTGGAAGGCAACCTCGATGGAAATATCCCCCTGAGCCCTCCCACCCTGATTACCCTGCATGAGTTGCTGGATTACGGGACCTTCGAGGAATTGAAAAGAGCCTCACAGGAAAGGCCTTGGGGGGAAGCGCGCCAGCCGATTTTCATCAAGCTCCCTAAGGGTGCTGTGATCATCGAACCATGGGATCCCATGTATGGTCAGGACATCGAAATCGATTATGAGGGCCTGAAAGACAAGGTCGTCTCTCCTGGTGAGACCTTTTCCCGAATCTGGCTCCATGAGGGGATCTGGTATCCGATAGGGGCATAGGATAAGGGCGAAGTCCTTTTGCCTTTTAAGGCCTCCCAAATCAATAAATGGTCAGCGAATAGCGCATAAGGGGAGTTGAAAGAGAACCATGACAGTTGACGGATCTATTGGAAGCTGGCTTTCCGCGCACGCCTTGCTCGGACAGATGACGATGGCCGTCATTGTTTTTATCCTCGGGTTCTTTGCCTATTTTGTAACCAGGCATTACGTCCTCAAGGCCCTGTCAAAACTCGTCCGGAAAACAAGGACCCGGTTTGACGACATCCTGCTCCAAAAGATCATGTTGCGACGTCTTTCCTACCTGGCGCCGTTCATTGTCGTGTACTCCTGCGCGCACTTGTTCCCCTACGCCGAAGATATGATTCGGAAGGTCTCCACATCACTGATTTCATGGGTCGTCCTATTGATCATCGGTGCCTTTCTCTCGGCCCTGAACGACGTGTATGTTACGCTCGACATGTCCAAGGGCAAACCCATCAAGGGTTATATCCAGATTGTAAAGATCATTGTCTACATCGCGGGCATTATCATTATCCTTTGCAGCCTTGTCGGGCGCTCACCCCTTGGTCTCTTGAGCGGTTTCGGCGCCATGACGGCCGTTATCCTCCTGATCTTCAGGGATACGATTCTTTCCTTTGTGGCCAGCCTCCAGATCAGTTCCAATGACCTGGTGCGCGTCGGCGACTGGATCGAAGTGCCCAAGTATGGGGCGGACGGGGATGTGGTGGACATTGCCCTGCATACGGTCAAGGTGCAGAATTGGGACAGGACATTCACCGTGATTCCCACCCACAAGCTGATCGAAGAGACCTTCAAGAACTGGCGCGGGATGCAACTGAGCGGGGGAAGAAGAATCAAGAGATCTCTTCACATCGACGTGGGGAGTATTCGCTTTAACGATGATGCGATGGTGAAGAAATTTAAGGCGATCCATTTGATTTCAGACTACGTCGACCGGAAGATTGAAGAACTCGATCAATATAACAGGGAGAACAACATCGACACCAGCGTGCCGGTCAATGGCCGTCGAATGACGAATATCGGGACTTTTCGCGCCTATATTGAAGCCTACCTCAGAAACCACAAGAACATTCACCAGGGCATGACCTTTTTGGTGCGTCAGCTCCCGCCAGGGCCCACGGGACTGCCCATTGAAATCTATGTGTTTTGTAACGACACGGCCTGGGCCAAGTATGAGGCGATTCAGGCGGACATATTCGATCATGTCCTGGCCGTTGTGCCTCAATTCGGACTGAAGGTGTTTCAAAATCCGACAGGCGAAGACTTCGGGAAGATTGTCACAAGGGCAGGGGCCGCACAGTTCCCGGAATAATGTCGATGCCTAACCCCAAACCGGTTCAACACAAAGGCGCCCCAATAGCGGGATTTGCGCTTCACTGCGACAGGTGGGGGAAAGAAGAATAGTATCAAGATTTTGAATTTTAAATGTTTTTTATTGGGGTGGCTTTTATGAAAGAGATTCAACTGGGTTTCGACGGTATGACCCTGGACGATCTGACGGCTGTTGCAAGAGAGGATGCGAAGGTCGCTATAACGGCAAAGGCTGAAAAGAGGATTGTTCAGTCTCGCGATTTGATTGAACAGTGGGTCAATGAGGAGAAGGTCATTTACGGGATTACCACGGGTTTCGGCGCCATGAGTGCGGTGACTATTTCCCGTGAAGATACCCGGAAACTCCAGGAAAACGTTCTAATGAGTCATGCGGCGGGAGTGGGCGATATCCTTGACCGTGAGGTGGTGCGAGGCGTGATTGCCCTGCGCATCAAGGATCTGGCCAGGGGATATTCGGGAATTCGTCTGGAGACGGTACGATTGATGGTAGAACTTCTCAACCACGGGATATGGCCCGTGGTCCCCGAGAAAGGCTCTGTGGGAGCAAGCGGCGATCTGGCGCCCTTGGCCCATATCGGACTGGTCATGATAGGGAAGGGGGAGGCCTTTTACAACGACGAAAGAATGCCGGGTGAGAAAGCCCTGAAAAAGTGCGGTCTCGATCCCCTCGAATTGCAGGCCGGGGAGGGCATTGCCCTTGTGAACGGCACCCAGGTCATGACCGCCATTGGAGCGCTCTCGCTCCATGATGCCGTGAGGCTATCCAAGACCACGGACATCGCCGCCACCCTGAGCCTCGAAGTACTCATGGGGAGCAGAACGGAATTCAATCAGCGCATTCACCAGGTGCGCCCTCATCCCGGGCAGGCCGATGCGGCGGACAACATGGAGCGGATCACCCGGAACAGCGAAATCATCACCTCCCACAAGGATTGTTCCAGGGTTCAGGACGCCTATACCCTCAGGTGTTCTCCCCAGGTCCACGGAGCGAGCAAAGATGCTATCGCCTATGTCCGAAAAGTCATCGAAACCGAGATGAATTCATCAACCACCAATCCCATTATTTTTGCGGAACAGGAGGATTTTTTGCTCGGTGGTAATTTTCACGGTCAGCCCGTTGCCCTTGCCATGGATTTCTTGGGCATGGCCGTTGCGGAGCTGGGCAATATTTCGGAACGGCGGATCGAGCGCCTGGTGAATCCTCAGTTGAGCGGTCTTCCGGCCTTTCTGATAAGCGACGGGGGTCTCAATTCCGGGCTCATGATTGCGCAGTACGTCGCGGCTTCCCTGGTTTCGGAAAACAAGGTGCTCGCCCATCCTGCCTGTGTGGACTCCATTCCCACTTCCGCCAACAAGGAGGACCATGTGTCCATGGGAACGATCGGGGCAAGAAAGTGTCGGGAGATGGTGAAAAATGTGGAGCGGGTCATTGCCATCGAACTGCTCTGCGGGGCCCAGGCCATGGACCTCTTCACCAATATGAAACCCGGTCAGGGCACTTGCGCCGCCTATCGAGTCATCCGTGAAAGTGTCGCGCACCTTGAAAAAGACCGGGTCCTGTATAAAGACATCGACGCTATGGTCAACCTGGTGAGAAGCGGAAAGATTGTTGAGGCGGTTGAAGATGTGGTGGGAGAACTGAAATAGTTCTTTAATTTGACGCCTGAATCTGACAAGATTCAGGCGTCAAATTAAAGAGAAGTAGGCAAAAATTTCCGAAAGGAGAGAGCACTGAATAATATTGTGGGTTGATCAAGGGTTCTAACACCCTTCCAGAGACAACGCCGGGAGAGCGAAAGGCTCTGTGCCGGGGACATCGACATGCCTGATTGTGGAAAACGACAGGGATGTGAGCCGGTGGCATGGAATTTGAATTACTCGTTAGTGGACAAAAAAGCCCCCGGTTCAAAAGGAAGGACAATATGATGCTCAAGACCGTAAAACTGATTACCTCGATCTTCCTCTCTTCCATGCTTTTTGGATGTTTCCCTCTCGCCGCACACCTCGTGACCCCAACCATGAGTTCCGGTTTGTATACGAAGATAGATTCCACTGCGCCCGGCTTCGGTCCCGTGCATGTCGGATTGACCAGGGCCTATGCAGAGCGCTATCTGGGACAATCCCTTTTTGTTATGGATCTCGATGAAAATCATTATGTTAATGTGTACCGGTATGAACGTGAAAGGGACGTCAAGGATACCATCGTGACCGATCTGTTGGACGTGGTGACCTTCGGGCTGGGGGTTTACATGGTCAGCCCCATCGACAGATTCAACGGGACCTTCCACCTCATGGCCGTGACTTACCGGATCGAAGACAAAAACGGCACCGGGGATCGAATCGTGGGGATCACCGACCGGCTGACCAACAGCCCCTTGGCTATTCTCTGGGTGGAAAGAAGTAAAAACTTTTTATTGAAGTCAGAATGGGATCAAGGCATCGAGTCGGCGTCTATTGCCATTGCATTGGATGCCAAAATCGGATCCGCCTATGTTAACCGGGCTTGGGCCTTTGTGGAAAAAGGCCAGTATGACGCGGCCATTCGGGACTGCAACGTGGCCCTGGCATTGGATTCCGACAATACCACGGCCTACAATAACAGGGGGCTGGCCTATCAGAAAAAAGGCAATGTGGAAGGGGCCGCAAAGGACTTCAAAAAGGCCTGTGAAAGGGGTCTTGCCGTTGCCTGTGAGAACCTGGGGCTGGTGACCGTGAAAAAATAGCCGTTCACCTCGTTCCCCTCCGTCTCTTTCCTCCGTATTCGAAATCCTGCCCGGTCTTTTGAGATCCTGTTACGACGCGGTAGGGTGGGCATAACCAGCGATCATCCCGCCTTTTGCTCCACCGAAGGATCTTTGATTTGGGCTTCCCTGATGACCTGTTTCCCGTAGCCGAGTGCCTGATCCATCTTCACGACCAGGCGCGTCATAATGCCCCGCTCCGCAACGACCCTCACCATTTTGTGAACCAAATTGTTGGGCTTGTTCCAGGGGCAGACCCGAATGCAGATGGAACAGTGGTTGCCGTTTTTGGCCCACCAGTCCAGACATTTCATGGCATGGATCGGCCATTTCAGCATGCCCGGTACATTAGACTGATCCCAGGCCCTGTCCGTGCGCTCGCCCTTCATCAGGGCGTCGCTGGGGCAGTATTTCGCGCAGAGAGCACATTTTTCACAGAATTTCTGAACGCCGATATCGATGGGTTGGTCGGGGATGAGTGGGAGGTTCGTAAAGACCTTGCTGATGCGAACCCTTGGGCCATAATCCCGTGTAATGAGTTGCCCGTGTCGTCCCATCTCACCTAGCCCCGCATCTACGGCCATCGCCACATTGATGCCGATTTCGTTGACGGCGGGGATCGCCTTGTAGCCGAGTTCGGCGATGTAGGTCGCAAGAGAGGCCGCACACCACGCCCCTTTGGAATAGCCGATATCCGTCTCATATTCCACCGCCGGGGAGCGTTGCATGACGTCATAGTCCATTTCGTGAATCAAGACGATGACCCTGTCGTAATCGGGTGGGAGTTCAATCGGATCGCCTACTTCGGCGGCCTCGGAATACCGGACGTTTTGATGCCCCCAATGGGTATAAATCCACAGGGGATTGACCTTTGCGACTCCCACCATGTCTGCCCCGATCCAGCGTGCTTTCTCTTTAATGGTGGCCGTTATGGCTGTCGGGTCCGGATTCTTCAAGCGGTAATCCGTATTGTACAGGGGCATCGTCTCCCTGCCCAGGATGTTTCGCCTTACCACATAGTCCACTGTAGCGCCGGCTACCCATGTGGCATGATCCAGAATGCTCTGTCCCCGGGGAGCCTTCTTGATGTTCTCTATGCTCTGCTCGTGCATTGCCGTGTACTTGTTCCCTTCCACATGTCCCCTGCTGAAACCGGTGTCGCGGTCGTCGAATCTTTTTAATTTTCCGGTAATATATTTTTTGTAAGTGGGTTCTTTGACGTATTTCATGGATGTCTCCTGTGTGTTCTTTACTTCATCCTGAATAGAAGGCCGAGGTAGGTCCCCGGGAAAATGGCGAAACCCACTGTTTCTCAGACCCTTTCGGAGCGGAGGTTGCCGGGAAAAAGTGCTGTCCCCCCTATAAGAAACGGAAAAATATCGAAGATCATTCCCTTCACATTATTCCGTCCAAGATAATGGCTCTTTTTTAAGGGGCACGATCAGTCCCCCGGAAGGAAGAATATTGACGGTTGCACCGGGCACTTTTTTTGCAACCTTCGAGAAGGCCTCGCTCAGGGAATCGGCATAACCAAACCCCATTCTGGCGGCCTGCTCTTTGTCGGCATCTTGACAGACCAAAATGATTTTGACACGGCTCAGATATAACAACGTAAGGTTCAATGCACAATTAAAATCCATAGGGGCGTTGATGATGGCGTCCAATCGTGCCATCCTGGCGGCTTTGCATATTTCGTCTCTGAAGGGGTTTTCGGATTTTCGGCCAAAGGAGGCACCCCTCGCGATCATGAGGGCGTTGTGGTGTGCCTGAATGGACTCGACGTTGGCCACGCCGGGAAGGAGGATTTTTGCTCCGCCCCCGAATCCATTCATGGGGTGGGGGAGGATCGAACCGATCCCGATACGGATGTCGGCCTTCGCGGCAATGGGATTGATCTTGATCTCTCCCGCGGGTGCCAGGGTTCCAATGGGGACCAAATCCTCAGCATGGGCGTCATGACAGGTAATCCTGAATCTGTTCATGATTTCCTTTCCGAGGAGATCTTCCATTTCCTTTTCGGTTGGAGGGCGGTGGGTGCCGAGGGCAAATAAGATATCGACCTTTTCCGGTCTAACACCGCATTTGCAAAGATGGTCCCACAGGCAGGTCAGAATTTTTTTTGGGGGGTCGGCCTTGCAGGGTCATCGATGATTATTGCAATGCTCTTACCGGGGAGAATAGTTTCTTCCAACCTACCGATTCCAATAGGATTTCGAAGAGATTCATCGGTCATTTCGGAAACCGGTTTTTCTGAGGGTTTGAATTCAGAACGGCATTATTCAAGACATTCCATGTTTCAGGGAGTGAAAAGTGTTTTTTTCCATTGTGCCCCAACAGGAAAAAATCCTTCAGAAAGCATGCCGGGAAAGGGCAGGGAAGGGAATTCCTCTGCCCTGGCCGGAAAAATATCACGAGGTGCAAGGTTTCGGGAGCATAAATGCTGCAGGTTCGATTCGGTGTTCGAGGGTGAGGGATCGAAAGAGCTGACGCAGATGTTGAGATGAACCCCGTATGACAAGGACTAATTTTTTATATGAATATCGATATCGTGTATGGTCACCCTATCTCGCCCCGTTGTTTAAGTACCTATAGGGCTAAGAGAAAAGTGGCTCTTCCGAATTATCCAGAATAGATTTGGGCATTTCCACCCGGGCCGTTTTTTGCGGGTCCACGATCTGGCAAACCTTCAGATCTCCCACGGCACTGATCAACATGGCGATCTCGGTCTTGGGCATGCCCGTCTTGAAATGAATGAGTTCCAGCATGTCATGAAGAACGGTGGAAGCGGCCTCATCCAGTGAGGGTCCGTGAGCGATGGTGATGAATTGGTCGTCCAGTTCCACGACAGGTCTTTTTGGCCTGAAGACAGGTTTTTTGATCAGATTCACCCGGACCGTGACCTCGGCCGTGATCTCGACGCCACAGACAACGGATTCTCCGTCTCCCATCCCGGCATGGGCATCGCCCATGGCCAGCATGGCCCCGTCTTTCTGTACGAGAAAGTAGATCCTGGCGCCCTTGCGAATGATCTTGGCATCCATGTTGCCGCCATGGTCCCCGATCTCCCCGCAGGAAACCTCTCCCTCGGCCGGTGCCACGCCGATCACTCCGATCATGGGATGGATCGGAAACCCCAGATCCGGTGTGAACCAGAATCGGCCGTCCCTGACCGGTATCATCTTTGTTGCGGGTTCCTCGATCACATCGCCGAAGCCCCCTTCCTCAGGAATGGCAACCATGAATCCCTTGGGCCCGACCTGAAGATCCAGAATATCAACGGCCAGAAGGTCTCCCGGCTGCGCACCTTTGACCTCGATGGGGCCCGTGGCCGGATTGACCCTGGAAAAATCGATATCCGTGATGAGGTCCTTTGAATCCTTGAGCTGGCTTGCGAAGCAGTCATCGGTCTGGACAAGAAACGTTTCACCGGGCTCCACGGTTGTGATCGGCTTGTTTTCAGGACTGAACTGGTAGATGACGTCCTTTCTCGAAATAGTCTGCATGGGTCTTTCTCCTTAAAAGAGTATAAATTTTCAGGTTCGGGGTTCAGGGTAGGTCGGCGTGCCTCTTCGTCGATACAAAGGATATCTTACCCCGCATATTGTTCCAGGACCTGAATGATGTGCACCAGGGTCTGGTTGACCGGTGCCGGGATGGCGTAAGTCTTTGCCAACTCAACCACCTTTCCGCCGAAGATCTCTATCTCGGTCTTTCGTCCGGCTTCAATATCCTGAAGCATGGAGGTCTTGCCCCGGGGTGAGAGGGTGTCGAGAAAGGTATACCACTCGGCCAGGTCCTGTTCTACGAGGTTCACCCCTGCGCCTTCCGCAAGCACGATCACTTCCCTCATCAACGCCTCCATCAGGGCCCGGGCATCCGGTGAGGACTGGAAGGCGCCATAGGGCGCCCGCATGACAGCAGAGGCCTGGTTCATCCCCACATTGATCATGAATTTCCACCAGAGGGTCCGGACCATGTCCTCCGGCGTTTCATAGGCGATGTCCGCCCGGTCGAATGCCGCCTGGACCTGCCGGACCCGGTCACTGATCCGGGTGTTGTCGGTCTCACCAAAGAAATGTTTGCCGGGCTTGGAGTAGGTAATCCTGTTCCCTTCGCGAACCGCATCGATGCCCACGGAAACGGCGTAGAGTATCTTGTCCATGCCATAGACGGCGCCGAGATATTCTTCGCTGTCGAGCCCGTTCATAATGGAAATGATCGTGGTCTGATCGTTGACCAGATCCCTTAAATCATGCACTGCTTCAGGGAGATGATGATGCTTCAGTGCGACGATAATGAGGTCTGCGGGGGAGTTCGATTCCTCCGGATGGGTAACGGGGACGGCATAGGGCTTTCCGTTGACGATCAGGCCGTCGCTCCTGAGCCGCTCGCAACGCGCGCCCCGGGCAAGGACCGATGTCGAAAAATCGGATGCATCAAGAAATTTGCTTGCAAAAAAAGCGCCCATTGCGCCTGCTCCGAGAATGGTGACTTTTTGGATGGTTTGCATCATGCTCTCCTGTTGCGTTTAGCGTGTATTTAAACGCCGTTCGTCATGGATAGACGGTATTTTCTCGTGCCATAGCCTTTTCCGCGTGGTTGAAGGTATAGTAAAACATCAGGGCAGATCTTTTGCAACACCCGCATTGAGATGTTCGGCCCGGAGAATATCGAACCGACAGACACCATGGGCCAAGACGATGGGATAGGTCAAGGGAAAAACCCCTCATTGCATACCGAAAGGTTGGGAAGGGAAGGTTTATCCGTTGTAACTACTCAGCTAGATAGGCTGTAGGCATTTAGGCCATGAGGTACCGCAGGAAGGGAATATGCGTGATCATAGGAAACTCAGAGCGTTTGAATTGGCTGATGAAGTTTCTAGCTGTGAATCAAAAATTGTGGAAGCCGAGAAGGTTTTGGGCGCCCTGCTTCGATCAATGCGCGGATAGCGAAGGGTTCGGCAACTAATAGCCTTTAGCCTACAGCCTAAACAGTTACCCTCTGTTTTTATCACTGTGGGCTCAGCAAAGAGGTGCCAAAAGCCCGCCCTGAAGCCTTGAAACCCTCATCCTTTGAACCCGGGTCGTTAAGCTTTGGACGGCGCGCCTTTGTTTTTCAATAAAATGGGGGAAACCATCAGCATGGAAGCAATATCTTCTGCTTTTTTAAAGACATAGTCCGGACGATAGGCGCTCAGACTTTCCGGCGTGCTGAATCCCCATGTAACCGCCCCGAAACGCACACCCGCCTGCCGGGCGGCTTCGGCATCCCGGACTTCATCCCCGATATAGACCATGTCATCGGGTTTGATATGCCTCTCCCTCAAAAGTTTTTTGAGAACTTCGGGTTTTCCCGATAAGGGGCAACCGCATACGAAAAAATCGAAGACATCCAAACGGTATGTGGACAGGAAGGTCTTCACATTCTCCTCGGAGTTGGAGGAGACGAGACCCAGAAGGTGTCCATGGTCCTTGAGTGTTTCGAGCGTTTCGGGAATCCCTTTGAATGGCGTAAGACGATCGATTTCTTTTGCGATTTCCGTTCTCAGTCGATCAGCTAAAAGGGACAGGATTTCCTTTTGAATATTCAGGGATTCGAAGATGCGAGCAGGGTTTTTTTTTCGGAGCCTTTCACCTGCATCCTTTTTAGCGGGAGTGTAGCCAAACGCAGGGGCCAGGTCATAGATTTTCTCAACAAAGAGCTCGAGGCTGTCGGCAATGGTTCCGTCGAAGTCAAAACAAAGGCAGGATTTTGTCTCAGTCATCACACAATACCTTCCTGCGTCAAGACGCCAGGGTTGGAAGTCGAGTGCCGATGTGAAGCCCACGCGAGACAAATAGGACGTCAAAAGGGCACCTGGAAAGGGTCGGACCTGCCGTAAGACCATGCGCGTGTGATCAGGATGAAGGCCCACAGTGCCTGGATTTATCAGGCCGCAATACCCAGCCGGTGGAGCGCAGATAACTGATAAATATACATGATTTATTTGCATTAAACAATAAAATCGCGACGCGATTTTATGCAACGCCCGGCGAGTTCCCCATTGTTGCTTTCACTGCCTCGCTCAACCGGTCGAAGAATGTCTTTCCCTTGATGAGGTAGGCCCGAGCGCCAAGTCCCAGCATATCTTTCTCAACGCTCTCGTCTCCCTGACCGGTACAAATGATGAAGGGGATGTTGCAGCCTCTTTTTTGGAGAGCCCTGATTACTTCCTCTCCTGTCATGTCCGGCAACCGGCAGTCCAAAAGAAGAAGAACACAGTCATGGGAGGTCACCCATGCAACGGCTTCAGCCCCTTTGGATACACCATGGCAATAAAATCCCTCGCGCTTGAGCCGTTTCTGAATCAGAAACAGCAGACCTTCATCATCTTCCACCGTGAGTATAGCGGGAGGTTTTACCGTTTTTTTCGGGGAAAGATCAGTATTCAAGGCCGCTTCCATGATTCAACTCCCCATTGATCCTCGGCACCTGCACCACCAGCAGGAAAAGACCCAACTGTCTTATGACCTCCACAAACTTTTCATAGCCGACCGGCTTGGTGATGTAGTTGCTGCATCCCAATCTGTGACATTCCTCGACCTCCCTGGGATCATCCGTAGTTGTAAGGATAATCACGGGGATTTTTGTTAATTCGGGGTCCTGTTTCAATCGGCGAAGGACCGTGATGCCGTCAACTTTAGGCATGCGAATGTCCAGCAACAGGACGTAACGGACCCCCTTAGCCCGATGGGGTCCCTCGCCCTCACACAGAAAGAAGTTGAGCGTTTCCTCTCCGTCTTTGAATTTCATGATCTCGTTTTTGAGACCCGAACGTCTCAGATTTCTTTCCATCAGCGCTGCGTGGCCCTCGTCGTCCTCCGCCATGATTATCATGACTTCATTCTTCATGTATGGCCCCCTCCCCTTAATTGTTCTCACCCGTCGGCAAAGAGATAAAGATCTTACTCCCTCGGCCCGATTCAGACTCAATCCACACCTTTCCATGGTGGCGATCAAGGATTCTCCTGATGATCGTCAGTCCCAGTCCTTCTCCGGAAGTCGCGTCGGGATCATGACGATAGAATATTTCGAATACTCTTTCCCGGTTTCCATCTCCGATGCCTATCCCGTTATCCTCCACACAATAAAGGGCACGCTCGGCCTCTTTCACCCCTGAGACCTTGATGAAACCGGGACGGCCGGGATCGAGAAATTTTATGGCATTATCAATAAGGTTGGAAAAAACCTGATTGATTTGCATCTCGTCCCCCTGACAAAGCGGAAGGTTTTCGACCTCCAGCCTTATTCCTTTTCCCTTGATGTGATACTCGAAGCCACTGAGCACGTCATCCACGATCCTTTTGACATCCAGCCTTTCGATGTTGAGTGCGGCCCTTCCCAACCGGGACAGCCGCAGCAATCCCGAAATGAGTGCGTCTATCTTGGCTGAGCTGGCGTAAATAAATGCCAGTGAACTGGGGATGTCATCCCCTAGAATCGCCGACAGTTTTTCCTTCAAATTCGGTAGATTCCCTTCTTCTGCGAGGACCTGACGTGCTTCGGTCAGGGATGTGTCCATCTCCCCGGCAAAACCCTGAATGTTCAGCAGGGGAGACCTGAGATCATGAGACGCCACATAGACCAATTGTTCCAGATCCCTTGTCTTGGTCTGAAGCTCCAGGAGGAGCCTTTCGCGTTCCTCTTCCATCCCTTTGCGATCGGTGATGTCCCGGACCGATTCAATGGCGCCGGTCACCTTTCCCTTGTGATCGAAGATTGGCGCAGCCTTGACCCACAGATAGAGCTTCTGACCCTTAATCAAAGGGCGATCGGTTTCCGCTATGATTCCGGTCTCTCCCCTGTGAATATAGGCATATTCTTTCTCCGTTTCCTTATCGGATTCGAGAGCAATATCGATCAGTACGGGTCTCCTTGTGTCGTAAAATGCCAGGGCATGTTCATGATTGCCTTTGCCCAGAATGTCTTCCGCCTTGATGCCGCTCATTTCTTCCATCGCATGGTTCCAGGCGACCACCCTGCCTTCACGGTCAATGGCAAATGTCCCGTCAGGAAGAAAATTGATGATATCGGCAAATAGCCTTTCCGATTTTATCCCCGCGATATCCTTGAAAATGGCGTGCGATTTCTTCGAACCCCCTTCCACTTGCCTGTTTTCCGAAAGATTTTTCAGACAATGGCCTAGCCTTGCCGCCGCGGGATCTGATCCCAAAAAGACTGAGGGGGGGACGTAGTAGAAATTATCAAGGACCTCGTTGCCTTTGATGACAACGGGATGTGTTGCCAGAACGTCCAGAAGAAAGGCGGGTTCGAAACGACGCATATCATATCGGCAAACGACCGAGCATCCTTTGCCGGGAAGGAAATCATTTAATTCGGCCTCGTATTCTATCAGCCTTTCTGTGCTGCAAAACCACTGAAGCGCCCATGACATGTCCACGAATACTCTTAGGGAGGTGTATCCGTCGGCAAGGGCCTTCTGCGTCTCGGATTGGAGCCAACCCAACATTTCTGCCGGGTCGATGGGGGTCTTTCCCATGGGGCCGCCTTCAGCCCCGAGGATGTTTATCTGTCCTGCCTCTAAAAGGGCCTCGATGTCCAATCCCTCATCCAATAGATGATTTTGCAAGGGCGCAGGGGTTGATCCGTCGAGAATGAAGATCACCTTTTCGCCCTGATCCACCCGCCGGAGCAAGAGATTGCCCGCACGTGACCACCCCTCGTCCTCCGTGTCATAGAGGCAGCAAATATGATCCTCTGATTTCAGTTGCGATGTTTCTTGATTCACACGGCTATCTTTCATCATTCCTCAGGGCAATAGGGGCATGGCGCATCTTCATTTTTTCGGATCATTCACAGTCTCTCGAGGGCACTCAGGCGTATGGATGATTCCTCGCACTCTCCTTTTGCAGTGGCTCAAATGCGTCGGCAGTTTAGGACATTCCTCGAGCCCTGTCTATCATAAAAGTTATATAAAATACCTACTAAATAATTAAAATTTACTATATTATAGATGTTAATCGTTGCTGTAATGAGATGAAAATAATTTATTTTTTGTTGGATTGAGGCTTTTATGATGCAAGAGAATGTGCCAAACGAGGTATTGAGGAAAAGGGTAAAGGATCTGGAAGATGAGGTCCTCTTTCTCAGGCGGAAAGAGGAAGGCCTGAACCTGGAGAAGGCCTACCTCGAACATCTCTTAGACAGTGCGCCTGAAGCCATTATTTTGTGCGATGAGTATCATCATATCACGAGAACAAATGCCGCATTTACCCGAATGTTTGGATATTCCCAAGAAGAGGCGCTTGGAAAGATGGTTGATGATCTTATCGCGTCGGGCGAAGTTTATAAGGAATCATCCGAAATAACCGACCGGGTCGGTCAGGGGGAGCCGGTTAGCCTTAGAACCATGCGATTCCGGAAGGACGGAAGCCCGGTCTATGTGGACCTTATGGCCATCCCTGTCCGATACGGAGACAAAAGCAGGGCGCTTTATGCCAGCTACCGAGACATCACCCATCGAAAGCAAATGGAAGAAGAGCTAAAAGAAAGTTATGAAAAACTCAAGATGTTTGCCTATTCGGTTTCACATGACCTTAAAAGTCCAACGATCAGTCTCTATGGTTTTACAAAACGTTTGCACAAGGATTATATCGATTTTCTTGACGAGAAAGGGCAAAAGTACTGCGATCTTATCTTGAAGACTTCCGAACAAATCGTTTCACTTATTGAACAGGTCAACGTTTTCATTTCAACAAAGGAAGCGGTTTTGACTATCGAAACACTGGATGTCAAAGAGGTGCTGAAGATGATCCGAGAGGAATTTTCCACGCGGCTAAATATTCGGGAAATAAAGTGGTCGGAGCCTGATCTTATCCCTGAAATCAGGGCAGATAGATTGTCCATACTGAGGGCCTTGAGGAACCTTGTTGACAATGCATTGAAATACGGTGGTGAGGAATTGAGTGAAATTGATATCGGATATAAGGAGTTGAATGATGCACACGTACTTTCTGTCAAGGACAACGGCATTGGTCTAAAAAAACAAAAATATCACCAGGACATTTTTATGCCCTTTATCAGGAAAAAGACATCCAAAGGAATTGAAGGATCGGGACTGGGTCTG
>CAZXWJ010000029.1:0-29327 GCA_964644375.1 uncultured Desulfobacteraceae bacterium | reverse complement strand
AAGAAAAGAGAATCGGCCATTCTCTGGATGCCGTGGTCACCCTTGGCCTGACACGGCAGATCATGGAAGAGCTTTCACCTTACAAGGACCAGCTCAAATTCATCTTCATCGTGTCATCGGTCGACCTCATCCCCCTTGAAGATCTCGACGGCATCCGGGAAAGCGAAGAGGTCCCCGGCGTGAAGGTGAAGGTGGCCCCTTCAGAGGACCAAAAGTGTGAACGATGCTGGATACATGATCCCACTGTAGGAAACAACCATGAACATCCTTCAATCTGTAGCAGATGCTTGGAAGCCATGAAGGAAGCGGGGCATATAGCGGGGTGAAAAAGGCCTATATCCATTTCGCGATCCCCGCATTGACGATCACCGTTTTGGATCAAATATCGAAAAATATCGTCTCAAGCGTCATTCCCCTTCACGGATTCATCTCCGTGATAGGGGGTTTTTTTAATCTGGTTCACACCAGAAACCGCGGCATGGCCTTCGGATTATTGAATAGACCGGGGAACCATCTGGGATTTTATCTTCTGGTAGCCGCCACCTTTGTTGCAGTCGGCGCTCTTATCTTTTGGTTTCTCAGGCTTGAAAGCCGGGATCGCCCACTCATTCTTCCCTTGTCCCTTGTCCTGGGCGGGGCGGTCGGCAATCTGATCGACAGGTTGAGAATGGGTGAGGTGATTGATTTTCTGGATTTCTATGTGGGGTCTTACCACTGGCCCGCTTTTAACCTGGCGGATTCAGCTATCACGATCGGAACCGCCTATCTCGCAATCCAACTGCTCTTTTTCTCATCTCCAAAACTGAAGGCCGGACAATAGCGTGGTTTCGGATTCTCGATTCAAAATGACATGGCGAGCGATTATCCTTTATTTTAAAATCCTAACGACTCCATACTTCCATGGGCCGATGCGTCCCGAAAGGTATGACTTCATCCATTATGCATCCTGATCTTTTCTCTATAGGCCCTCTTACCCTCCACACCTACGGGCTTTTCGTTGCCATCGGTTTTATCTCGGCCCTCCTGGTCACCGTGAAAATCGCCAAGACCTCCGGGTTAAATGCACATCAGGTGACGGACCTCGGTTTTGTCATGATCCTGTGGACCGTTATCGGATCAAGGCTCATGTATGTCCTTTTCAACGCGTCCTTTTACCTGGCGCACCCCCTGCACATCTTCAAAGTCTGGGAAGGGGGACTGGTCTTTTCAGGGGGACTCTTGGCCGCAGTACTGGCTCTGGCATGGACTAAAAAAAAACAGGGCCTTTCCTTTTGGGCCGTCGCAGATCTCTGGGCACCCGGCGTGGCCCTGGGCCAGGCCATCGGCCGTATCGGTTGTTTCATGGCAGGGTGCTGTTACGGCAGGCCCACGGATATGCCCTGGGGGTTCATTTTTTCCCATCCCCGTTCCCTGGCGCCTCTTCACATGGCCCTTCACCCGACGCAACTCTATTCCGTCCTAAGCGGATTCATTATCTTCCTTATCCTTGTCATCCTTTATACCAGGGAGCACTTCAAGGGGCAGGTCATCTTGTGGTTTCTGATCTTACACAGTACAGGGCGTCTTGTCATCGAGCGTTTTCGGGGGGACTTTAGAGGCGTTATTCCGGGCATGGATATGAGTGTCACGCAGTTGGTCACTCTCATTACTTTAGTGGTGTCTTTCGCTATCCTCCTTATGAGAAAATCAGGGGGGAGAAGAAATCGCACTGAATCCTGAATGTATTTCATTGACCCGTTCAAGATTTTCAATTATGTTCATTTAATCATAAACATCCGGTTTTTCGGGCTCTTGCCCTTATCCTCCTTGCCCTCGCCCTTCCGGATTTTCACTTGCGCAGGAGCGTTCTTGCCGTGTTTTTAAAACAGGTTGAGCTTTTCAAGGGAATTGATCTACAAATCATCCGTGAAATCTCCGGGTTCGCCGAAGAGGGCGTCTTTGCCCCCGGAGACAAACTCTTTATGAAGGGGAATTTTGCAGAATATTTATATGTTCTTGTAGAAGGCGCTGTTGATCTGACCATAGAGGGACAGGTCCATATTTCATTCCCCGTCAACAAACCCGGAGACGTTTTCGGCTGGTCGGCGCTCGTTGAACCGCATCTTTATACGGCAAAGGCCGAATCCACCACCAAGAGCCGAGTCATAATGATAAAAGGAAAACACCTTACAGAAATTTTCCAGAAGTACCCTTCCGAGGCCCTCACCGTGATGAAGAGATTGGCCAAGATCGTGGCCACCAGACCCGTCGGAAAATTTACCCTTCGTTTTCAGGGCACGCCGTAAAAAAGACCTTCCTCAATACTTACACGTAACTATGGTACGAATTATGCATTAATTTTTCAAAGGACTCTCTCCGGCCCTCTGATATTTTCGGTCTTACGAAACAAGGGGTATTCCGGATGGGAACCAATTACAACCAATTGAGATTAAATTGCTTGACAATAACCAATAAAATCTGTATTTTACCCAAAAAAAATTAGAACTATTGAAGGGTGCCTCGACATGATGAAAAATTCACGGGAAATGAAGTATTTGCTGGCAGTCTGTCTTTTGACATTTGGATGTATGCTTTTTTATCCTTCTCTCATACGTGCACAAAATCTCACCCACACGGTTGAAAAAGGGGAGACCCTTTGGTCCATTTGCGAAAAATATTATGGAGATACAGATCTCTGGCCGAAGCTGTGGCAAATGAATTCTTTCATTACAAACCCTCATTTTCTGCACCCTGGTGATGTGATCACCTTGCTCGAGAGGGAAGCCCTTAAGAAATCCGATACTCAACCCATGGAATCTGAAAAGGTTGAGACTGAAATGACGGGTATTGACGTTTCCAGAATGGCCCCCATAGGAGCTGTTGGTTTTCTAACCTTGAACAAACTCAAGCCATGTGGCTATGTTTTTTCGTCCTTTACCAGCACCAAACTCATGCTCGGAGACGGCGACAAGATTGTTGTAAGGATTGAGAATGACAGGCAAATCAAAGCCGGGGACAAATTCACCGTCTGCAAATCTTCTTCTCTGCTGAGGCACCCCGTCACGGGTAAGGATCTGGGCTACACCATTTCAGTTCATGGATATCTGGTCCTTAAGAGACATTTAAAGAAAAATCACTATGAGGCTGAAATTCTTGACGCATTCAGCCCCATCAACGTCAATGATCTGGTTATTCCCTACGAACCTCTTTCACCATGCGTTCAGCCCCTTTCGGCAGGGTCGGAACTCATGGCCAACATCGTTGCCACTAGAGAGCAAAAAGAGCTCATCGGGCAATACTCGATCGTTTACATCGACCAGGGATTTAACCAGGGAATTCGGCGAGGCCATCTCTTTCACGTTGTCAGAATCAAAGAAATCAATGATTCGGAATTTAAAGGCAAAAACTTCACGGAGACCGTCAAAGAATTGGCAAAAACCACATCTCTTGAGGATATATACAAAAAGTATAAGCGAAAAACGCCCCTTTATGAATTTCCAATCGGCACGGTTTTAATCCTGGAATCCAGGCCCCATACGTGCACGGCCCTAGTCCTTTCCGCCAAGGAAAATTTTGGAAAAGGGGCTTTCATCAAAAGCCTCTCCTGGAAGGGATCCCCTGAGGTGATTTCGAAAATGGATCCCTGTGCCATTGAATAGGTACCGGGGTTGCACTGAGAGCGCCTGTAAGAACTTATCATTCTTTTTTCCTTCGGCCCCTGTCCCGCCCATAAGGAAGGGGGCACTAAGGAACAACCATGCAGAAAACATGGCCTGATAAAAGATGTGCCTGGCTGGCGCTGCATATGATTCCCGGCCTAGGCAACATAGCCTTCAAAAATCTACTTTCGGCCTTGGCTACGCCTGAAAGGATTCTTCAGGCAAGGCTCTCCGACCTCTTGAAGGTCGATGGCATCCGCAGGGAACTAGCTCAAAAAATCGTTGCCGGGGCCTGGGAAAAAGATCCGGTTAAACTGCTAAAGGCCATTGACGTGATGGGTACACGAATTCTCACCTATCACGATCCCCGTTATCCCTCCCTTTTGAAACAAATCCACGACCCACCCATGGTCATATATCTCAAAGGAAAGGATATTCCCCCCAAGATGACCTTTGTCGCCATCGTAGGATCCAGAAACCCGACGCCATATGGACTAAAAGCCGCGGAGGAAATCGCTCAGGGCTTGGCAAGGCGCGGGCTCGGAGTCGTGAGTGGCATGGCAAGGGGCATAGATACTGCGGCCCATAGAGGCTGCCTGGCAGGCAGAGGATTCACGATAGCCGTCCTTGGAACCGGCATCGATATCATTTATCCCGCCTCCAATAAGAGGCTCTATGATCATATCTCTCGGAACGGAACGGTGATCTCTGAGTTTGCGCCGGGCACGCCACCTGAACCCTGGAATTTTCCCAACCGAAATCGGATCATCAGCGGATTGAGCCGAGGCATTGTCGTGGCAGAAGCGACCAGGAAAAGCGGGTCTCTTATAACGGCCACACTGGCTCTTGAACAGGATCGCGAGGTGTTTGCCATCCCCGGCAGTATCAATTCCTTCAAGAGCACAGGATGCCACGATCTCATCAAACAGGGCGCCGCACTCATTGAAAAATCAGATGATGTCCTCGATGGTCTTGGGCTCAACTATGTCGGGGCTCCCAAAATTGACACATTGAAAAACCACGTCCTTCCCCCCATGGATGAATCGGAAACAGCCGTTTTTGAAACACTCGGAGACTACCCGGTTCACATTGATCACATCGCTCGGGAGACAAAATTGGATCAGGGCCGGGTATCGGGCATCCTCGTGAAAATGGAACTCAAAGGACTCATCAGGCAGTTTCCCGGAAAAATGTTTGTTCGCTGAAAATTCCCTAACCCCTTTCCCGGGCACACAGATTCAAGGCACTCCCTGAATCAAAGTCAAAGACCAGGGCCGAAGTCCGAAACCCTCTCTGCTGTGCCCCATTCTATTTTCTCATACCTAATCCACTCCCCGGGTAAGAGGCTGCAAATTCATCGAATGCCCGGGCTGGCCGGATTGATTTGCACCCCGCCGGAATACAAAGTTTTTTTTACAACTTGACAAACCACTTTGGGGATGTTTAATTTTCCAACCCTTAGCTTTTTTTAAAACAGAACAGACAGCATATACCTATCACCAAACCGGGATATCATATATGGGCAATAAAAAGTCAACTGCAAGCGGCGTCAAAATGGGCGAAAAAAAAGCCGTTGAGGACAAGCAACTCGTCATTGTCGAGTCCCCTGCCAAGGCAAAGACCATCAATAAGTACCTTGGGAAGGATTACGTCGTTATGGCCTCAGTGGGACATGTTCGAGACCTTCCGGGCAGGAACCCAAAAGGGGTCAAGGACCCGGTGCCCGGCGTGGACATCGATCATAATTTCAAGCCTACTTATCAGATCATCAAAGGCAAAAACAAAACGGTCAATGATTTGAAACGTGCCGCAAAAAAGGCATCAGGCATATGGTTGGCCACAGACCTCGACCGTGAAGGAGAGGCCATCGCTTGGCACCTCGCGGAGGCGCTGAAAATCAAACCCGCGATGAGAAATCGTGTCGTGTTCAACGCCATCACCAAGAATGAAATCGAAAAGGCCTTCAAAAATCCCCGTCTCATCAATATGGATAAGGTGAACGCACAACAGGCACGCCGGATTCTCGATCGAATCGTGGGGTATCAGGTCTCCCCCCTTTTGTGGAAAAAAGTCGCAGGTGGATTGAGCGCCGGACGCGTTCAATCGGTTGCACTTCGCGTGATTGTAGAGCGCGAACGTGAGATCGAGGCCTTCCAGCCTGACGAGTATTGGAGGATCACGGGATACTTCACTTCCGACACGAAGGGTGCGGCAGCTCTCGGAGAGGCCATGCGGAACTGGCTGGAAGAGGCGCCGGAAAAGCCGAACGGCAGAAACGGCAGGACCCTTCATGAAAAAAACAACTGGTTGGCCGAACATGAAAGCCTCGCCGCGGAATTAATCGAAATCGAGGGCAAAAAATTCGATCCCAAGAATCTCGAGTCGGTATCAGGGGCACTGGCGCTCTCAGGTTTTCAAGTCGAAGAAAGGATCGAGACGCACAATCCCAAAGCCAAAGGCCCTGCCCAAAACCTAGTACGTCTCAAGGGGCACATGACCAACGGCCCGCAATGGGTCGTAAAATCCATTCAAACCAAAAGGACAAAAAGCCGGCCCTTTGCGCCCTTTATTACAAGTACTCTCCAGCAGACGGCGGCAAACCAACTGGACTTCACGACCCGGACCACCATGCGAACGGCCCAAGGTCTCTATGAGGGGGTATCTATCGCAGGCATGGGTTCCGTCGGTCTGATCACCTACATGAGAACCGATTCGACACATCTTTCAGGGGAGGCCGTCGAACTCGCCCGCGCCTATATTCGAGACCATTTCGGTGACGCATACCTTCCCAAATCGCCCAATCTCTTTGCCTCACCTAACAAATCCGCTCAAGAGGCGCATGAGGCCATCCGCCCCACGGACATTACCCTGACACCGGAACGCGTTCGTCCTTCTCTGAATGACAAGCAATACAAGTTGTACAAAATCATTTGGGAGCGTTTCGCGGCCTGCCAAATGACCGAAGCCCAATGGGATTCGACCACCGTTCTCATTTCCGGCACATCCACGGGTAAAGAACTGGTTTTCAGGGCGACCGGCCGCGTTCTGGTCTTTGACGGCTACTATAAAGTGGTGGGAATCCCCCGCTCTTCCGACGAGGCCGTCCTGCCCAAATTGACTGAGGCCCAAGCCTTGGCCGCACTGCATTTGGATCCGGCACAACATTTCACCCAGCCGCCGCCGAGATATACGGAGGCTTCTCTGGTGAAGAAGCTTGAGGCCGAGGGTATCGGTCGACCCAGCACCTACGCCCAAATCATTCAGGTCATTCAGGATCGAAAATATGTCGAAAAAATACGCAATCGCTTTTCTGCAACCGATCTCGGAAAGGTCGTCACAGGCAAGTTGATTGAGGCCTTCCCTGAGATCTTAGAGGTCGGATATACACGTGATATGGAGCAGCAACTCGATGATATTGAAGAAAAACACGCCGATTGGGTACAGATGCTGCATCAGTTTTACAATCCCTTCACGCGCAGCCTCGAAGCCGCATACACAGGCATGGAACATGCCAAGGCGGAAACACAACCTGCTCCGCACACCTGCCCTGACTGTGGAAGTGCAACGGTTTACCGGTTTGGCCGCAACGGCCGTTTTTTGAGTTGTGCCAATTATCCGAAATGCAAATACGCCGCCCCCATCGATTCGGAAGGTAAGCCCGTTTCAGCCCAACATACGGATATCGCCTGCCCGAAATGCAATCATCCAATGCAATTGCGAAAAGGCCGCTTTGGTCCTTTTCTCAGTTGTCCTCGTTACCCCGAATGTGACGGAATTGTGAACCTCGACAAAAAAGGTTTCATCTCCCCTCCGAAGGTTCCACCTCTGCTCACGGATTTAAAATGTCCAAACTGCGAAGCGCCCCTTAACCTTCGCCGTGGCGCACGAGGCCCCTGGCTGAGTTGCTCCACCTTTCCAAAATGTCGAGGAAGGCTGGGTTGGAAGACATTGGAAGATAAGGCAAGAGATGGGTGGGAAAAGGCCCTTGAAGCCCATGAAAAGGCTCATCCCCAACCCGTTATACGAAAACTGGACGGGAGCCCGGTGGGTGACGCCTGCGAACCCCAAATAATAAGCCTCCAGGAAAACGAAAAGGACGAGTCCGCGTCGGGCTGAGGCGAAAAGGTTTTTCCGCCTCCATCAAATTGCGCAGAGAGGGCAATAAAAAATCCTGACACAGAAAACCAGGCTTTCTATGCTAGAACAAAGGGCCGCTATCCCATGGAAACTAGATAAAACCCTCTTCTTCACTTCTCCTCAGTGATTCTTCGAACTCTTTGAAAAATCTGTCTTTTTCTTTCCAGTCCGGGCCGAAAAGTTTATTGAAATACCCGCCTAGTCGATCAAAAAGTTTAATCCAGACCGATCTCTCACCGTTCAAAACCACTTCCTCCAAAAATTCGCGCAAATGCATCATCTCCTCTTTGGGCAGAAATGAAATCGCTCCGAGTTTGATCGATTTTTTCAGTGCTTCAGGTGTCACGGCGTGAGCCGTCACCATGACCGTCGGAAAACTCTTTGAGACCGAAAGCTTGAGGAGTTCGAAGCCATTAACGCCCATAATGTCAAGGACGACAACATCGTAGGTGTTTTCCAGAAGGCATCGAAGGGCCGCCTCAAAATTAGTCGCCTTATGAACGACACTCATCTCAAGCTCATCTTCCAGGCTCTCTAGGACATCGGGCTCATCATCTACCAGGAGAATTGTCTTATTCTTAAGAGGTTTATTCTTGTTCATAGCCGCTTCATACCGTGTCCTTTCTTATTCCAAGTGATCATTTATACCAGAAATAAAGGGACTGGTCAAAAGTGCACCAATGTGATAATGCGCTTTTTTAGGTATTCATTGTCCATGAAATTTTGTATTATCCTTTCTTCTTATGAATCTCAGGCCCTATACTTCATATTTAAAATGTAAATTCAATGGGTTTGGAAACATATTTAAAGTTTTGATTTTTTTTGAGCTTTTTCACAAGGGCGATGTCTTATAAAATCAAAAAAGGACAAATTATTTTTGCGCTTGTTACCTTGATCGGCATTTTTCTGGCCAGTTGCGCTTCGGGAGCGAGGCTCTATAAGTGGGTCGATGATAAGGGTGTCATTCATTTTTCTGACAGGAAACCCGAATCCAAGGAGAAAGTGGAGGGGTTTGTTGAGGAACGAGAGGTCGCAGATCCCCCTTCCGTAAAGGAAAGTGAGGGTTCCGAGCCGTTATTCGCGGCCCGCAGCCCGATTGAATACGCAATGAATTGCACCTTTACCATAAAGGGTTCAAATCGGCTGGGAACAGGTTTTTTTGTATCGCCCTACGGCTATGCCATTACCTGCAGGCATGTAATCGAGGGAGATTCCGGCCAGGTCGCTTTATTGAACGACCAGACGAAGTTTCCCATTACCGTTATATCTATCAGCCGCCGGCACGATCTTGCCCTTATATTTGTCACCGGCTCATCGACAAAACCCTACCTGTCCATTCGCGATTCTGGAACCTTGATACCCGGGGAGCGTCTCTTTGCCATTGGGGCATCGGCGGGACTTCAGGCGACCATTACCGACGGCGTGTTCACGGGTTTCCGAAGGCTCAAGAATACAAAGGATCAGGTGATCCAATTTTCCGCCCCGATGAATCAGGGCAATAGCGGAGGACCGCTGGTCGATAAAAAAGGAAGGGCTGTCGGTATGGTGAGCATGAAATTCCTTAAAAGAAAAAATATTTTCGTATCCGGCGTGGGATTCGGTGTTCTCTCAAGTCATGTTAGAGAGGAATACGGTGGGTACCTGCCCTAGCACCGACTATTGAAAATACCCTGACAGATACCTAGGGGGTCAAAGACTACCATGAAAATTTCACAGTACTATGACGGGGAACAAATTACCCTAGGATGTATCAAGGAAAAACACCTTGTTCCTCTGGAGTTCAAGGGCACTATGCAAGAGTACATTTTAGCCCCTCGGCCATGCAAACCTGCCGGTCGGCCGATCCCGGTCGATGAGATTAAATTTGCATCCCCGGTCACCCGTCCTTCAAAAATCATTGCCATCGGTTTAAATTATCTCGACCACGTAAAAGAAAGTAGCGGGGAGATGCCCAAGGTTCCTATTGTCTTTGCCAAGTTCCCCAATACCCTGATAGGACATGGCGTTCAGATCGTTTGGGATAAAAAAATCACCCAAAAAGTGGACTTTGAAGCTGAACTGGCAGTAATCATGGGGAAAAAGACCTTTCAGTGCAATGAATCCGAGGCTATGGCGAATATCTTCGGGTACACCTGCGCCAATGATGTGAGTGCCAGAGATCTTCAGTTCAGTGACGGTCAATGGGTAAGAGGCAAATCACTTGATACCTTTTGCCCCCTTGGACCCTGGATCGTAACATCCGATGCTATCCCCGATCCCCATGATCTTGAGATAAAATGCTGGTTGAACGGCACCCTCATGCAGGACAGTCATACCTCCCTCATGATATTTAAAATCCCCTACCTCGTCAGTTTTTTGTCCCGTTGTTTCACGCTCCTTCCGGGGGATATCATTTTAACAGGAACGCCCCACGGTGTCGGGGCCTTCCGTGAGCCCGCAATCTACTTAAAGAGCGGTGACGAGATCATTGTGGACATAGAAGGAATAGGCAAACTTCAAAACATTTGCCGCACAACCGAAAGCGCACAGGACCAATGATGCGTTCTTATGTAATCAAGACTTGGCCTTTTAGGAAAGAGGAGACTTGAGACGATCATGTGTCTTATTTTAATGGCCATAGGGATTCATCCCGCATACAAACTTATCCTCGCCTCAAACCGGGATGAATATTATTCTCGGCCTTCGTCGCCCGCCGAACCTTGGAAAGACCGACCCGATATTCTCGCCGGGAGAGATCAGAAGGCCGATGGGACATGGCTGGGCATCACACGTGCAGGCCGCCTTGGCATCCTTACCAATTATCGGGATCCATCCTCCTTGCGGGAAGACGCCCCCTCCCGAGGTGACTTGGTCGATCGTTTTCTTAGGGGCGGTATGCAGGCTATGGGATACATCCAAAGGCTCATACCCCAGTCCAAAAACTATAACGGGTTCAACCTCGTTGTCGGAGAGAAAGAACGGCTCTATTGGTATTCCAATCGGGCGAGCGGCTTTCGAATGCTTAAACCGGGAATATACGGACTCAGCAACCACCTTCTCGACACCCCATGGCCGAAGGTGGTTCGGGGTAAGAAGGCCATCGAAAGGCTCTTATCAGAAACGGATGACCCAAAACCTTCGGCCTTTTTCGATATCCTCAGTGACCGCGAAGTTCCCGAAGACAGGCTGCTTCCGGATACCGGAATAAGCCTTGAATGGGAAAGAATGCTCTCTCCCCTCTTTATCCTGAGTCCCAACTACGGGACGCGTGCCTCCACCCTCGTGCTGATCGATCAACAAGATCGAGTCGTTTTTATGGAAAAGACCTTTGGTCCCGGCGCACGACAACTCTCCCAGACCAAAAAAAAATTTCACATTACACCTTTGTCAACCCGCCCCCTGACGATTCCTTGAGGGGAACACCTGCCTTGAGCTTTCTCCCTTCGTCCAAACAGGACCCGGCCGGGAATCCGGTATCTGCAAGTTTCAGCAGGGATCAAAACTTATTGTAGTGGGTAAATTCGCTCTGTTCACGCCGTTTTGGGGCCTTGGGTTCTTGATTGGGATAACCCATGGGGATGAGGACGACGACTTCGTAATTCTCCCCTACCCCTAAAACTTCCCCTGCCTTGTCGTGGTCCAGCATGCCGACTATCACGGTTCCAAGTCCGAGATTTTGAGCGGCCAGACACAGGGTTTGCGCAACAATACCGGTATCGAACATAAACCAGTCTCCGAACTTGGTGGTCATCTCGCCCTTGTAATACCCGGAACTCTTCAACCCGGCCGCAAAAGCCCATACCACAGGTGCTTGTGCGACCGCTCGTTGTGCGGGGTTCGCCTTTCCAAGGGTATCTGCAAGCTTCGCCTTTGTCGCCGCATCTCGAACTAAAATCACTTCCCAGCACTGGGAATTGGCCCACGAGGGTGACCATCGGATCGCCTCAAGAAGTTCTTCAAGAGTCTGCTCCGGGATCTCCTTATCCTGATATTTTCGGATGCTGCGTCTTCCTTTGACAATTTCCCGAAATTCATTCATTCTTTCTCTCCTACGGTTAAAGGGGGCATCCATTAGAACTGGTTCAACGACATAGATTATCAGAAACACCTATGCGCTGCAGGGCTGTCAAGCTTCATATCACTTTACAGGTTCCATCAATGACATAAAAATTTGCCGTTGGTTCAGGCGCTTACCTGCATTCCACATCAGAACCAACGGGTTTGAAGGAATTTGGGGGATAAAAGGTTAAGAACCCACTCGGCGCGACTCGAACGGGTTAACCCTGGGGTTAAGTATGAGGATCTCTAAGACCTTTACAAAGGGAATTTTTTCGGCAATGAAACGCACAAAAAACTGCAACGAGAAGGGCGGTGGAGGCATCATCTCGTCTTTTCGCGCCAGTGGGTTTTTTTTCGAAGCCGTCAAAGTCAATCCATTGCTGCAACGACTTCATATCCTTCCCCTTCCAACACAGCTTTGATGCCGGCGGTCTTGCAGGGGGTAAGACGAAAATAATATGTTCTGTCGCTCTTCATTTGAGGTTTTACACCCACATTGATAATATCACCACCGGAGTCATGGATAATTTGCAGTGCCTTTTTAAAAGATCCCGCTTCTCGGCCTATGACGACATCGATTCTTGAACTGGAAGTCAGGATACCCATCATATCAATGAAGGCACGAAGGATGTCCGTCTGGGTAATTACCCCAACCAATTTGCCGTCCTGAACGACCGGCATCCCGCCGATTTTGTGCTTATATATGAGCTTGGCCGCTATCTCAATGTAGTCATCGGGTCCGACTGTAACCGGATTCGCAATCATGAGATCTCTCAAGTACACATCCGCCACCATGGAAGGAATAAATCCCGTCTTAAGATCCGCCAATGTCACAAATCCCTTGAGTATGTTCTCCTGTCCGACCACGGGAAGATGGCGGATAGAATTTGCCTTCATGATCTCAATGGCTTCTTGAATGGTAGACTTCTCCGTGATGGTGATCGGATTGGGAATCATGAGTGTTTTAATCTTCATGGCGAGTTCCTCTTTGTCCACCCTTGGGCGGCCAATCGTTCATGAACAGGCTGAAAGCCTCTCAGTAAGGGTCATAGAACCAAATCCAAACTTTTTCCCATCGGAGGGGTTTGCCACTTCCAAGGTACTGAGAGTGCTTACAGTAGTCTAAAGTGAAGACATTTCACCATGCCATTTTCCCATCAAGCAAGCGCTGATTGCATCCTTTCCTTACCCTCACTTGATATATGTCGTATCAAGCGAGGCCGGGCAAAAGGCTTCTGCACCTGAAATACACGATTCCGATCTAGAGGAAAGGAACAGATTTTCCGAATCAAACTACATTCAGAATAGGGAAAACGTTTTCCTCTGTCAAGTTTATTGAATTTCAGCTAAAAAACGCAAACGCCCTGAATCCGGAAGGCCAAACGACGGGGAAGAGTACCGAAATTCAAGACAAAGCCCATTCGTTTAAAATAATATTTTTGATAATTGATTTTTCGGGGAATGTTCAATCTGCGTTCCCCCGCCCGTTATCGCTCCTGTTCTCGGTCGATCAGAGAATCTGGCTGAGGAACAACTTGGTCCGTCCATGTTCAGGACTCTCAAAAAAATGTTCGGCTGTACCTTCCTCGACGATCTGCCCCCCATCCATAAAAATAACCCTGTCAGACACCTCCCGGGCAAACCCCATTTCGTGGGTCACCACAACCATGGTCATACCTTCCTTGGCCAGAGTTTTCATTACGTCGAGGACCTCCCCTATCATTTCCGGATCAAGGGCGGAAGTCGCTTCATCAAAGAGCATGATCTTGGGATGCATGGCAAGCGCCCTGGCAATAGCGACCCGCTGCTGCTGGCCGCCCGAAAGTTGTGAGGGATAAACGTTTTCCTTCTCCAAAATGCCAACCTTATGAAGGAGGGTCTGTGCAACCTCGGTCGCCTTACTTTTGCTTCTCTTGCGCACCACCTGCTGGGCGAGGGTGACATTTTCGACCACGGTCTTGTGGGGGAAGAGGTTGAACTGTTGAAAGACCATTCCCACCTCGGCCCGGACCTTGTTGATGTCCGTTTTCTTTTCTTTGAGATTCACCCCTTCAATAAGGATCTCACCGCTATCGATCTCCTCCAAACGGTTCACGCACCTGAGAAAGGTGCTCTTCCCGGAGCCGCTCGGTCCGATGATGACCACCACCTCCCCCTTATCGATATGGGTATTGAAATCGACCAAGGCCTTGACCTCTCTGCGGTCGGGCGTAATAAAGGTTTTATGTACGTTTCTGGCATCAATCACTGATCGCAAGCCTCCTTTCAATGTATTGGGTCGCAAAAGACAGGATAGAGGTCAAGACCAGATACAGGAAGGCCACGGTGAAATAGATTTCAAAGGCGTAGTAGGTCCTCGCCACGGCCTGCTGACCTTGAAACATGAGGTCTGCCAATGCAATCACCGAAACCAATGAAGAGTCCTTGATCAGAGAGATGAACTGGCCCGCCAAAGGGGGGATAATCTGCTTGAAGGCCTGCGGCAAGATAATGTGGCGCATGGCCTCCGCATAGGTCATGCCCAGGGACCGGGCCGCCTCCATCTGCCCTCTGGGGATGGCCTGAATCCCCGCCCGGACAATTTCACCGACATAGGCGCCCGCAAAGATTGTCAGGGCGGCCGATCCCGCCACAAAAGCGGACAGTCTCAGGATGGATCCTGCGAAAAAATAAATGATGTATATCTGGACCAGAAGAGGAGTATTTCGGATCAGTTCCACGTAAGCGAGTGCAAGTCCTTTTGTCACCGGTTCGCTGGAAAGCCTGGCGATACCCACGATCGTACCCAGGATGACGGCAAAGATAATGGAGACGATCGAAATCTTCAAGGTCAGAATGAAACCGGTCATCAGAACACCCATACGCAGTCCGACTGCCGCATCATCCCCTTTGCCTTCACCGTAGTAAAAAAGCATTTCAGGAATGTTTTCCCAGTGCCATATGTAGCTGATGCCCTTGGTCACAAAAAAATAGTAGAGACCCGCCAAAATGGCAAACACAATCCCTAGCGTAATCAGTGATCTCTTGGTGAACTTCAACTTCTTTCTCCTTCATAAAAAAAGGGGGAGCATATGCCCCCCCTCAACCGCTATTACTGCTTCTTGGCAAGTTCTTCGATATAGTCGACAAACCATTTGTTCTTGATTTGATCCCAACGACCGTCACCGCGAAGCTGTCTGAGAAAGTTGTTGAGAAAATTAAGAAAATCCGGATCGCCTTTTCGAATGGCCCATGCGAGTGGTTCGTAGGTGAGGGGCTTATAGACGCCTACGGTCGTTTTTTTGTACTTTGCTGCAAAGACCCGCACCTGGGGTTCATCATAGATAAAGGCATCGGCAATGCCGTTCGCCACCTGAAGGGCACCCTCTGATTCTGTCTTGAAAAATCGATGCTCGGCCTTCGGCATCATTTTCTCGGTGGTGAACGCTCCGGTCACACCCAGTTTACTGGTAACGATCAAGCCTTTCTTATTCAGGTCTTCCGCAGTCTTATACTTATCCACATTCTTTTTGTTGATCAGCATAACCTGTCCGATATAGTAAACGGGATCACAGAAGTTGACCTTCAGGTTCCGGCTCTGAAGGGCCGTCATTCCGGACATGATGATATCGAACTTATGGGTCATGAGCGACGGGATGATCCCTTCCCAGGCCGTATTGATCAGCTTGACCTTTTTCTCTCCACCCTCACCGAATATGGCCTTGCCCAATTCATAGGCAACGTCCACGTCGAAGCCGACAATATTGCCCTTTTCATCCTGCATTTCAAAGGGCTGATAGCCTGCCTCCATGCCGACCAAAAGCTCACCGCGCTTTAAGATTTCTTCGATAGCGGACGCCTTGGCCAAATCTTCAGCCGTCAATGCCATTGCAGAGGTCAGGCAAAAGGATCCCATAAAAACCAAAGCCAGAAGTACGAACAGCAACTTTTTCATATTTTACTCCTCTCTTATGTCTGAATGAAAGTAATGTGAGACACTCAGGGTCGTAATACCGCCCATCCTGACGGATCTCTTATCACCTCCCTTCAATTCCATTCTTACAACGGACGGGAAAAACATTCACCTTGGCAATTAAGCCTTAACACCTCTTCAATTTAGAATTATTTAACCAAATATACCGAAGAATTCGCCTATCATTTTTCAAGTATTCAACGAACTTTATAAGAGTTGGCGAAACATTGTCAATAAATTTGTGTATCAGTTTGGAGGGGGTTTCCAACGGAATTTTTCAATTGCCGAGTTTGCCGGTCTCGTAAGGCTCTCAAGTTATGACGCTTTTATAAAGGCCACAGATGCAAGGCGAGAAAATATTGAGAACTGCAGCGTACTTACGTCACGCTGCAGTGACTGAAGATGCAGCACAACGTCGCAGATGGGGTTTTTATAAAGGTATCAAGTATATCGAAGATACAGGCGACCCTCTCCCCTGCCCCCGGGATCATCCCCTTCGAATTTCATAGACGCACAAGAGGCCTTGTCAGGCAGGTCGGTCCCCCGGCCCCTTTGAAACAAATCTCGTGACCTTCGAATTCATGAACGTCAACACCCGCCTTCTCAAGGCGATTTTTCGTTATTCCGTTACCACCGAGCATGATGCATTTTCGCGGCGCCACGGACAAGACGTTGCATCCCATGCTTTCAAACTCTTCATCAGGGACCTCCACGAGTTCAATGTCCCTGGCAAGCAATGCCTCACGAAGAGTAACGGGCATCAGGGGTGAGTAAACGAGTGCAAGATTGTCATCCAGAGGGCTCAAAATAGACATGAGGTGAAATACGTCATCAGGCCCCTTCCAATGGGGCAGAGGCACGACAATCAATTCCTTGATCAGGCCCTTCAGCAATTCCCCAAGCTGGCGAATGCCTTCATCATTGGTACGGTACCCGCGTCCGATAGCAAGGGTATTTTCGTCAATCCACGCTACATCCCCACCTTCTACACACCCGTTCCCTGTAATCCGACCGTAAATGGGTATATCCTGATCACGATAGAACGCCTCTTGCAGGGTCGGTTCCTTTTTCCGCTGAGCCTTCCCCATATTGCAGAGAATCATCCCCTTCTTACAGACGATGGCGGCGTCCCGAGCGTAAAGAGAATCCAAGCAGACCGAGTCATCGGCCGGCAAAAAATACAGGGTTATATCAAAGGTCCTGAGCAGATCGACAAAACGTTCATACTCTTCAATAGCGCGCCCAAAGTCCGGTTTACCCGAATAGTTCAAGCGGCGCCATTGTTGATCGATGACATCGGCACTCACAAAGGCATTTCGTGCATGTTTCACAACCACGTTCTTAATCAAGCCTACGTCAGACTGTTTGAAGCTCATCATATTTTCGGCATCTCCTCTTGATATTCAGTATGCGACCCCTTCCCTTTCCCTGACGATTCGAGCAAACCGGCTCAACAGCCGCCCTCCCAACGGGGTCTCGGTACATGTCTCGATCAAGGCATCCGGATTCCTTCCATCATCTATCAATTCCTTTCGAAAGGTCTCGATATAGTGCATGCCTATAAGGGCATTGAATTCCGGATGAAACTGCACCCCCCAGGCACATTCGCCCAATACGAAGGCTTGATGCGGATCCATCATGCTCGATGCCAGCAACCGGGCCTTGGGCGGCAATACCAACACGGACTGGGTATGACACACATGAACCTTCAGCGAGGATAAAAGCCCGCCCAGGAGCGGATCATTTTTTGACAGGGGGTTCGGCTTCAGGTCTACGGTCCCGAATTCCATTCCTCTGGGGTTGTCAGCAACTTTCCCCCCCATAGCATGGGCCAACAATTGGTGCCCGTAACAAATCCCAAGTAGAGGGATATTCCCCTCGACCGCCTCCGGCAGCCAGGCGGCGGTTTTCTCACTCCAGACCTGGCGAGCCGTAACCATTTCATGGGACCCGGTGATCACGATTCCGGAAACCTCCCGATACTCAGGGAGCGGATCTCCATCACACACATCGATGATCCGGGCCTCTTCCTTCCGGATCCCCATACCTGAAATGATCCAGTCCTCGAAATCTCCCTCTTGCGATTTCAGAGAGTCAAAAGTTTTTCCAACTTTGATGACTGCGGTTTTTTTCATGCTCGGTACAATTTTCTGAAGGCCGCAAAATTTACCTTCAAAATGATGTGGTCGAACGCCCATCCCTCAGCGGCCATACCGTTGATCCACAGTTGTAGAGGTTCCGCGCTTTGCCCCTGTGGAAGTCCTCCCCGGGGGCAAACCAAAGCCTGGTCATCTCTACACAAAGCGGAACCTACGGCGCGCCGGGATGTTTTATTTGCCTTTTGGAATGTCGTCTTGCCTGCCGTCCAGAAAACCAATACCCTCTTGTCTGTCGCCGTCCTGATAGACCTGAAGGAAATCACCGTTTGTGCTTTCCGGAAGATGGAGAACACGAACGACAGGCGCATAAGCGGCCAATTCCGGTGCAAGCTTTTGCAGTTGATTTGGTTTATTCAAAAAAAAGTTTTCCCTGAAAACGGCCCCTTTCTGGTCGGGATATATGGCGATGGGCACAATGCTCGCCTCCACAAGATCATTAAAAAAATGGGTTCCGAAGGAAACCTCCGGTGTGCTGCCGTCTTTCTCAAAAGCGAGTTCACCCAAAAAGAGTGTCCGGTTGATGTCTTCGTATCCCACTCGAACCCCGAGATTAATGTCGTTACTTCCCCAGCGGCCCGGTCCGAAAAGCCCATACCGCTTACCCTCCAGCAACCTGTTGAGTTTACTGACGACCCGTCCAACCGTAATCTTTTTTTCGTAGGAAGGAAGTTTGCGATAGGCCCTGGGATCGATATAGACAAGATATTCGATGTCTTTAATGACACTGCTCGAGACAATCCGGCTGTTGGTAAAAAGAACGGCTTCATCGGAAATGTTTTGCGGCCATTCGACCGATTCCAATTCCCCGGCGACCGCGAGGGTACGGCACTGCAGGAGGTAGAGCTTGCCCTGATCCCATGCGAATTCAACGTCTACGGGTTGCCCATAGGATTCCTGCAGCTTATGTAGTATCTTTTTCATGAGCGACACAAAGGGTGTCTGCTTAAGAAAGTTATCAAAGGTGATACATCCACTTTTAATGTCCACCTTCTGCCCTTTAAACAGAGGCGCGGAGAGATGTCCCGCCTGATCGACGGAGAGGGCATAGAAGGGTGCATCCTTGGAGTTCTTCTTCATGATATCTTGATAGGACAGGGACTCAACCACTCCTGATTCAACGTTCAGGGCATCAACGAGCTTCTGTGAATATTTTGCGATCTGTCCGGCGTCCACTTCAGGTCGAAGGGTAGGATGGCTCAGGGGGATCATGCGCGGATAATCCGATCCTACCCGGTCTACAGCACGGGTTCCGAGCCCGAAAACCAACCGGACGATGCCGTCTTCCTTGCGGATTCTCGGCGTCCATCGGTAGGGGTTATGTGAATAGGCGACCCCCGCTGCAAAAGGGAAGAAATGTTTCCCGTACCGGCGCCCCACTACCTTTTGGACAAGGACACTCATTTTCTCATCAAAATCAAGGAGGTTATGATCCCTTCGATAGATGATGGGACCCGGTCCATAGGTACTCATGTGAACCCGTTTGAGCCCCCAGATAAACTCATTGAGTCTCCTTTCCGGTTTTCCCTGGTTGGCCAGAAAAACGGAATCGTATTTACCTGAAAAAGCAGACCCGAAATTGTCCTCCAGGAGGCTGGAGGACCGAAGAATCAGGGGATGTTCACCCACTTGATCGAGGAAACCGCGAAAGATCTCCACAACGTCCGGAGGGAACGAGGCCTTTTCAAAGAGCTGAGCGATATTCTTATACTCTTCTTCGATGGCTTCCCGGGTTTTGTACTTCTGGCTGTGGAAATGGTAGAGCTCATTGTAATCGATAAAATCCGAAAAACTCCCCGAATTGAAGTAATAGGAGTCAGGGATGACCACGTGTTTCTCCAGTTCCGGATCCTTTTCCTTGAGTCGGGGCAACACGATTTTGTAGGCCAGAAACATGCCCGCGGCCTTTCCACCGATCTTGCCCGGTCTTCGCCGGTTCCAGTAGCTGTGGTCAAGCATTTCGTCCACGTCGCGTATCGTGATATGCGGCTTGCTGACCCCTATGAAAGGGAGCTGGTTGGATATGAAGTGATTGATCAGAGCTACCCGAACACCCTCGGCCTCAACGGGATCAATAAAAAGATCCCCCTGGGGCACATTGCAAAACGCCTTCAGGGCGTTCTGTATCCTTTTTGAAGTTGCGCCTTCCGTGTTTACCACCCGATTCAGAATCCGAAAAAGATCCTCTTTCCTGGCCAGATTGATATGATTTTCAATTTCCTCCTCTGTGAAATGATCAGTGAAATAGAGATCAATCAGGGCGCTCTTGTGTTCTCGCAGGTTCTCTTCGCTCGCAGGCAAACCTTTATTCTCAAGCCCTTCAAGGGCCTCTTTTTCAAGGGACGTCGAATCGATAACGCCCCGTTTTTCGAGGCTAGACAGAAAAATGGTGCGCATACTGTCAAGGAGCTGCGGGTATTGCATCATTTTCCGGTACATCCGGTAGGTGGTGACAAGATCCATAGAAGCTCTCTTCAAGGCCGAAAAACTTACGTTGTCCGACCCGTTACCAACCTGAAAGGTTGGTTCTCCCCAGCGATGCGTAAAAATCCTGCCCCCAAGGGCCAGGTTTTTAACAGCGAATAAAACGCATGAAAAGGGGTTATGATAATCAACAATAACAGCGGCATCCTCGAACTCTTCCACCAATAGGGTTCCGGCTGTTTTGCGAAGTGATGGAATAACGGTGCGACGGGCAAAAGATACAAGATGTTTATGATCCCATGCCCTAAGACGCCAATACTCCGTATCAGTTCAGTCTCACCCCACTCGGTTTCAAGCAGAAGACCTCCGGCGGGAAGACGCCGTCTTACACCCACCCCCTAAGCTTGCAGGCCTCGGCCACCCGGGCGACGGACACGAGATAAGCCGCCTGTCGCATATTGACCTTCCTCTCCTGATGCATTTCATGAACGCTGCGAAAGGCGTGGGTCATTTTCTCCTCAAGTCTCGAATAGATTTCCTCGAGTGGCCAGTAAAAATTATAGGTATTCTGTACTTGTTCAAAATAGGAGACAGTTACGCCCCCCGCATTGGCCAGAAAATCGGGCAGCACGATAATGCCCTTTTCATAGAGGATATTATCCGCCTCGGGTGTTGTGGGTCCGTTGGCCAGTTCGCAGATCATTTTGCATTTCAGCCTCGGGGCATTCTCTTCCGTAATCACATTCTCCAGGGCTGCAGGGAAAAGGACGGTCACTTCGCTCTCAAGGAGTTCTTCATTGCCGATCTCCTCAGCCCCTGAGAAACCGTTTACACCACCTGTCTTCAATTTGTGATCAATAAGCGCGTCGACATCGATCCCTTTGGGATTATATACGCCCCCTTTTGAATCAGAGGCTGCCACCAGCTTGAGTCCGAGGATCTCGCTTCCCAGCCTGGCGGCATACTGCCCCGCATTTCCGAACCCCTGAATGGCCATAGATTTTCCTTCCAGGGCCATACCGTAAATCCCGGCCGCTTCCCTGACCACATAGATACCACCGCGCGCCGTGGCATCACCCCGACCCTGACTGCCTCCAACAGGAATAGGTTTGCCCGTGATCACTCCAGGATGTTTTTCTCCTACTATCGTCTCGAATTCATCCATCATCCAGGCCATGATCTGCGGGGTCGTGTAGACATCAGGAGCAGGAACATCAAGGGTAACACCCAGCGAGCGGGCCATCGACCGGACATACCCCCGGGCCAGTCTCTCTTTTTCGCTGTCAGACATTTCCTTGGGATTGCAGATGACTCCGCCCTTCCCTCCTCCCAGAGGGATATCCACCACCGAGGTCTTCCAGGTCATCCATGCGGCCAGAGCCCTGACCGTGTCGATCGTCTCATCCGGATGCCAGCGAATCCCACCTTTGGCCGGCCCCCGGGCCGTGTTGTATTGAACCCGAAAAGCATGAAAAATTTTAGTTGAACCATCGTCCATCTTCACGGGGAAAGTAACTTTGATTTCCTGCCGGGGCCACCGGAGCAATTCGTGGGTAGCCGCATCAAGACCAAGTTTCTCGGCCGCATCGTCCAGTTGCTGTTGCGCGATCTTGAAGGGATTCAAACTGTCTGTCATGTTTGCCTCCTTAAGAGAAGTATCTATAATTTTTTTTGGCTCATAGGATTAAAGGGGATCGTTATTCCTTTTATCTCACTTGCTTTCTAAAGCAATTACCATATCTATATTTTTTGGAAAATGCTGATTTATAACGCTATTTTTATTTTAACGCAAGTCACTTTTACGCAGAGTATTTCAAGTCGCCTGTCCGTTCAGTGTGACGGTATCGGATACTCTATTGTCGTAGCGACCACCCAGACAAGCCAAGTGGCAAAAGGAAAAGTACATCGCTGGACGAAATAGCAAGAGATTCGGTGAGGATTCTATCCGGCTCGCGAAAGATAAGTGAAAAAAACCTATTTTAGTGCCTTGCCGTTAAGAGAATCAGCAAAAAAACAGGCGGCATAGTGATGATCCGACACCTCAAGCAGCTCGGGAGTCTCCCGCCTGCAGATATCCTTGGCATAGTGACATCTTCCGTGGAAGACACATCCCGAGGGAAGGTCAATGGGGGTGGGGACCTCCCCCTTCAACTTGATGTGTTTGGGTTTTTTGTGGCCAAGCTTCGGAATGGCGCTCAGGAGGGCTCGGGTATAAGGATGGATCGGGTTTTCAAAAAGGTCTCTGGTCTTTGCCAACTCGCAAACGGTCCCCAGATACATAACGGCGACACGCGTACTGATATACTTTACCACCGATAGATCGTGGGTGATAAACATGTATGTCAAGCCGCGTTTTTCCTGGGCCTCCATCAGCAGATTCAAAATTTGGGCCTGAATGGAAACATCCAGGGCCGACACAGGCTCGTCAGCCACGATGAATTCCGGGTCCACCATCAATGCCCTGGCAATACTGATCCTCTGCCGTTGTCCCCCTGAAAACTCATGGGGATAACGGTCCGACCACTTGGGATCAATGCCGACCTGTTCCATGACGTCTGCAACCCGCTCTCCCACATCCTCATGGGAAACGGATCGCTGATGAAAAAGGATGGGTTCTTCCAGGGTCCGCTTAACGGTCATCCGGGGATTCAGGGATGCATAAGGGTCCTGAAATATCATCTGCATCTTGGCCCGATAGGGAAGCATCTGCGGGGGTGAAAGATGATCGATTCGTTTTCCGCGGTAAAGCACTTCACCCTTTTCCGGGGGATAGAGGCCCAAAACCGTTCTCGCCAGGGTGGATTTACCGCATCCGCTTTCACCGACCACGCTGAAGGTCTCACCAGGAAGAATAAATAGACTGACATCATTGATCGCTTTAACGGTGGTCCGCTTCCTGACAAGGCGTCCCTTTTTAAAAGAAAGCTGGTCAAGGAGGCCACCGGAAATATCAAAATGTTTCACGAGATGGTTGATGGTAAGCAGATCGTTTTTCGCTTTCATAATTTGTATGCTTTCCTGATGAATCAGCTCTTTCCAATGACATGACAGGCAATCATCTGCCCGTATTCTCCCACACTGATGAGCCCCGGGGTCTCCGTCTTGCAGATTTTCTGACTCACAGCGCACCGCGGATGGAAGGCACAACCGGGCGGAATATCGGTCAACGTGGGCATCATACCGGGAATCTGGTTTAACCGTTTTTCATCTGCAAGGATGCCGCCGGGAATGGCCTTGATGAGTCCCTGCGTATAGGGATGCCGGGGGTGATGAACAATGGCTTCCGTAGGGCCGGTTTCAACTATCTTTCCGGCGTACATGACTGCGATCTTTTCCGTAACCTGTGAAACCACCGCCAGATCGTGGGTAATCAGGATCAGCCCCATGTCCTCGACTTCACATAGTTCGATCAGGAGGTCCATAATCCCTGCCTGAATGGTGACGTCCAAGGCCGTTGTCGGTTCATCGGCAATCATGATGGACGGGTCGGTGAGGAGGGCAATGGCGATTACGATTCTCTGACGCATGCCCCCGGAGCATTCGTGGGGGTATTGAGAAAGTCGCTTCTCCGGCGATGGGATATAGACCTTTTTGAGCTTCTCCAAGGCAATGCCCATGGCATCGGTTCTGCTCATTTTCTTGTGAGCCAATATGGTCTCGACCATCTGGGTGCCGATCGTCAGTACCGGGTTAAGGGTCATCATCGGATCCTGGAAAATCATGCTGATTCGATGGCCCCTCAAGTCTCGGAGTTCTTCTCTCGATAATTGATTGACTTCTCGACCTTCGAATAGAATCTTCCCTCCGGAAATATAACCGGGCTTACTCAACAAGTTTATGATGGCAAACCCCGTCACGGACTTCCCTGCACCGCTTTCACCTACCAGGCCCAGTTTTTCCCTTTTATCAAGTGTAAAACTGACCCCGTTGATAGCGGTCAGGTCACCAAAACGCAAACCAAATTTTACTTCCAGATCTATGACTTCCAGCAAATGCCCCATGTCTTTCCTAACCTGAACGATTCAAACAAATTCCAAATTTCTTGTGATGATTTTCTGGTTCTACCCCTTGTACAGTTTCGGATTGAGGACATCTCTCAGCCAGTCTCCCAGGAGGTTGATGAAAAGCACAAGCGCAACCAAAAGAAGGCCCGGAAAAATCGTGATCCACCAGGAACCGCTGAAAATGTACTCGAATCCTGACCGGATGAGAGATCCCAGTGACGGTTTGGTCACGGGCATTCCCAGACCCAGAAACGAAAGAGCCGCCTCATTCATAATGGCATTGGCCACCTGGAGAGTGGAAATCACGAGGACGGACGTCATGGTATTCGGAAGGACATGTCTCACCATGATCAATTTTCGACTCAAGCCTATGACGCGGGCCGCCTCCACGTATTCCTTGTTTTTTTCTCCCAGAACGGCCGCCCGAACGGTACGCGCATAAACGGGCCACTCAGCCAAACCGATGATAACAATTAGCAGAGGGATGGCCAATTCTTCATAACGACTCACACCAAAGGCCACCTGGAAGATGGCGCTGACGAAAATCGCGACAATCAGATAAGGAAAGGAAAGTTGGATATCCGCGATTCTCATCAGGATCGAGTCGACCTTTCCGCCAAGGTACCCGGAGGCCAGCCCAACGGAAATACCCAGGGAAGCCTGTAGCAGAACAGCCCCGCAGCCAATAATAATCGACAAGCGCAATCCATAGAGCATGGTACTCAGCAAATCCCGCCCCTGGACATCGGTTCCGAGAAAAAATTCACGGGTGCCCGCTTCCATCCACCCTGGCGGTATTTCGGAATTCAGAATATCGATATTGTTGGCGTCATACGGGTCATAGGGAGAAATCACCGGAGCCAGCACACTCAGAAGGACAAGAATAACCAGAACGGCAAAACTCAAAATGGCGATACGGTCTCGCTTGAAACTGTAAAAAAGGTATGACGCTTTAAAACGCTCCCAATGTCTCTTCATTTCTTTTCCGCTATTCTAATGGTCGGGTTTACAAGTCCGTATATGATATCCACGATGGTATTGACCGTCACGAAGAGAGCGCCTACAACCATCAAATAAGCCACCAGAAGGGAGGTATCCGAACGTTCAACGGCCTCCAGGAACATGAACCCGATGCCCTGCCATTGAAACACGGTTTCCGTAAGGATCGTGAAGGCGAAAAGAATGCCGATCTGAACACCGAAAACCGTGATGACAGGAAGCAGTGTATTCTTGAACGCATGAACAAACCAGATGCGCTTTCGGAAGAGGCCCTTTGCCCACGCGAATTTGATATATTCCGTCTCCAGCACCTCCATCATCTCGCTTCGTATCAGGCGAATAAAGAGCGGCAGCATGATGGAACTCAGGGCAATGCTCGGCATGATGAGGTGCTTCAATCCATCCAGGGTCAAAAGCCCGCTTTCCCAGCCCCACACATTGATGGTTTCACCTCGCCCATAGGAGGGCATCCAGCCCAGTTCGACTGAAAAAACGAAGATGAGCATGATCGCCGTCAGAAAAACCGGGATCGAAACCCCCAATGTGCTGAAGGCCATAGTAAATTTGGAAAACCAGTTGTTGGGCCGGATAGCAGTAAAGATCCCCACAGGCAGGGAGACGAAAATAAGGATAAGGGTGGTCGCGAAAACAAGTTCGAGGGTCGCCGGTGCCTTAGAAAAAATCACATCGACATTCGGTTTGGCGTGATGAAAGGATATCCCCAGGTCGCCATGACTGACTTTCTTCACATAACGGGAGAATTGAACCAAAAAAGGATCATTTAAGCCAAGCTTATCACGAAGGGCCTCCCTTTCCGCCACGGAAACCCTTTCTCCAACAATATCACGAACCGGGTCCCCAATCTGGTTCTTGATGGCAAAACCCACAAAGCTGACCACCAGCATGACCAGAATGGATTGGGTGAGACGTCTGACAATAAATGCGAACATCACATGCACTCTTTCGAAGTTCTAATAGACGCGTTTGGGGCAGGCCCATTGCATTCCGCAACCATGACCTGCCCCGAAGGATTCAGCTCTGCACCGCAAAAGGCGGCCCGAGCTTAATGGACAACGAGATCCCCAAAGTAAGGAAAGTTCATCGTGTTGATGATAGGGGCCACATCCAGATTCTTATTGGCCGCATAGGAGTGATTCTGCCAATGGAAGGGAACGAATGCCGCATCATCGTAAAGGATCTGCTCGATCTCCTTCAGCATCTCCGCCCTTTTTTCCAGATCGGTCTCGGTCTGACAAGCCATCGTCAATTCATCGACTTTCGGATTGCAGTAATTCCCGCTGTTGTACTGTCCGTATCCCGTTTCCTTGTTCGGACACATGGCCAAAAATTCGGTGAAATTACCGGAATCTTCCGTGTCCGAATGCCACCCGATCAGCTGGAAATCCGCAGGTTGTTTATCAAACTCATCCCAGTACTGGGCCTTGGGCATGGTCTTCAAATTGATTTTTATGCCGATCTTGGCCAGCATGGAAACAAAGGCCTCTGCAATCTTCTCATCATTCACATAGCGGTTATTGGGGGAAATCATGGTAGCGGAAAAACCCTTGGCATATCCTGCTTCTTTCATCAAGGTCTTGGCCTTGTTGAGATCATAGCGGGGGGCCAGGGATTCCTTGAAGCCGGCATAGCCCTTGGGGCTCTGCTGGCCTGCGGGTGTGGCGGTTCCCTTCATGATCTTCTGGGCGATGCCGACGTTGTTCACGGCATGAACGATGGCCTGCCGAACCCTGACGTCCCGGAGCGGTTCCAGACGTTTCTGATTCATCTGGACCGTGATGATACGACCCCCGGGGTACGTGAAGAGATTGACATTCGCATCCCTTTTGATCCTGTCAAAATCCTGAGGGGGAACAGGTGTGATGAAGTCCACGTCACCTGCGAGCAGGGCCGCTACGCGCGTCGCTTCTTCTTTGATCGGGGTGAGGATGATCTTGTCCACATTTCCCGGAGAGTCTTTGTCCCAGTAATCCGCAAATTTATCAAGGACCATTTTCACGCCATGGTCCCGAATGGTCACTTTGTATTTCCCGGTTCCGCTTTCATTGGTCTTGGCAAATGAATGGCCGACTTTCACACAAGCATCCTTGGGTGTTCCCTTGTCATCGGTACCGGTATAGAATTTGCTGTCCATGGGGAAGATGTAGGTGGCCATATTCAGGAGCAGTGCGTAGGGTTTTTTGGTCTTAATCTCCACGGTATAGTCATCGATTACTTTAGGTTCCTCAAACAGATCAAAGAGCCCCTTGAAATCCACACTCTTCTTTAATCGGTTGACGGTGAACTTCACGTCTTCCGCCGTAAAAGGATTCCCGGAGTGGAATTTGACGCCCTTGCGGAGATAAAACCTCATGGTCAGATCGTCCGTTCGTTCCCACTTTACGGCCAGACGCGGAGCGAATTTCATGTCTTGGGTCCAGCGTACCAGTGGATCAAATACCCAGTGGGAGTACTGAAGCATCCCGCCGGACAATTGTTCCTGGGGATCCATGGTCTTGGGATCGGCATCCAATGCCAGTTTGAGCGTCTTAGCCTGCACCATGCCGCAAAATCCTAGAACCAAAAATAAAGTCAGACAAATCGACAGATACTTTCTCATGGGAACCTCCTTTAATAAAATAGATTAAAATGTCTAAAAAGACCAATATATGGCCATGCTCTTTCAAAACAAGCTCGAGCATAGAATTATGAGAAGCAATAGGGAATGTCAAGAAAAGAAATCGTTAATACTGCAACAGGCCATGATACAGCAAAATCAAGAGTGACATCATCCTTTCTTTACCCAATTAGAGTAAGAGAATAGGATCTGGGTGTCAACCGCGAATCTGAAGGCCGATCTTTTGCGTGGCGGCCGGCTTGGCCTTAAGTTTACCCGCAGCGAAAAATTGTTTGACACAGGAAAACACCACTGTTAATTTAAAGACTATATTTAACAGAAGAGGCGTCGATATGGATATTAACGAGGAGGTCAAGGCGCTCAACCTGGGGACCCAGATCCGTCAGATTCGGAACCGAAAGCGACTGACACTCCAGAACGTCTCGGATATTACCGGACTTTCCAAACCTTTCCTTTCCCAGATTGAGAACCATCTTACCATCCCTCCCATAGCAACATTACTAAAGATCTCCAAGGCCCTTGGCGTTGATATCGGCCATTTTTTTCAGGAGACCCCCTCACCGAATCGTATTGTCGTTGTTCGGCATAAGGATCGCCGGAAAACCAGTCGCCACGGGCATGCCAGTTCGCGCAACGCGGGATACCAATATGAATCTCTGGCCCTCCCCATGACGGAAAAACACATGGAACCCTTTATGGTTGAAATCGACGCCAGAGATGAAAACGATCTTCTCTTTTACAACCACCCCGGAGAGGAGTTCCTCTTCGGGCTTGAAGGAGAGACGGAGTTCAGGGGTTCCGACCAGGTCATTGTCATCAACCCGGGCGACAGCATTTACTTTCACTCGGATATAAGCCATGCCCTCAGGGGATTGGGCGGTAAAAAATCCAAGGTCCTGGCAGTCGTCTACTCTCCGAAACAGTGATTTTTTCGGCATGCGTAAGTTATTGGAAACTAACAACTCAACAACATATCCTCATATTGTTAGCGAATAAATCTGGCGACGTCCCTCGCGTCATCATGCGCGCGGTTTGCTGCTCAACCGGAGACTTCGAATCAACGCAGGGGTGTCTCGTTGAAAAGACGCAGGGAGGAGAGCCCATGCAGGAAATTCGTTTCCATGGAAGGGGCGGTCAGGGTGCCGTTATCGGCTCTGAAGTTCTGGCCCATGCCTTCTTTATAGAGGGGAAATACGTGCAGGCCTTCCCGGCATTTGGTGTGGAACGCCGCGGCGCCCCGGTGATGGCCTTTTGCCGAATCGATGAAAGCCCTATTCAGCTCCGCAACCAGATCTACAAACCGGACCACATTATCGTCCTCGACCCCACCCTCATCGAGAGCAC
>CAZXWJ010000028.1:0-29512 GCA_964644375.1 uncultured Desulfobacteraceae bacterium | reverse complement strand
CATCACAGGTGCTTACCACCCTGGATAATGAGGTCAGGGAGGCCCTGAACCAGATTCGAGCCGGGGTCGCCTCGGGCTCCGCCGCCTCGGTCATCGCCTCGTCGCGTGGGGGCGAGGGCGCTATTTATCAGGCCATCTTCTGGACCCAGGTTCCCGTGCAGGGCGGGGGTGAGGTGAATTGGATCGGGGAGGTTCATGCGACGCTCATCGATACCTTCGGAAACATGTATGAAGACACGAACGGTAACCGGGCCCTGGACGAAGACGACGAAAGGGTCGTGATGTTTTACGATGAAGACGAGAGCAAGTCCAAGGTCTGCTATGGAACCCTGAACCCGGACGGGACGTGCAGCGGGACCGCCAAGGATCTGGATCAGGTCCACTATCTCTGGTCCGCTGCCGAATGGCTCTCCGAGATCACGGATGCAAACATCGTGGACAACAGGGACACCTATATTTCCAACGAAAAAGAGCGGTATATCTTCACCTGGAACGACCTGGACAACGATGGAATCGTGGACAGCTCAGAGACCATCGATTTCGAGCCCAGAGGACCTGCCGGGGACTGGGTAAGCAATCCCCTGACCGTTTCGGGTAACCGGGGCCCCATTCCACTTGATTTCGGGGTCCAGACCTCAGCAGAAGTGGATGAGATCGTGAAATGGGTACGGGGTCTTGACCAGGCGGGGCTCCGAAGCCGTGAGGTTCAATACGATTTCGACCGGGACGGTATGTCTAGCAACCTGACCTGGCGCCTGGGAGACGTCATTCATTCGACGCCGATTTCGGTCGAATCGCCCACCGAGGCCTATCACTACCTCTACCGGGACGCTATGTACGCCCTATTTGCCGATCATTACAAGCACCGAAGACACGTGATCTATTTCGGCGGAAATGACGGAATGCTTCATGCCGTCAACGGCGGGTTCTACAATGAAACGGAAAAAAAGTTTCGCCTTACCCCTGACGGCACATCCGAGAATTCGGCTCCGGACCTGGGCGCTGAGCTCTGGGCCTACGTGCCCTACAACTTGATTTCAGACCTGAAATGTCTGATGGAACCCGACTATCAACACAAATTCATGATGGATCTGCGCCCTCGAGTCTTTGACGTCCAACTGTGGGACCCCGTGGATGATTCGGATACCACCCATATCGGGGGCTGGGGAACCATTCTGGTTGCCGGCATGAGGTTCGGCGGGACCCGGGTTTCACCTGGGACGCTTGATTTGAACAGTGACGGATCTCCGGATTATCCCGCGGATACCCGGCAGTTCGTCTCGGCCTATATCATCTTTGATGTTACGGATCCGGAAAATCCACCCGTGTTGCTCGGTGAAATGACCTATTCAGGAACCACGGCCGACCTCGGGTATACGACCGTGATTCCCTCCATGGTGGTCATGAAGGAGGGTGATACCTCAAACTGGTATCTCGTGCTGGGCAGTGGCCCGACTGCGCTGAGCGGCGAGAGTGATCAGACCGGGAAGATCGCCGTTCTGCCCTTAGACCGGTTGGTCGGTCCCTCTCCCTCGGCCTTCCGTATTCCCGATGCATTGCCTTCAGTGGGGAACCAGGGGGGGCGTTTTCTGCTGGACGCCAATAGTTTTGTCTCCGACGCGATCACCGTGGATTTCAACATGGATCCAAACTATAAGTCCGATGCGGTTTATTTCGGCACAGTCTCCGGCACATGGGGTTCGTGGGGGGGAAAGATGTACCGACTCGTGACCCGGAAGCTGGATTCGAACAATGACCAGGAATCCACACTTCCCAGCCAGTGGGCAGGCCTCTTGGCCGGTTCCAGCCTTACCAACCCTCTCCCCCTGATTGATGTGGGGCAGCCCGTGACCGCCCCGGCTGCCCTGGGCACGGACGGATCCAATTTCTGGGTCTATTTCGGGACCGGGCGGTTTTTCGATCGGGAGGACAAGTCGGACGCCTCTCAGCAGAGCTATTACGGTATTAAGGAACCCATGAATTGCAGCGAAGAGTTCACATGGGAGAGCGTGGAGAAGACGGGGACCCATAACGGCATCCCAGGGTCCCAGGGGCTCGTCAAAGTGGATCAGATCCTGGTTCAGGAGTCGAGTCAGAACGCCACGGCCACGTTGTCGTGTATGGACGGCAGCACCGACTGCCTCCCCACAGTGGATGGGTCAGAGGTGGGCACATTCCAGGGACTCATCAATTATATCGCGGGCTCGGGCTGCAGTGAATCCGATCCCACAGGCACGGATGGGTGGTATCGGGATTTTTCGGATGAGCGGGAGAGAAACCTGGGGCAGGGCACACTGCTGGGAGGACTTTTGACTTTTACCTCCTACCAACCCTACGACGATGTCTGTCTGCCCGAGGGGTTGAGCTATCTTTACGGCGTGTATTACCAGACCGGGACGGCATGGCGTGAGCAGATCTTCGTGGGCGACGGCCTGGATGCAAGCGGCAATGTGATCCACCGGCTCTCCCTGGGTCGGGGGATGGCCACCACGCCCAGTTTACACGTGGGCCGGCAGGAAGGAAGCAAGGCCTTTATTCAGACGAGTACGGGGACGATTGTCGAGGTACCGGAACAAAATCTGCCCCTGAAAAACGCAAAGACGGGGAAGGTAAGCTGGAGCGATTTGATCGAGTAGGCAAGGACTGTCTACGGGTGAGATCCAGGTAAATGTAAAAAAAGCATATGGGAGGATAGGGTCAATGCGTATCAATCGGGGTGCATGCCTCGTAATCCTTTGTCTTTTAACGGTTCTTTTTTCTGGTGGTGTTTCCTGCGCGCAATGGGGCATGAAAAAAGATCTGAAAACAGAAGAACCTCCTCTGGATGTGGCCGTAACCTTGAACGGTCGGTGGATCTATGTGCTCACGGAAGGGGGGAACCTCCTGGTCTACGGCCCTGATGGAACGCTCAGGGATAAAATCGAGGTCGGCGAAAACATGGACCGGGTTCGGGTGGGGCCCCTGGAGGATGTCGTGCTCCTGAGCAGCAGGAAGGATAGTCTGGTCCGAATCCTCCAGGTGGATCTTGTTCAAAAATTCGAGGTATCCGGTTCTCCCTCTCTGGGTCTTGTCGATGCCCCGGTCGAGATCATCGTTTTCAGTGATTACCAGTGCGGGTACTGTTCCCGGCTCGTTTCAGTGATCAAAGAGGTGCGCAATACCTTTTCAAAAGAGGTGAAGGTCGTTTTCAAAAACTATCCAATCAAGAGCCATCCTTATGCCATGAAAGCTGCTCTCGCAGCCCTTGCCGCCGGAAATCAGGATAGATTCTGGGAATTCCACGATCGTCTCTTTCAGAATTTCGACGGCCTGAACGATGCCCGGATCGAGCAAATCGCCCGGGAGTTGAGATTGAATATGCCCCTTTTTGAAAAAATGAGGAAAGATTCAAAAATTATCGCACAGGTCCGGAAGGACCTGCGAGCGGGACAAAAGGCCGGTGTCAGGAGTGTTCCGGCCGTTTTTATCAACGGAAAGAGACTGAGAGACCGGACGATTGAAGGCTTCTACCATCGCATTGATCTGATCCTGCAGGAAAAGGGGAAATAGAACGGTTCCCGGGGCGTAAATCTGTCTCGGATCCGGCACCAGGATTCCGGGACTTGGAAAGATCAAGGAATAGGGACACACTCCTGCCAAAGAAGAAGCGCAGCGTCCTGCTGTAGTCCTGCCCCATTTATCACGACCAAAAAAAAGACCATCTGCTGAAGGCGGATCGGGCCTGCGAAAAGGTTGATGCCTCGATGCACGACCGGTACCCGGGAACCACCACCAAAATCATCCATTCTTGATCCGAGGCACGGCATCACGAAGATGTAATGTCTGGAACGTAAACTGCCGATGATAATAGACAGGTTGCCACTGACACCCGTCTCACACCATGTAGACAATTTCAAGCCCATTAAATTTTTTCCCTAGTAAGGATAGCGGTCGGGTTCGAATGGCTTTGCCCGGAAGTGTAAAATAAGTTTACACCTGATAGGTAAGTTTACATCCGGCCCGGCGATGCAATCATCGGCGAATCCGGATCTTGACAGATTTTTCCTGTCAAGATAAATAGTTATGGTAATGAGGTGTTAAATGGCATGTGTTTTGCTGTAAAAATTTGCAACCCCGGGTTCTTAAGGGCAACCCACAAAAGGAGCCGTTGATGATCGATCGCCTTGGGATCAGAAGAAAGTATTCCGGATTTACGCTGATTGAGTTGCTTATTGCTATTGTTGTCCTGTCGGTCCTGGCTGGGATCGCCATTCCGGCCTTTTCTTTGTGGTATCCGAACTATCGGCTGAGAAGCGCCGGCGTGGACCTCTATACAAACTTCCAATTGACCAAATCCAAGGCCATAGGCAATAACCGAGAGTATGCCCTGGTCTTTAATCTCGGCGGGGGTTCCTATCAGGTCGTAAGCGGCGGAGCTGACGGATTCATTTCCACCGTAGGGGATAATGTCGTTGAAAAGACCATTACCCTTGCAGATTACGGAAGCGGGGTCAGGTATGGCTGGGGAAACGCCGCCACCAAGTGGAACGGCGACGCCGTTGGCGCCAGTATTACCTTCGCTGGCAATCAGGCCAAATTCACAGCACGCGGGACAGGGGATAACGGGGCCGTGGTTGTTCAAAACAACAAGAACGACAGGGCCTATGCCGTAACCTCCATTCTTAGCGGGTTTATCAGGATGCAAAAGTTTGACGGTGCCGCATGGCAATAGGTGGAATGATCATTGATGCGCAGGAGCGAGCATGAGAAACCAGGAAGGGTTTACCCTGATAGAGATGATGGTGGCCGTGGTTATTGCCGGAGTCGTCATGGGCAGCGTTTTGTATACCTTCAGGAGCCAGCAGAGTTCCTATGCCGTTCAGGAGCAGGTGGCCATGATGCAGCAGAACCTGCGTGCGGCCATGGACTATATGGTGGGGGATATCCAGATGGCGGGATACCGCATCTCCTCGGACATCAATACCTATTCGATGGACTGGGATCCGACCTCGGGTGGGAACGAAACCCTTCGCCCCTTGATATACGGCAGAAATAATGACAATGACGGCGGAGGAAACGATGTCAGGGACGGGACCGATCTGATTCTGATCGTAAAGGCCAGTGATGATTGGGGGGGGCTGGCCGGAGGGGAAGGCAACTCGGGAACTCCCACGTTTCTGACTCTTTTTGACCTTGATCTGGACGGGGATGGAGATGACGATCTGAATGACACCGGAGGAAAGAAATACGCTATTCTTTTAAAATCGGATTTGTCCAGGTCGGAACTCATTGAGATCAGCAACATTACCGCGTCGGGTCCCGGGCAGCAGGTGTCCTTTTCACCGGGTTTTGGACTCACGGAGACCTATTCGGGCGCAGGCGACAGCATCGCAAGGGCCGATATTATTATCTACAAAATCAGTGAAGATGCCAATCCACAACTTGAGCGACGGAACCTGGGGAGCGACAACGGATTCCAGGCCATGGGGGAAGGTATAAGCGACATGCAGATTACCTACACCCTGAACGACGGGTCCGTGGTTTCCGGCCTGACGACGGCGAATCAGGCAAGGGTGAGGGAGGTTAATATCACCCTTACGGCCGAAACCACCATTCCCGCAATGGGGACGAAACAGAGGTTCCTTTCATCGACGATTAAGGTGAGAAATTTAGGAATCGACATGTAATGAGAACGAAGGGGCGAATCATGTTTATTTCAAAAGAGACGGGGGGTTCGGGAAGGCATTTGCGTCGCGACGGTTTTACCCTTTTGGAGGTATTGATCGCCATAAGCATCCTCACGGTGGGGATACTCTCGGCCGGGCAAATGCAGATCATGGCCATCCGGGGAAACGGTATCAGCGGGACCAGCACGGAGGCCCTCAACCTGGCTCAGCAGCAGTTGGAGCGGTTGATCAATACGGATTACTACGATGCCTCGGTTGCGGATACGACGATGTTGAATAACGGCGATCTGACCTCTACGGCGACCATCGAACATCAGAGGAATGTGGATCAATATACCATCATTTGGAATATCTCTGACGATGATCCCATTCCCGATACCAAGTCGGTGGTGGTCATCGTGACCTGGGAGAACGGCCGCCACGCCCGGATCCTTCGAAACATCAAATCACTGGCTTCATGAGGAAAGGAAAGGGGTGACCCATGAATAGGAGATTGCACGAACAGGACGGGTCGGTCATGATCGTCTCCCTCATGCTCATGGTGGTTCTGATGATCATCGGAATCTCCATCAACAGGACCTCCAGCACGGAACTCATGATCTCAGCCAATCAGTTGAGCCTCAAGCAGGGCTTTTACCTGGCTGAAGGGGGGCTCCACCGGGAAGCGCAGGAGGTGGGCAGGGGCAACTACCCGGTAACCGATATCCACACTTTACAGACCCTTGCCACCGAGAGCACCATGGGCCTTCCCACCCCGACGCCCCACCAGGTATTAGGGAACAGTTATAACTTCTCAGTGGATTATATAGGGTTTTTTCTGCCCCCAAAGGGCTACTCGTCGACGGATTTCAGCCGTTATGACTACGATATCGATTCTCACAGGGTCGTGGCCGGCGTCAAGGCCAGATACTATAAGATCGGCCCAAAGGCGAATTAAGACACGGGTCGGGTATTTGATCCAGAGCGATGCGGATTCTCAAAAACTTCCCTTATGAGACTTTACACAAGGAGGCCACTTCCTATGAAAACGGAAAGAAGATATGCCATGATCCTGTGGGGGGTGATGTTTGCCCTGTTTTTCGTGGGTCTATTCGATGAAACGGCCCAAGGCGAGGATGTGGACGTCTACCGAACGTCGGTCAAAAATAACGCCATGCTGGTCATCGATACCTCGGGCAGCATGAGATGGCCGGTCTATAACCATGAGATCGACTATCGGGCCTACTGGGACTGGGCCACGGGGGTAAATCCGGTGAACGCCTCGCCCGTGGGTGAAGATGATGATCCCCCCGCGGATGATCCGCATAAGGACATCACCCTCTGGGACAAGAACAAGATCTATCTGGTCAGTGCCTATCTGGGCCATGCCGAGATCACGGGGTCCCAGGGCGAAAAATATTCGGTCATGGGTGATCCCATGTACAGCGGTTATCGTGAAGGTTTCATACATTACGGCATCATCGATACGGGCTGGACCTATACGGACCTGGATGATCCGGAATCCGGGGTGAGCATCGAAACGATGACCGACGGCGACGGGGTGAAGTGGGTGGTCTATCCCTCGGCCGTCCCCGCCGTATCCGGAGTGAGCAAGGATATCAATAAATGGAACGCGTGGGTTTATTATACGGACGATGCCGAGAGCGGGGTGACCTTTTTCAACCACCAGGCCATCCGTCTCACGGATGTGCGGGTCGATCCCCGGACCAATGTGGCCAAAGACTACGGCTTCCTGGGGTACATGAAGGCACCGGGGATCTATTTCTCAGGCCTTTTCCGGGACAAAGACGAGTCTGATTATGCCCTGACCGACGACCCGGACGATGCCCAGACCTCAGATGGCAAAGAACGGGTGTACTGCTTTGTCACGGGTAATTACCTCAATTTTATGAAGATCGTGGAGGACCTGGAAACCAACGGTGAAGAGGGTTGTCCCGACGGCTACCAGGGCTGGAGCAGGCTTTGTTACAAGCCCGATGCCGGGGAAAATGTCACCTGGACCACCGTGAATATCTCCAATATCCAGAACCAGCAGTACGGTTACGATTACTCTTCCAGCAGGAATGAGTCCAACGGGAGTATCTCCCTCGGCGGCTATGGGGGGGCCAAGTCGGTCAAAATCTATTTCGAAAAACTGTCCGTGGAAAACCGGACGATTCCCGGGTGTGATTGTTATGGAGACACCGGATCGAACAACGACGGCGTCTACCTGAGGGATCAGGCGGGAAATATCCTCACCATGGTGACCGATCCGGATACGGGGATCTATGAGACGACCGGAGGAAAACTCTACGGCTGCGATGCCAGTGGGTGGACCGGCGAGTATGATGTGGAAGGCGTTACGACTATCAACGTGAAGTTTTATGTGGCTTCCAGCGGCGGGGACAACTGCGGCGGTTATGATCAGGGTTACAGAATTTCGAAAATCAAGTATTCTTATCTCGAGGCGGGGAGCGCCGGCAATGATCCGGCTACGGTGGGCGAGGCCTTTACCTGCTGTAACGGGGACGACAATGTGGGGTACAAGATCCGCTCCCGCCTGGAGACGGCCGTGGAGGCCATGAAGATCGTCCTGGACGACACCGAGGACAAAATCAATTGGGGCCTCCTTACCTTTTCGGGCAACGGCAAGGTCCTTCGCAATCAGCTCGAATCGAGTGTCGATGCCATTAAGGCGAGCCTCGATGCTCTCGTGGCCGACGGCGGCACCCCCATGGGCGAGGCCATGCAGGATGCCTATGACGCGGCCTATTCCTATCTTGCCGACAACACGGAAACCTCCGAATGCGCCAACAACTTCATGGTCGTCTTAACGGATGGTTTTCCTTCAGGGGATGACACTTGGGCCAGGATCGATAAGAATTCACAGGACCCCAATTTTACCCTGGCCGGCCAGCATGACGGAGATTCATGGGGCGGGGACCCGACCCAGGGGCAGGGCGGGGTTGCCAATTACTCCGACGATGTGGCCCGGTGGATGCATGAAGGGGGGGATGCGGATGCGGACACTATCGATGCCGATTATCTCTTTACCACCCACACCATCGGATTCGCCCTGGAAAGTCCTCTGCTCAAAAATGTGGCCGACGACGGGGGGGGGATCAACATTACCGCCCAGAACCGGACGGAATTGATCAATGCCTTTTACAGTCTGGGGATCCTCATGTCCTCGTCTGTCTCATTTACCGCCCCGGTGGTCTCGGTTGACGAGGCGAACCGGACCCAGAGTGGGGATCGGGTCTATATGGCCTTTTTCAAACCCGGAGCCGGGGAACTCTGGAAAGGCAACCTGAAGAAATACGGCCTTGATTGGCAGACGCGCAGTGACTGCGGCAGGAGCGAGGACGAGTGGGTCGTGGTAGACAAGGAAGGGGACCCGGCTACCGAGTGTAACGGCCTCTTCAAGGCGACTTCCATATCTTATTGGTCTGCGGTTGCGGACGGTGGCGCCGTGGAAAGCGGAGGGGTCGGGGCCCTGCTGAAGGACGCCATGCCCGGAACACACGTTACGGATGTACCCAGTACAGGTCCCTATTATGACTTCAGGAACATCTACACTTACAAGAACGGCGAGATCGTCCGCTTCTGGCGCGATGGCGACAGCAGCATTGCGGATACGATCACTGCCGCGGATCTCGGCGTTTCCTCGGTCACGGACTATCCGGTTCCCAATCTGGAACGGGACAAGATCATCAATTTTGTATACGGATACTCCTACGCTGCGGTTGCGGACGGTGACCCGACAAGCTACGATGAGGATACGGAAGGCGCTCCGGTCTCAAAGCGAACGTGGATCCTTGGGGACATCATCCATTCCGAACCCACGATCATCGACTATATGAACGCCGATGACACTCTCAAACATCGTTTCATAGCGATAGGCGCCAACGACGGTATGCTTCACATCTTTGCGGATGAGGCGATTACTCTTGACGGTGTGGACTACGCGGCAGGCAGTGAGGTCTGGGCCTTTATTCCGACTGACCTCATGACAAAGCTGAAGGACCTCCAGGACCCCTCCACCCATGACTACTTTGTCGACGGCTTTTGCTCCCTTCACAGAAGCGCCGACGAGAATGTCGATGGCTACCAGTATAAGACCCTTGTCCTTGGCGAGAGGCGGGGAGGAAAAAATTATTGGGCACTGGATGTGACTGACCCGAACCCCCGTTACTGGACGGTTAAATGGCACCTGGAGGGGGGCGTTGATTTGGGCGAACTGGGGGACACATGGTCAAGGCCCACCTTTGCCAGAGTACAAACAGGAGATGGCGCGAGCGACTTTACCGACGTGGTCGTGTTTTTGGGGGGATATGATAGCGAGGAAGATAATTTTCCGGAACCCTGGGTGGACGAAGATAATGACGGAGTGTATGACTCAGCCGCGGACACCTTTGACACAGATGACCTCAATTACGATAAAAACGACAACGACCAGTACGATACCTATAATCCGGATAAGAACGAAATGGGGCGGGGCATCTTTGTCCTCAATCTTGAGAGCGGCGCTCCGGTCTTTACTGCAACTTATGGGGCCGTCGAAGTGCGCAGCGGTGTCACCCAAACATATCCTGACATGATATGGTGTTTTCCTGCAGATCCCACAATGATCGATTTTACAAGCAGGCTGTTGATATATGGCACCGATGTCTACGGGCAGGTCTGGAAGGTGGACTACGACTATTACCGAAGCGAGGACAAGTGGACGGTCGAACGGGTATTCCAGGCCAATCCCGGCTCGAATCAGGCAAAGGCCGCGGACGCACTGATCGAGCCTGCGGCCGTCCTGGACAACACGGATTATGGTCGCAAGGTCTTCTATTCCCCCGATATCTCCTATCAGGGCAATGAATGGACCGACTATCCGGTTTTGTACTTCGGGACCGGTGACAGGGCCCACCCCCGGTATGTCCCAAATTATCACGACCGTTTCTATTGCATCTCCGACACGGGCCTCTTGGCGGATGAGATGGATCTGCTGAACTTGACCTGCGACGAACTGGAGATCGATGCCGACGGCCTGGTCACGGCCGATGTCAATCAGGACAATGACGGCGCCGACGGCGACGTTACGGATGTGGATTTGCAAACCGATCTCAGGGATGTTCTTTTCGGAAGAACGGATTATCCTTCGGACGGAGAAACGTGCCGTGGGTGGTACCGGGTCATCGGGAAACAGGGCGATTGTATGGAGGATACCTTCGATCACGCGGGAGAGAAGATCCTCAGCCGGCCGGTGTTGTTCTTCGGCGTCGTCTACTTCACTTCCTATCAACCGGTCTTCGACGATCCCTGTAATCCCAACGGAAACGCCTTTATTTATGCCCTGGATTACTCGGAAGGGTCGGCCGCACTTAATCTGAACCTTACAGACGATAACGAGGCCGGAACCTTGGAAGATACCTACCAGGTCATTCGTAACAGCAGTATTCCTTCGGGTGTGAGGATCATCACACGAGAAGGCAAAGCGGCCGGATTCGTGAGCGCCGGAGGGAGTATAGGTGGTGCGGGTGAAGAAGAAGATGAGGACGACGGCCATTCCTCCACCATCCCCGGACCTCCAGGCGGGGTAGCAACGATTCTCTGGGAGACCTATTAGGTCAAAGGGGGTTTGATTATGGTCGATAGAAAAGTACGGAGGACCGTTATGATAAGATTAAGCGTGAGATTGGGTTGTGCGGCCTTGGGGTTGTTATTGACGGTGGGAGTACTCTTTCCACAAGCACAGGTATGTGCCCACGAAACCATTTACACGGTAACCGGGACAATCCAGGCAATCGATGGCAAGGTCATAACGCTTGAGGGTGGCAACAAACTGCAACCTTTCCACGAAGTGGATATTCCCGCGTGGATGAGCGTAGGGGAAAAAGTGAAGTTTTCTTACTACGTGCGGTCGCGGGGCAATTGTTACCTGGAAATTGTACCGCCCGATGGCGAATTGACCGTCAAGGAAAAATTGGAATTTCTTCAAATGCAAAGCAATTGAAAATCTTCATTTGATGCCTTGATGCAGGGGGGCGTGGGATTCTTGGAACCGGTCCAGTTTCCCACGCCCTGCCGTTTTCGTCCTGTTCCTCAAAAAGTCCCTTTGACTCCTCGCTTTGACATGCTATTATCCCCCCAATCACATGAGAACCTTAGGATACGGGATTAGGCCTGCCCATGATGACCAGAGAGAGCGAAAAGTTTTTTTCCCCCGCCAAGGTGTGCAATATACTCTTGAAATATGGATTGATCAGCGGGGACCAGGAAAAGGAAATTTCCAAGAAGAAGGCCGGACTGCAAAAAAAACTGGAAAAGATCCGGTTGATGCGAAGAGATTCAGCCCATCCAAAGGGTCGAATCAGCAATCCGGCCAATATCGTGGACGTCATCGTTTCCCTGAATTTTGAAAGGGCGGACGATCCCTCCAAAATACTGGACGAGGAAACCATCTTTCAGGCACTCGCAAAGGCGTGGAAAATTCCCTACAGGAAAATTGATCCCCTGAAGCTTGATCTGAACCTGGTGACCACCACCATCCCCCATTCCTTTGCCATGAAACACCTTGTCCTTCCTATTGACATCAAGGACGGCAAACTCTATATCGCCACCCCCAATCCCTTCAATATGGAGGTGATGGAAGACATCGGGCAAGTCAGCCATCTGAAGGTTCGACCCGTTGTCAGCGCCAAGACGGATATCTTTAAACTGATCAATGAATTCTTCGGGTTCAAGCGCTCCATTGTTGCCGCGGAGCACCAGTTTGCAGGGCCGGTTGTGGACCTCGGAAACCTGGAGCAGTACGTGCGCCTCAGGGATTCAGACGAACTTCCCTCAAACGACCAGCACATTGTCAATGCCGTGGATCACCTCTTCAGCTATGCCTTTGATCAGAGGGCGAGCGATGTCCATATTGAACCGAAAAGAGAAAAGAGCCTGGTAAGGCTTCGAATAGACGGTGCCCTGCACACGGTCTACGAACTGCCCAAGAATGTCCATTCCGCCCTCGTGAGCCGCATCAAAAATTTGGCCAGGCTGGATATGGCCGAGAAACGACGTCCGCAGGACGGCCGAATAAAGATGGACAAACAGGGCGTGGAATCGGAAATCAGGGTGTCTTCGGTGCCTGTGGCCTTTGGGGAGAAGCTGGTCATGAGGATCATGGATCCGGAAATCCTCTTCCAGGATCTGACCGCCCTAGGGTTTACTTCCATGGATCTTCTTCGCTACCAGCAATTCATCAATATGCCCCATGGCATTGTCCTGGTCTGTGGGCCCACGGGCAGCGGAAAGTCCACTACGCTCTATTCCACTCTCCGCGACCTCTCGACCCCGGATATCAACGTGACGACTGTGGAGGATCCTATCGAGATGGTCCATGAGGACTTTAATCAGATTGCGGTCCAGCCCTCCGCAGGGGTTACCTTTGCCTCCATCCTGCGATCGATTCTGCGTCAGGATCCGGATATCATTATGATTGGGGAAATGCGGGACTTGGAAACGGCGGAAAATGCGATTCAGGCCGCCCTTACCGGCCACCTGGTTCTGTCGACCCTCCACACGAACGATGCCCCGTCCGCGGTGACCCGGTTGCTGGACCTCGGGGTCCCTCCCTTTCTGATTCAGGCAACCCTTACAGGGATACTCTCCCAGCGATTGGTCAGAAAAATCTGCCCCCACTGCAAAGAGGTCTTTGAGATGGACAGCGAGGAGTTGACGGCCCTTGGCGTTGACCTTGGGAAAAAGGCGATTTTGAGGCTTCATAGAGGGAAGGGGTGCATGAAATGCCGGGGCACGGGGTATTTCGGAAGGACGGGGATTTATGAGGTCTTTCCATTGACGGAGTCTATTCGAAAACTGATTACCTCGGAGTGTGACGGAGAGGCCCTCCGCGACCTTGCCAGGAGAGAAGGCATGGTTACCCTTCGGGAAAACGCCATCAAGAAACTCCTTGTAGGAGAGACCAGTTATCAGGAGGTCCTGAGGGTAACCTGGGAACAAATATGATCATGGCGAGTGGCGCGCGATGACGACTTGAATCTGTTGTTCATTCACCCCGGCCAGGCTCGATCCCCGATGGGCGATCGGCCACCCATTTCCGGTAACCCAACGCTTATGCTAGTTCAACTGACCATCTCTGATTTTGCCATTATCAGACACCTTGAGATCTTCTTCAAGCCGGGTCTCAATATCCTTTCAGGAGAGACCGGTGCGGGAAAATCCATTATTATCAATGCCGTCAACCTTATCCTTGGCGAAAGGGCGTCCGGAGATCTCATCCGCACGGGCAGCCGGGAGGCCAGGGTTGAAGCCCTGTTCCAACTTCCAGCCGACAATCCGATCGGCGCGGTATTGGGCGACTTTGGCGTTCCATTCAACGGCGAGGTGCTCATCAAAAGGGTCATCTCACGGGAAGGTCGCAACAAGGTCATTATCAACGGGTCTCTGGCCACCCTCCAGATGCTGGCCGGGGTCGGGGTCATGCTTCTCAGCATCTCCGGTCAGCACGAGCATCAGACCCTCCTGAGACCGGAAAACCACCTTTACATCCTGGATGATTTCGGAGGTCTTTCGGATGAGCGGCGCATCCTTGGTGATGCGTTTATCCGTTACCTGTCCTTGAAGGAACAACGCCATGCCCTGGCAAGTGAGATCAAACAGGATGAAGAGAGACAGGAACTGAGCCGATTTCAATTGCAGGAAATCGAAAAGGCCTCGATCAAAAAGGGAGAAGACCACCTCCTGAAGGAAGAACAGAAACGCCTCCAGCACTCAGAACTGCTCCGGAGTGCGGTTAAAAATGCCTACCAAGTGATCTATGAAAGACAGGACGCCCTGATATCGAGCCTGTCTTACTGTGTCAAAGAGTTGGAAAAAGGTGTCGAGATTGATGAGAAACTCGAACCTATCAGAAAAATGATTGCCTGCGCCGGGGTGGACCTGGAAGAGGCGGCCCTTGATCTGCGGAATTTTCAACAGAAAATTATCCGTGACCCCTATCGACTGGAAACCGTGGAGGAAAGGCTTCAGGTCCTCAGGAGACTCAAGAAAAAATACGGCCCTACCCTTGAAGACATCCTGGCCTTCCGGGATCTCCTCCTGACGGGGGAAAGCCATTTGGCCCAAAAAAATGAGGAACTGGAGAGATTCGACGTAAGAATCGAGAAGGTGGAAGAAGATATTCTTTCCAGTGCAGCAGACCTTTCCGGGAAAAGAAGACGGGTCGCCAAAAGACTTGAGGAAGCCGTAAGGCGGGAGTTGGCCCTTCTGGACATGCACGGTACCCGGTTCAGTGTTGAATTCGCCGGCGAAAAGGACGGGCGAAGGATGGCGGAGGTAAAGGCCGACGGTTTGGATAGGGTTGAGTTTATGCTCTCACCCAATGTGGGCGAAGATCTCAAGCCCCTGTTCAAGGTCGCCTCGGGAGGAGAACTGTCCAGAATCCTGCTGGCCTTGAAAAGCATCCTGGCCATGACAACATCGGTTGAAACCATCATCTTTGACGAGGTGGATGCCGGCATAGGAGGTGCCACGGCGGCGGTTGTCGGCGAAAAACTCCAGTCCCTCGCAGGATACCATCAATTGCTCTGCATCAGTCATCTCCATCAGATTGCCAGCAAAGGGGCGACCCACTTCCTGGTCGAAAAGAAGATCATAGATGACAGGAGCCAAACCGTGATTACGGAATTGAATCCGGAGGCGAGGGTCAAGGAACTTGCCCGAATGCTTGGAGGGAAAACAATTTCTTCTAAGGCGATGGCTCATGCGAGGGAGCTGCTGGGTGAATCCTCCTGAAGGCCTAATGCTTTGCCGGCCTGATCAAATAACCCGCCTTGAGAGTCGTTTCAGCAAGAGGCACGGCTGAGGCATAAGAATCCATCACCGTGACCGCCTTGAGTTCACCCACCTTCGATCCCACAAGAAAGTAGAAACTGCCGGTTGCCGATCGGATGGACTCTCCCCTTTCGTAAACTTCGAAAATGGTTCCGGTCTCCACACCCACATCTTTCCCTGCACTGATGATGACCTTTCCCTGATCAATCGAGAGGATCCGGCCGGACCAGGGGTGGTTTTTCAAGGCCTCGATAAGGGCCTCTGCCTGATCTTCCAGCATGCCGGAAAGGGCCTTGTTCAGCTTTTTTTCGTCGATGTTTCGCCGGAGCTCTTTTTCATCCTGCTCTTCCCATTCCGTCAGGTCTTCGAGAAGCTTGAATTCCCGGCTCTCGAGGTGGGTCAAGAGAAGTGTGCCGTTGGTAATGTCAAGGGCGTTTAGGGAAATGGAAATCTCTCCCTCCTTCCTGGTGCGCCGGAAAGGCCAGATGCCGGCCTTCTTTGAATGAAATTCAAAGGGGCTGACGAGAACCGTGAGGAGGACGTTCATTCCCATCTCCTCCGCCTTTTTGGCTTGATCCGGGTCGATGATAATCCCGTATCCGGGGGATCTCATTTTGAGGGATGAAGAGACGGGGCCTTCCGACCTGTGCAACAAAATGCGGTCGTCCTTTTGCAGCAGGGTAACGAAAGAGGCCGTTATGCTGTCTATCTTTTCTTTTCCGAGATCCGCCTGATCCATGAAGGGCAGAAGGAGAACCCTTTTCTTAAAAGAGTCGGTCTCGTTGTTTTGAAAGGTGACTTTTTTGTAAATAGTCTTGGTGGAGCTACAGCCGGATTGAAGTGTAAAAAGAGCCAGGAGGATGATTACACATCTCCAATTAAAAAAGGCTGCTTTCATTGACATGGTCCTTCCTTTCATCCTGCTTTGCCGTCCCATGGCCTAAATCGCAAATCCGGGGGCAAGGGTTTTGATTGAATGCGGTGGGTTTATGTAACACTCTAAAAACTAAAAAACAATATCAAATGAGTCAAATTCCCCCTGACACGGTTCTTCCTTTTCGCGAACACGGGTCACCCTCGCAGAGGACGGTCCGTGATGACACCATGCCGCAAGCTTTTTTACGTTTCCAGCCGGCCCTTCGGCAAGGACTTCCACGGCCCCGTCCGGCCGGTTCTTGATCCACCCCCGAACCCTCAGGGTCTCGGCCTCCCGTCGGGTCGAATCCCTGAACCAGACGCCTTGAACCCTGCCTTCAATGATCAGTCGGACTCTCTTGTTTTCCATGTCTTCTCCTTGGTTGGCGCAGGTCTTGGTCTGCCAAGAGACTGCAGAGCTAATACCCCCAAGCCCCGCTACCCCTCCTGTTTCAGTAATTCCAGAAAGGCCTCTTCTCTGAGGATAGGGACCCCCATGACCTCGGCCTTTTTAAGCTTGGATCCGGGGGATTCCCCGAGCACCAAGTAATGCGTGCTTCGGCTGATCGAAGAGGTGAGTTTCCCACCCTTCCGGAGGATGCGATCCTTGGCCTCGGAACGGGTCAGGGAACGCAGCGATCCCGTGATGACAAAGGATTTCCCTGCGAGTGACGGTGCCGCCTCGGTCGGGAGTTCTTCAAAATGTACCCCGACCTTCAGGAGACGCTCGATGTGCCTTTTGTTCGCTTCATCTTCAAAATAGGCGGTGACGCTTTCTGCGATGTGGGGCCCGATTTCATCGACGGCCAGGAGCTCTTCCTCCGTCGCCTCGGCAAGGCGATCGAGGCTCCTGAAGACTTCGGCGAGCCTTCGGGCGATATGCTCGCCCGCATGTCTTATGCCCAGGGCATAGATCAGCCTGGGAAGGGTGGTGCCCTTGCTTGCCTCAATGGCGCGCACCAGGTTGGCGGCGGATTTTTCAGCGAATTTGTCCAGTTCGATGAGGTCCTCGAATCGCAGGTTATAGAGGTCTGCGGGTTCATTGATCATGCCGCGTTCGATCAATTGGGTCACGATTTTGTCCCCCAGGCCGTCAATATCCATGGCCCCCTTGGATACAAAATGCCTGAGCGCGGCCCGGACCTGTGCCGGGCAGTTGGCATTGGGGCACCTTAAAATGATTTCACCGGTTTTCCTGGAAAGGGCTGTTCCACAAACGGGACATTGGACGGGCATGATGAATTTTTTTTCACTCCCCGTTCTTTTTGCCGGAATGGATTTGACCACTTCGGGGATGACATCGCCGGCCCTTTGAACCATTACGGTATCCCCCTCACGGATATCCTTTTTCTCTATCTCCTCCTGGTTGTGAAGGGTTGCCCGTCTGACCGTCACTCCCGCTATTTGCACCGGTTCGAGATGGGCCACGGGCGTGAGCGCCCCGGTGCGGCCGACCTGAATGTCTATTTTCAATATCCTGGTGGTTTCCTGAGTGGGTTTGAATTTATAGGCAAGGGCCCATCTCGGGCTCCTGGATTTTTCGCCTAGTCGGGCTTGAAGGCGCATGTGATTGACCTTGATTACGGCGCCGTCGATCTCAAAGGGGAACCGTGCCCGGTTTTCCTCCAGTTCGTGACAGTATGCCACGACCTCTTCCAGTTGGCGGCATTCCCTGATGTAGGGCCGGTTGACCCTGAGTCCCCATTGCTGCAGGGCCGCCATGAGTTCGATATGGGTTTCGAAGTCGGTGCCTCTTAATTCCCCGATGCCGTAACAAAACATGTTGAGGCGCCTTTTTGCAGTAATCCTCGAGTTCAATTGCCTCAGCGATCCGGCGGCCGCATTCCTCGGGTTTGCGAAGGCCGGGATATTGTTGTCCAGGTTCCGGCGGTTCAGTTCCTCGAAGGCGTTGATCTCCATGTAGACCTCTCCCCGCACCTCCAGCAATTGCGGGATCGGGGGGGCGTTTTCGGTCCGGGTGAGGACCAGGGGTACACTCATGACCGTCCTTATGTTGGCCGTGACGTCTTCTCCGACATAACCGTCGCCCCTTGTGGAGGCCACGACCAGGCGACCCTCTTCGTAGACCAACTCCACAGCCAGGCCGTCCATCTTGGGTTCCACCGTGTAACTGACGGGTGTATGGTTACCCAGAAATCTCTTGATCCTGGCTTTGAAATCCCCAATGTCCTGGTCATTGAATCCGTTTTCCAGGCTCAACATGGGCAGTCTGTGTCTGACCTGTGAAAAGGCCTTTCGAGGCTCCGCACCGATCCGCCGCGAGGGAGAATCCGGGGTGACCAGTTTCGGATGGCTCTTTTCAATCTGGAGGAGTCTTTGAAAGAGCCTGTCATATTCGGCATCCGTGATTTCCGGATCATCCAGAACATGGTAACGGTTATTGTGATATCTGATCTTTTCGCGCAGCTCGGTGAGTTCTTTCTCGATCTCGTCCATAGCGTTTATGTTCCCTCAAGCAAGCCTGATGAATTCGAATGCATTCCGTTTCAGGTTTCAGGTATTGTGTTAAGTGTAAGAGATTGTCCTGACCCATCCATAGCCGAATGCGTTTCAAAAAGCCAAACACTTACAGTTTGTGATATTCAAATTTTGACATTCATGATTGCTCAATCCGCGGGTTTTGCTTGGCTGCGAGGTCGAATAGGATCTCCGCCGCCATGCGGGTCGCCTTCCTGAAACGAGGGGAGGAAAAGCCGCGGCGCCATTTTAGATCAGCGAGCTCGTCCGAGACAACCAGCAATGCCGAGAGCTTCACGCCGCGGTAAAGGGCAACGGTCATCAGGGCGGATAACTCCATCTCCACGGCCAGGAGACCCCTCTCCCGGTATGCCGTGATCTTTGAGGGCGTTTCCCGGAACGGGGCGTCCGTCGTCCAAATCCTTCCCTTTTGATAAGTTTGAAGTTTCGCCCTGAGGGCCGCCTCGATCACATCATTGAGTTCCGGATCGGTGGTGGGCTCTCTGTCACCGATTGGGTAGTGCCGGGAGGTCCCTTCCTCGATCAGGGCCGTGGCGGGGATCACCATGTCTCCGATTTTGAGGCTGCTTTGCAGAGACCCGCACCAACCCAGGACCCAGATGTTGCGCGCCCCGAGGGCAATCATCTTTTCCAGTCCCATAACCGCCTGGGGGGCGCCCAGAAATGGCCCGCACAGCGATAAAGATCCCCCAATCGTGTCCTTCGCCCTATAGAGCCTGAAGAAGTCGAGATTGTGTCGCTCAAAATGATCCGGGCCTTTGTGCCTGACAAGATAGTCCAGGTCCATTCCGATCAGGATTTGAAGGGCATTAGGGCCGATGGCGGGATCCGTTCTCCTTTTTATCGGTCGTATAAGGCCCTCTTCAGCGGTTGTAGAATCAGCATATGCCGTCATGATATTTGACTCGGTGCATTTTTTAGCCGGGAGTTCATCGATCAAAAGTTTGGGGGAAGGCAAAGAAAATGAAAGACGCGGAAGGCCCTTTCCGACCGGGGGTTCGAAAATCCGTGCGCAGGGCCTGACTCGTAGTCTCCCAGGGTCGAATCAATACTAGAGATTTGATGAGATTATGGCAACCTCAAAAGAGATGCATCGATTCAAAATCCCTGGGGCTTGAACAAGGGAAAAAAGATTTTACATTATAAGACGATAATATGATAGAGTTACACGTTATGGTTCGTTGAAATCCTCCAAAGAATGGCATATCGCAGATTCTTTTTTCTTGACAAATTTTAAAGAAAAACATTAGTTTAAGCGTTTATGGTAAAATAAAGGTTGATGCTTCAATGTTTGAAAGCTTGTCTGAAAGACTAAATAAAACATTTAAGGCCTTAAAAGGACATGGCAAATTAAGTGAAAAGAATATCCAGGATGCCCTCAAGGAGGTCAGACTGGCGCTTCTGGAAGCGGATGTCAATTATAAGGTCGTTAAAAAATTCGTTGAAGATATCCGCCAACAGGCCTTAGGGCAGGAGGTCCTTGGGAGCCTGACGCCGGGTCAGCAAGTCATCAAGATTGTAAACGCCGAGTTGACTCGATTAATGGGGGAGACCCACCAGGAGCTGAACCTCTCGGGGAGAAGCCCTTACAGCATCATGCTGGTGGGTCTGCAGGGTTCAGGAAAGACGACCACTGCGGCAAAACTCTCTCTCTATCTTCGCAAGCTCGGGAGAAATCCCTTTCTTGTGCCGGCGGATGTATACCGGCCGGCTGCGATTGACCAGCTCAAAAAGCTGGGAGCTCAACTCCAACTTCCCGTTTTTTCATCGGACGGGCAGAGCAAGCCGGAAGACATTTGTCTGCAGGCCCTGGCCCAGTCAGGGAGCGTCGGCGCAGACACCCTGCTCATTGATACGGCCGGACGTCTCCATGTTGACGATAAGCTCATGGCCGAGCTGGACAGGATCAAAGAAAGGATCAGTCCAACGGAGATTCTGCTTGTGGCGGATGCCATGACCGGTCAGGACGCGGTCAATGTGGCCAAGCATTTCAACGAGGCCCTGGATCTCTCCGGCGTTATTCTAACAAAGATGGAAGGGGACGCCAGGGGTGGGGCGGCCTTGTCCCTGAGGGCCGTCACGGGGAAACCGATTAAATTCATTGGGGTCGGGGAGAAACTCGATGCCCTCGAACCTTTTTTCCCGGACAGAATGGCCTCGAGAATCCTGGGTATGGGAGATGTCCTCTCGCTCATTGATAAGGCCCAGAGCGCCTTTGATGAGAAAGAGGCCCGAAAACTTGAAAAGAAGCTCAGGAAGAGAGAATTTGACCTTGAGGACTTTCAAGGTCAACTCAAGCAAATCAAAAAAATGGGATCCCTCGAACAGATCCTCGGCATGCTGCCGGGAATGGGGCAGCTGAAGCAATTAAAAAAAATGAAACCCGACGAAAAGGAGCTCATCAAGATTGAGGCTATTATCAATTCCATGACCGGAGAGGAGCGACGTCACTACAAAATCATCAACGGCAGCAGAAGAAAAAGAATCGCTCGCGGAAGTGGAACCAAGGTACAGGATGTGAATCGTCTTTTGAAAAATTTTGCCCAAACTAAAAAAATGATGGAGGGCTTTACAAAAAAGGGGATTCCTAATATGCCTTCAATCTTTCATTAATAGATCGTATTCTCATATAGAAGGGGGTGATAGGATTAATGTCGGTTAGAATAAGATTGGCAAGAATGGGAGCCAAAAAGAAACCTTTTTATCGTCTGGTGGCGGCCAATTCGGAGGCACCTCGGGATGGCAAGTTCCTGGAGATTCTCGGTACCTTTGATCCAATGAAGGATCCGGCCCAAATATCGATCCAGAAGGAAAGAGTCAAGGAGTGGCTGGAAAAAGGTGCAAGTCTTTCAGGATCAGCAAAGGCCATATTAAAGAATCAGGGCGTGTTCTAGGTGTCCTATAGAATAGAATGAACTGATGTGGCTGTGAACTTTATCAATGGAGGTGAGTAAGATGAAGGAGCTGATTGGATACATCGCCAAGGCGCTTGTGGACAAACCGGAAGAGGTTATAGTCACCGAAATAGAAGGCGAGCAAACTTCTGTGATTGAACTCAAAGTCGCCAAGGAAGACTTGGGCAAGGTGATCGGCAAACAGGGTCGAACAGCGAGGGCCATGAGAACCATACTCAGTGCCGCGTCCACCAAGATCAACAAACGATCGGTCCTGGAAATAATTGAGTAGGCGTTGACAGGAATTTCTCCTGAAGACCTGCTCCTTGTGGGAAAGGTGAATCGTCCGCATGGGCTTGCAGGTTTGTTGCGCGTCTGGTCCTATGCCGATTCTGAGGCATCATTCACAGGTGTTGAAGCCGTTTTCCTTGAGCCCCGACTAGGGGGACTGCATTCATACGCGGTTGAATCGATTAATCCTCACAAAAACATCTTTTTGATGAAACTTATCGGATTGAGCTCCCTGGAACAGGCTGAGGAATACAGGGGAGCGAATATTTATGTCAAAAAGAATGCCCTGAAGGCCAAAGGGAGTGACGAATATTTTTGGCACGAACTCATCGGTCTTAGAGTGTATTCGAGCGCGGGGCGTTATGTGGGGATTCTTAAACACATTTTCTCCGCGGGCAGTAATGACATTTATGTGGTTCAGGAGGGCAAGAAAGAAGTCCTGATTCCAGCCATCCATGAGGTCGTCAGAGAAATCGATCTCGAGAATCAGAGGATGGTTATTTTTGAAATGGAAGGGCTATTGGATCTGAATGAGAATTGATATTCTTACTCTATTCCCGGGTTTTTTTTCGTCCTTTCTCAAAGAAAGCATTCTGGGGCGAGCCATAACAAAGGAATTGGTGGATATCAGGCTTACTGACATTCGTTCCTTTGCAAGGGGGCCTCACAGGGTCACGGACGACCGTCCCTTCGGGGGCGGAAACGGCATGGTCATGAAGCCGGGTCCCATTTTCAGGGCACTGGAATCTGTCGAAAGAGACCCACAGGATTCCCTTGTCGTCCTGCTCACACCTCAGGGAAAACCCTTCGCCCAAAAGACGGCATGGGAGTTATCCCGAAGGAATCATATGGTCCTTATTTGTGGCCGCTATGAAGGTGTGGACGAGCGTGTGAGGACAGAAGTCGCGGATATGGAACTCTGCATTGGGGACTATGTCCTGAGTGGGGGAGAAGTGGGTGCGATGGTTGTGGTCGACGCGGTAACCCGTCTTATTCCCGGGGTCCTGGGCGGCGAAGGATCTACTCGGGAGGACTCTTTTGAGGACGGGCTTCTGGAATACCCTCAGTATACCCGGCCCAGGGTTTTCAGGGGCGGGGGCGTTCCGGATGTGCTGTTATCCGGTGATCACGAAAAAATCCGGCTGTGGCGCAGGACTGAATCATTGAGAAGAACCCTGCAAAAGAGGCCTGATCTGTTGAAGAAGGCCGACCTCAACAAAGAAGACCAGGCCATTTTGGCCCGGCTCAAGAGCCAATAGAAGACCCTGCTGACAGTGGTTCAAAACATTGTGCAGGTTCCGCATTCCTTACGAAAGGTTGGCCTTGGGGGAACGTCGGATCGGAATCTTGTATGCGATATTATATCGGTTTGGTTCATTTTCCGGTTTATAACAAAAATTACCAAAAGATCGCTTCAGCGGTTACCACATTCGATCTTCACGACCTGTCCAGACTGGGCAGAACATACGGCGCAAAGGGGCTTTTTATCATCACCCCGTTGAAGGATCAGCAGGCTCTTGCGGATCGGGTGATAAAACACTGGCGGGAGGGTTATGGAGCCGAGTACAATCCGGATCGGAAAGAGGCCCTTGGACTTGTGAACATCTCCCCGTCAATAGACGCTTCGATCGGAGATATCACCGAGGCGGAGGGAGAACCTCCCCTATTGATTTCAACTGATGCCACCAGGCATGAAAGACGATCCATAACCTATGCAGAGGGTTCGAAGATCCTCTCCTCGGAAAAGGCCGTCTTTCTCATATTTGGAACCGCCTGGGGGCTTACAAAAGAGGTTATCAAGCAGTCAGACTATATCCTCGATCCTATTGAAGGACGAACAGGGTACAATCATCTTTCCGTCAGAGCGGCGGCTGCGATTGTTCTGGATAGACTGACAGGCTTTTATCACTAATATTTTATTGCGGATACATCTTCAATCCGAGGTAAGGTTTCGAGACCAGCAGTTTGAAGGAGACAGGACTTATGAATATTATAGACCAGTTGGAAAACGAACAAATGCGGCTTGATATGCCCGATTTCAAAGCGGGTGACACCATTAAGGTGCACGCAAGAATTAAGGAAGGGGAAAAGGAAAGAATTCAGTTGTTTCAAGGCGTTGTCATCCGAAAAAGAAAGGGGAATACAGGGGCCACATTTACTGTTCGAAAGGTCTCTTACGGCATCGGGGTTGAAAGGATTTTTCCTCTTCATTCACCTTCCATAGACAAAATTGAAGTTGTTACAAGGGGCAGGGTGCGAAGAGGACGCATTTACTACATGCGGAAACGTCGGGGCAAGGCCGCTCGAATAAAGGAAAAAAGGGCATTATAAAAAAAATCTGGTTTTTTGATTATTTCAGCCGACAACCTGCCACTTTTCCCCGAGGGCAATATCTCCCTGCAAGGCGATACGCTACGTTATGAATCAATGGCCCGAAAGGCCGGGTACGCTTTGATTGCCGGGGTCGACGAGGCAGGGCGTGGGCCTCTAGCCGGCCCGGTGGTTGCCGCTGCGGTCATCCTTGCTGAAGGTATCCCGCTTGCCGGGGTCAAGGATTCCAAAAAAATGACTGAAAAGGCGCGGGAGAGGGCTTTTCCGGTCATAGCACAAAGGGCTGTCGCGGTAGGTATAGGGGTCGTTTCTCACAGATATATTGATCGTCATAACATCCTGAAGGCCTCTCTGGAGGCCATGAAGCGTGCGGTGTTGTCCCTGGATTCCACCCCCGAGTATCTTCTTGTGGATGGGATTCAGAAGATTCCCATCTCTATTCCCCAAAGGGCCATAAAAAAGGGGGATCAGCTGAGCCTGAGTATTTCTGCAGCGTCGGTTATGGCTAAAGTCTATCGCGACAGGATCATGCGCTCCCTTCACGGCCCCTACCCGATGTACGGGTTCCTGCAAAACAAAGGATATGGAACGGCCGCGCACCTGGCGGCTTTGCAAGAATATGGCCCTTCGCCTGTTCACCGGCTCACCTTTCGGAGGGTGTGTTGAAATGACGAGGGAAAGACTCGAACTGGGAAAGCAGGGTGAGGATTTGGCTCTCAAGAAAATTCAGGGGCTGGGGTATAAATGTTTATGCCGTAATTACCGATGTCCTCTGGGGGAGGTCGATCTTGTCGCAAAAGACGGCGAAACTTTGGTTTTTCTCGAGATAAAGACCCGAAAGGGCAGGTCCCTCGGATACGCCAAAGAGGCAGTGGATGCACGGAAGAGACGGCAGTTGTCCAAGGTCGCCCTGGCCTACATGAAGGCCAACGACTGCTGTGATGTCAAATCGAGATTCGATGTCGTGGCCATCAGTTTTCAGGGTGGTGAAAAAGAAATCGAGGTCGTCCAAAATGCTTTTGAACTGGCCTATTGAAAAGACGCAAGGCCGGTTATGGGCTTGAAACAACAAGAAAAAAGAGAGAGTGAAGAGGGTTACGGGACCCTTTATGTGGTTTCCACCCCGATAGGTAATCTCGAGGATATTACTTTGAGGGCCCTGCGGGTCCTGAAGGACGTGGACGTGATAGCCGCCGAGAGCGTGCAACATTCACGAAGGCTCTGCAGACATTATGACATTCGTACAAGGTTGATCACCTACAATCAACACAACCAAAAGGTGAAAGGGCTCGATCTCATTTCAAGGCTCAAGTCCGGAGTTCATATCGCCCTTGTCACCGATGCCGGCACCCCGGGGGTATCGGATCCGGGCGTGATGCTTGCTGCACAGGCATTGAAAGAAAATATTAAGGTGAGCCCGGTGCCCGGGCCTTCATCCGTTACCGCAGCCCTCTCTGTCTCGGGCCTTCGAGGCGATCGGTTCCTTTTTTTGGGATTTCTGTCTCCCAAGCCCGGGAAGAGAAGAAAGGAACTGGAGGGGCTGGCCGATGAGACGCGAACCATGGTTTTCTTCGAGGCGCCCCATCGGGTGAGGGATATGCTGGGGGACCTCAGGGAGACACTGGGAAATCGCCCGATCGTCATTCTTCGCGAGATGACCAAGGTCTATGAGGAGGCGATAGGAACGTCAACCGCCGAGGCCCTGGACCGGTTGGAGGGGGAGCACATCAAAGGGGAGTTTACCCTGGTCGTTTCAGGAAGGGATAGGCACGAGAAAAGCCCTCAACCCTTTTTCAGTGAGGAAACGGAGATGAAGATCAGGCACCTTCTGGACAGTAAGAGCCTGAGCGTACGGGATATTGCGGAGAAAATCTCTTCACAAGAGGGCCTGTCCTACAGGAACACCTATCGGCGGTGTCTGGTCCTTAAAGAGGAAGGGAGATCAAAGGTATGAAGAGGCCTTGCACTCCCTCCCGTTTTGTTGCAATTGATAAAACAAGAAGAATGTGCTCAAAAAATGGATTTGAGAAAGATACTAAGAATCGATAACGAATTGGGACTGCATGCCCGTTCTGCGGCAAAGATTGTTGCTCTCACGGGTGAGTACGAAGCCGACCTGTACCTCAAAAAAGCGGATCAGGAAGTCGACGGATCCAGCATTCTCTCTATCCTGACTTTGGCGTGTCCGAAGGGTACCGAGATTGAAGCGAGGGCTGTCGGTGAGGATTCGGAAGCCCTGATGGACGCATTAGGCGAGCTCTTCAAACAGAAATTCGGTGAAAGTAAATGACAGATCAGGCACTGCAAAAGACTGCCAAATTGACAGGTATCGCCGTCTCTCCGGGAATCATCATCGGAAAGGCCCATTTGGTGGACCGATCCAAGGTAAGGATCCTGTATCAATATCTCATCGGCGATAAGCAGGTGAAAAATGAGGTGGAGCGATTCAAGGGGGCCTTGGACAAAACCAGGGAACAGATCACCACCGTCAAAAGCAGGATGCCGGATCACATCAAGCAGCATGCCTTTATCCTCGACACCCATTTGATGATCCTCAATGATACGATGTTCGCGGATGCCACCATCAAGATGGTCCTGAATGAAAAAATCAACGCAGAATGGGCGTTGAAAAAATCGGTGCAGAATATAGGCCGCCTTTTCGAGCAAATCGATGACCCCTATATCAAGGAGCGTTTCAGCGATGTCGAAAATGTTGCTGAACGCATTTTGCGGAATTTGGCGGGAAAGGAACAGGACAGCCTCTTCGAAACAGATGAGCGGGTCATCATTGTCGCCCACGACTTGTCTCCTGCAGATACGAGCACACTCAACCCCGGCAAGATCATGGGTTTTATCACCGATGTGGGAGGGCGCACTTCACACACGGCCATCATGGCCAAATCCCTGAAGATTCCGGCCGTCGTCGCCCTTGAATCGGCGACCCTGCAGGTGCAGGAAGGGACCCTGCTCATCGTGGATGGAAGCAGCGGCGAAGTGATCATAAGCCCCGATGATGAAATTATCCTTCACTATCAGGAAAAACAGGTTCAGCACGAAAGATACGAATCCAGCATCGTCAGGCTCAGTCATCTCCCGGCGGAGACTACCGACGGCGTTCGGATCGCCACCATGGCCAATATCGAATTCCTCGAGGAAGTGGTCATGGCAAAGGATCATGGCGCGGAGGGCATCGGGCTCTATAGAACGGAATTTCATTTTTTGAGAAGCGACACGTTGCCCTCCGAGGAAGAACTCTTCGAGGACTACAAACAGGTCGCAGAGATTATCGCCCCCGCGCCTGTAACCATCAGGACGCTGGATCTCGGAGGGGACAAATTTTCAGGCTTGCTGGGGCTTTCAAAGGAGACTAATCCGGCCCTGGGTTTGCGGGCTATCAGGTTCTGCCTGAAAGAAAAGGACATCTTTCGGTGTCAATTGCGAGCCATTCTGCGGGCCAGTGCCTATGGAAATGTCAAGATTCTCATCCCCATGATCTCGGGGTTGCAGGAAGTGCTCGACACCAAGGCTATTTTGAATGAAGTCCAAGAAGATCTCGACCGCAGAAACCTTCCTTATGATCGGAATATCAGGCTGGGCGTCATGGTCGAAATCCCTTCCGCCGTGGTCGTTGCGGATATTTTGGCCCAGCACGTGGACTTTGTGAGTATCGGCACCAACGATCTCATCCAATATGCCCTGGCCATCGACCGAATCAACGAACATGTGGCCTATATGTACCAGCCCTTTCATCCGGCCGTCCTCCGAATGATTCGCATGGTGGTCGAAGGGGCAAAAAAGAACGGCATCCCGGTGGCCCTCTGCGGTGAAATGGCCGAAGATCCTCTTTGCACGTTATGCCTGCTGGGGCTGGGTATCAATGAGCTCAGTATGAATTCCCTGGGGGTTCCCTTGATCAAGAAGGTGATCCGGTCCATGTCCATGGCTGAGGCCAGGGCGGATCTTGAAAAAATTTTCCAGTTTGATACGGCAAATAATGTTCGGGAATTTATCTTGGAGCGGATGGAGCCCTTTAAAAAAGATCTTGGCAGAATAGATTTGTTTCGCCAATGATAAACGCTTTCTATAAATTTGGGCGGACACCCTCCGGGTTCCTTATTTTTTAAGGGTTAAGCCTCTTGAAAAGATGGAGGTCCTTGTTCATGATCCATCCATCGCCGAATGCATTGCAAAAAGCTGAATAGTTATCTTATCTCTAATGTGGTGAGCCGATGAGCAAAATCAAGAAGACCGTGTGTAGAAACAGAAAGGCCCGTCATGAATATTTCATAGAAGAGGTCTATGACGCCGGCATGGTCCTGATAGGGGCGGAGGTCAAATCTCTCAGGGAAGGGCGTGCCAACCTGGTGGACAGCTATGCATTGATCAAAAAAGGGGAGGTCTTTCTCCATAAAATGCACATCAGCCCCTATCCATTTGCCCGCCAAATGGAACTCGACCCCTTGAGGACCCGGAAACTCCTTCTTACCAAAAGGGAAATTATTCGATTGATCGGGAAAACGGAACAAAAGGGCTATTCACTGATTCCTCTGGAGGTTTATTTTTCAGGCCCCTATGCCAAGGTGGATCTTGCCCTGGCCAAGGGTAAGAAGAAGGTGGATAAGCGTCACGCCCTCAGGGAGAGGGAACAGAAACGCGAAATGGAACAGGTCAGGAAAAAGCGGGACTATTGACTCCTGTCTGGTCAGTGATTATAATATGAGTGTTTAAAAAATCTAACAAAGGGGGCGAAACGGGTTCGACGGGGATAAAGAAGCTTAGGTTGCATACCGAGATTCCACCTGTCTCGTAAAACCGGTGGGACAAATATAAACGCAGACGATTATTCGTACGCTTTAGCCGCTTAGACGGCTAACGTCCTTACGGTCATTCCTGCGTGACCGATAAGGGCGTCGACTCAGCAGGATAGCTGAACCGATTGACCCGTGGATCGGGAAAGCGAATATTTTCATGGGCTAGCGCCTCGGCAACCAGGCCCGATAGGGAACCGAGGAGCGAAAAATAATTATTGGGCTATGTATGTAGATGCTTAAGTGGAATGTTCGCGGACGGGGGTTCGACTCCCCCCGCCTCCACCATTTA
>CAZXWJ010000027.1:8221-29521 GCA_964644375.1 uncultured Desulfobacteraceae bacterium | reverse complement strand
CTTTAAAAAAAGACAAGCGCGTCAATATCCGGATTTCATCCATGGTGCTTGATGAACTTCAAATAAGGGCGGTTGAAGACGGCATGCCTTATCAGACTCTAATATCCAGCATTCTGCACCGGTTTGTAACGGGAAGGCTTATTGAAAAACCAAGGCCGAACAAATCATTTGAGAATGACTTGTAATTGTCGGCACATCTCCACTCACCTCAATTTCTTGCTGGAGGGAAAATATAGTTGACGTCAGTCAATCGGATGCTTGTTATAGTTCAATAATTTTTCTCTGCAGAGCAATTGCCACCGCGTGAGTCCTGTTCATGGCATCGAGTTTCTTTATGATATTAGCGGCATGGAAATTTATCGTCCGCTCGCTTTTATGGAGAATCTTGGAAATTTCCCATGAGGACTTACCTTCTTTGAGCCATTTCAATACTTCTATTTCTGTTGGAGTCAATGAAGAATTTTTCGTATTCAAAGATGAATGGAGGATTCTTTGAAGGGCCTGTGAAAGATGGGGGATGGCATATTTTAAAATGGTTCGAGTTCTGTCTTCATTGGCAATGTGTTTCCCTGCGAACGATAATGACGTGGCGTACCCTGAAGAAGGGAATATTGAGCCATAGGTCATACCGTCCAAGAGTCCGAAATCCCGAGCCTCCTGTGTGACGATGTTTCCGGCATGTTCGGGGTACCTGTCTTCGGCATTTCTCCAGTTTTGAATTTCAAGAGTTTGGAAATATGCTTGCGCGACTGAGTCTATTAGATGGTAATTTTTTGAGAGGTATCGTTCCAAGAAGGCTGGGGGAAAATTTATATTTATGACTGAGCCATGGGCATTCTCATTAGTGAGAACATCAGCGACTTTTGCATACCCGCAGAATGAAGATTCAAATTCAAATAGAGTCTGCAATCTGAATATAAGAATTTTGAAAGAATCCTCGTCCCTGCAATTCAAAGCGTCAGTGATCAGATCCAATAAAATCAAAAGGTCTTTCTTGGTTAGGTTCTTCATGAGATCCAGAGCAGAAAACCGATGTGATTGGTTTATATACCTATGCGTTCACTTGCGTAACAGAATCTGGTCGAATTTTTTGAGATTAGGAAGTGTTTGACAGGTGATCAAGTCTCTTTTTGATTTCGTTATATATTAAGAGCCTAATGTGTTTTTTCTTTTCTCTCCTCCGCCATGATAATTTCTATTGATAGGTCTTCCGGTCGGCTTTGAGAGCTGTAATCCCCATCCAAATAACGAACTTTACCAAGATACTCTGCCTTTAATTTCATCTCGCCATCATCTCCCTGGGAAATCATTGTCTCAGCACATGATGAGCATACCGGTCCGTGTTCTATTTTTCCCTCGTAGAAGGAGGGGAGCCAATCATGTTCCATGGCCTCTTGGATGGTTTCGACTTCAAGTCCGCATATGGCACATTTCATTTTGTTCCTCCAAAACCAAGGTCAGTTTTATGGAAAAAATCTTGCCATGACAAGAAAAATGATGATTGTTTTGTCTTAAATTCAAAGTGATACTGATAATTCCATTGATTTGGCCCATTCTCCCTATGAATTTGAACCGGGATCCAGAGTCGAAACGGCAACTGAAAAATGACCCACCCTGGGTTTAGTAAAGTGCTTCCTCTGCTGTAATGAAAGCGTAGAGAGAAGGTCACACACACCTCGACAATTTTCCGATTGCGTTGCTAATATCTCTTGATACTCTCTTCGTCCAGGTCATTTTTCAGATTGACGATGTAGTTGAGGTGCTTGTTGGTGATTCGAGCCGTATCTCCATCGCCGCCGTTTCCTCCACCTATATTACCCGAAATTCCCTGCGTGCGTGGTCTCAAGCGTCTAAGGGAAACGGGTAGGCGTTACGGCCAGGAAAGGGAAGACAGGGATCTCCTCGCGTATCTCCTTTGGGAGAGGGGGGCATTTATGAACGAGAAGATCGGAGGGTAATTCGGTATGGGCTATTCAGTGGTAAGTCATATCGTTAGAAGAGTGAAGGGGAAACTGAAAGAAGACAAGAAATATCGTAAAAAACAGGATTCTCTCAATTCACAAAACAAGGTGTGAGCCCATTCAGGAATCGTTTCATGACAATCCTCCTATACAGATATCTTTTCACCTTAAATCCGCAAAAATATTATTTCTATATGGTTCAGACCGGAAAAAATTAGTGCAGTGACAATTTGCATCACGATACCTGAAGATTAGTCCCTTCGGTGATACCTAAATGTTCTGAATCTTTAAAGCGTTTTGAGGAGAAAAAAACCTTCGGATCGTCTGCGTTTGATCTTGCTCAGTGATCACCGTTTCAGGCGATAAGGTTCACCAGCGTTCCTTTGGAGAGCATAGCATAACGAACCTTGTTGGTCAGGGGTGTTTCCACGGTACGTCCGAGCTCGATGTAGAAATAGTCGTCTATGTATTTGTGTTCGTCGGCCATCGGGATTCTCTCCGCCAGCGACGTGTCTTTTGCCCAGTAGCACCAGTCAGTGATAATCCACTGATTATCGGTTTCCCGCCTGTAGGCCGTCCACGCATGCCCTCCCGTCGAAAGACCATAATCGTCGGCATAAACGATCCCTCCATAGGTGCGCAGCCTTTCCGGTGAAACGCCGGCATGGAGGGCAAGACTGTGGATCAGGAACGCCCCATCCTCACAATCACCGGTGCCTCGTTCGACCGTTACCGTGGGATATGCCCACAACTCTGGCACACCGTAGTTTTCGGTGTCTGAGACATACTTGATATTGTCCTGAACCCACTGTTCAACTTTATAGACCTTCTCATCGCTGTTATCTGAAGGCGAGACAATGGTGTTCGCAATTGCTTGCAGTCTTGCATTGGGGAATTGAAGGTATTTTTCGTATCCAAGGCCGCTGTCGGTTTCCTGCCCGAACTGTATGAAGGCCCACCGGGTTTCGGAAATGGAGTCAAGAAGGTTGTAGATGTCCAGCGGTGATGATTCTTGGGGTTTGATAGCACCCCATATGTCGTCAATTTTGGCTTTTGGTTTAGGTAGGAGCGTCGTAATGTCCACATGAGTGCTAATGGGTGCAATGTTCATAAAGGCCTCTTCAGGTGTACCAGCATGGCGTTACGTGCACATGTCTGCATTTTTTCGTGCTGTGCGGCTTCTGGCGTTCTTAAGGAAAGCGCAATGGACGCGTGTACTCTCGGAAGATATATCAAAAGTCATGCCGCATTTTATTTCAGAAAAAGAATGTAAAAACAGAGATATAAGGCCATTCGGAAAGTGTTTGCGCCAAAGTGTGTAAATTGATGGCATAAAATAATGGAATAAATTGTCGTTTTATATTAAATGTTTACACACTTTGGCCCGGAATAGGGGGCGTTGATGACAAGATTGAATAATTGCTATTATGTTCTTTTGTGGTTTGAAGAACATGAAAATGAGGCAAAGAGGGCCTATCGAAGTTAGGTTGCGCCTTCAATTTGAAGCTAATCAATTAATTTTTTATTTCCGGTAACCATTGCCATAAAACTGTTACGGAAAACCTCACATTCGTCATCGAAATCAGGGAGCGGGATGATATTTGAGCAGGAATACCAGCGGAAGCAGAATCGTGTTCCGGTTAAAAAATGGCCGGTGACCTCGATCGATTCTTTAAGGATAGGACTTCAGGGGGAGGTGAGAGCGGATGTGATTTCGCAAAAGAGGGATGACTTTTCCCTTCCATCTTCTGGGTTTTTCTGCTTCTCATCGTTTAACGCTTTTATGAAACCTCACCCGCCCTTCGAATTCAAGAAATGAACCATTGCTTTTTTCCGATTGCGTTTCAACCCGCTACCGGTCGCTTTCGGATCGATCCTTGACGTACTTTCTGTATTCCTTCAGCAGGGCATAAGAGTACTCATTATGGGCACGTTCAGACGAGGGGATATAGTTCTTTTTTGCTTCCAGCCTTTTGATGGTCTCTTTGGCCGTTTCATCGGTCGCCTTCCTGCCTTCAAGATAAAGTTCAGCCATTATATCGTCCAGACCAACAACGCTGACCTGTGTATCATCAGGAAATGTCAGCATGCGTCGGCTAACTGCCGGCGTAGGGCACGCTCACCCATCTTTTCAGCCTCTCTCTTCATTCTGTGAAATAATTTGTGCGTTTTGTGATATATCTTTTTCATTCTGTCCCATATTTAACCTCCTCTATGACTGACAGTAAAAAGGATAAGAATTTTTAAAACGGCAATTTAAGTTTTTTCTCCAATTGTTGTGACATCTTGAATCACTCATTCCGGTTTAACCGCCTGAACGTATGCCGAAAAAACCACTTTCTCAGCGCCCTCTCCAATATTCCATTCCCGAATGATTTTTTCGCTTTGTTCTTTGGACCTCATGTTGATCGCCTGAAATCCCAATGCAGAGAGAATCCTTTTCACCTCACCGGGTGAAATAGCCCCTGCCACTCAGCCGGTATAGGCGGCCGGATTGTTACGGAGTTCTTCCGGTAGTTCTCCGGAGCGAAGAACATCGGAAATAATGATACGACCGCCAGGCCGAAGGGCGCGATAGATCTCCCCAAAAACGGCGGATTTATCCGGAGAAAGATTTATGACACAATTGGAGATGACGACATCCACAGAACTGTCGGAAACGGGAAGTTCCTCGATTTTTCCCAGACGAAAGTCGACGGTGGACAGGTTGAGCTTTTCGGCATTATCCTTGGCCTTTTGAACCATTTCAGGGGTCATATCCACTCCGATAACCTTCCCCGACTCTCCCACACACCGGGCAGCCAGGAAGGCATCAAACCCCGCTCCGCTGCCAAGGTCCAATACGGTCTCACCAGGTTTTAACTCCGCCATGCTGATGGGATTTCCGCAGCCCAGACCGAGATTTGCCTCACCGGGCGACAGGGACAGGTCCTCTTCCGTATAATCCAGCGTTTTTCCCAGACCTGTGATATTGACAAGGGAAGTCGATCCCCCACAGCACGACGCCGCACATCCTTCCTCGCCCCCTGCGACTTCGGCGTATTTTTCCATAACCAAGTTGTGTATCTTATCTTGTTCTTTATCCATATTTCCTTACGCCTTTCCTTCGACCATCATTTCTTTTCAATCCATGCCTGACACAAAGTTTACGATGCCTTACGACAATCAAGAATTTGGTCCGTTCTTTTGCTGACAGCATCTCCTAAAATAAATACCCATATACCGATTTATAGATATGGATGGGTGAAAAATTTTTCCGGAAGGCTGGATATGCCAGGGAATTTCATCCCGTCCGTATGGTCATCGTTTACGCATCGTCCCTCTTTTTCGTAATGGGCAGGGCCGGTTTCTCTTAGAGTTTTCAGATGCCTGGACACGCTTGAATGGGTGATTCGGAGAGCATCCTGAAGCTCAAAGACGCACGCTAACTTGTGCGGGAAAATATCTTAAGTATCTTCAGTCGGTTGGATCATACAAGGCCTTCATGGCCCGGCCGAAGGTTTTCATGGGATATTTCCCGTATATTCATTTATTGGGATATAGTGAGGCGACTTCAGTATGTCAAGCTCTTTTTGACAACCGGTAGTATTCATTACGGGCTCTTTTGATCGGGATCTACAGTGGCTCCTTGGATACTTTTTACAAGGGCTCGAGTTCAGGAATAAAGGCCTCTTTTTTTGGGTGGATGAGGTCTCAGGAAGACGGCTCAAGACCGATATAGTCTTTGCGTCCGGAGGGTGGGTGACCATTGCGACCCGAAACAGGGTCGAAATACCGAGAGGCGGGTGACCACGTTTCTCATCTTCTTGCTTCTTCTATCAAGACCCCGTCGGGGAGGATCCCCTGCGCCCGCGCCAGTTCGTGCAATGCAATATTGTAATCCGCAATCGCACGGATAAAGCTACGGCTTGTGACGGCAAGGAGGTCCTGGGCTCGCAAGAGCTCTTCATTGCTTGTCTGGCCGATTTCAAATCGGGTGAACTCACCCTCCACCACCTTTTCTGCCGCTTTTCTTGCCAATCGGGTGGCTTCGATCTCGCCCCTGGCACTTGCAATGCCATGGAGGATCTGCTTGACATCCAGCTTGATGTAGTTCTCAATTCGTTTCAGTTGTGTATCGATCTGCCGGCGCTTCAGGATCTTTTTCCGGTGGCGGGAATTAGCCGCCCGGTTGCCGATGGGCCATTCGAAATGGATACCGACTTCCCAGGCATCTTCGTCGTTAAACGTCATATCGTCGCCGGCGCTTCTGACGCTACCGCCGTATCCGCTCAGACTGTACCGCCCGAAGGCATCGAGTTTAGGAAGTCGCTGATGAGATGAAAGTTCCTCCTCCGCTTGGCGAATCACCAGGTCCTGCTTGACTTTCATGATTTCGGGGCGGTGTTTGAGGGCCGTCTCGATGGCTGCACATTCGTCAACGGCCACAACATCCACCTTCGGTGTTTCTACCGGAATGACCTCACAATCCGAATCGATTGCCAACTGCCTCCAGCTCAAGAGCAACTTGAGCCGATCCGTGGCGATCCGATACTGCTCCCGGGACTTCAGCAGCGTGCTGCGGCGTGATTGGGCGTTGCTTCGAGCGCGCTCGACGTCCAGCTGAAGGGAGAGGCCCTCGGCCAAGCGTTCGGCTTCGCGCCGGTAGACCTCCTCGGCCATGTCGAGGTTTTGCCGGTTAATCGCCATCAACTCCTTATACAGATAGAGCTTCCAATAGACATCGGCGACCCTGCTTGCGACCTCGATCACCTTCTGGCGAAATTCCTCCTCGGAAATATTCGCTCCACAGTTGGCAATCTTGATGGCGGTCTGTTCCTTTTGGCCGGCAAAATTATTCAGCAGCGGTTGTCGCAGTTCAAGGGTCGGGGCCAGGATGTTTTTATATCGTCTTTCGAAATCGGCATGATTCAAATCACTGTATCTTGTTTCCAGATAGGCGGACAGGCTACCCCCGGTCTTGAGTGGTTTGCGAATGCCGGTCCTGGTGAGCCCCTCATCTTCCGTTACAATATCATTCACGCTTGAATCAAGGTTCGGGTCACGGCGGAATGAGGCGTCGGAGAACACCAGAGGATCGTAAACCGATTCGGCGCTTTCGATGTCCTCCCGGGCCTGTTTCGGTTCGTAGGAAACAACGCTGATCTCCCAGTTCCCCTTCAGGCTGTAACGGATTGCATCAAGAAGAGAAAGGCGAACCGTCGGCATTCCCGTGGCCGGACTTTCGGAGACCTTGGCCAATCTGTTTGCCGGTGGCACCGGTTCCGGGAACCCGTTGGAGATTGGTTCCAATGGTTGCGTTCCAGAGGTTTTTGTATCATGGTGGGATTCGTGGACGATGTGAGGGCTGCTCTTTACTTCCGACTTCAGATCGAGGCGGGGGGCATCCGTTTTCCGGGGATCGACAGAGAGAGAATAATCCCCGGCCTCATCCCATTTGCGGAGCATGTAATCATCAATGACCTCCCGCTCGATCAGTTTGGAGGCAGCATCCCGAGCCTCTTTTTTGGTTGAGTAGCGGCCGGCATAGACGCGAAACCACATCCCCTTCCCACCGGTATCCTCGGAACGGTAAAACGGGGCGCACCCCTCCGCACTGAGCCGGGCCAGGTCCTTTTCAACTCGAGGCAGCTTCTGATAGGCGCCTACTTGAATGGCAAATTGTTCTGCGGGCGTAAGTGGATCTCGGCCATTGCTGGAATCGCTGAAAATTCCACGGTTGGATGCCGGGTCGATCGGAGCGCCCGCCGCCGGTAAGGCGCTTATAAGCAAAAGAAGAAAGAAGAAGCTCAATGCGAAATATTTTCGTGTCGCCGCCAAGTGATGAAGTGCCCCCGACTATAGATCCTTGGTTGCAAATCCGAGGTGATGGTCGAGCCAGTTGTCTGCGGATAGAACGTGTCTGCGCATTCGCAAGGAAACGTTTTCGGCCCTCCGCTGTATGGCTTCAATCAGACGCCGCTGAAGAGCCGATGAAATTTGGCGATTATCATTGCAATAAAATCGACGCATTGCAATAGAAATCCATTGACCATTTTTTTGAAGCAGTTCATCCTCCAGGCTTATGAAGGCCCGGACGCTTCCCCGATCTCCCTGTCGCGCACACCGGCCGAATAGCTGACGGTCAATGCGGCGGGCGGTGAAGCGTTCCGTCGCGATGACATGCAACCCGCCTAATTCCGCAACGCCCGAACCCAGTCGTATATCCGTTCCTCGCCCCGCCATATTCGTCGAAACCGTGATGCGTCCTTTTTGGCCGGCGTCCGCAATGATCTGGGCCTCAGACGCCTGCCTCACGGCATTCAGCAACCGGTGCGCCACCCCTTTGGCGGCCAGTTGATCGCTCAGGTACGCGCTTTCGCGGATTCCGCCGGTTCCGATTAGAATCGGGCGCCCGGTCCGATGAACGGCGCAAATCTCTTCTATTACCGCCTTCCACTTGTCGGCGGCCGTCGTGAACACGCGGTCCGGCATGACGATCCGCCTGCTCGGACGGTGGGTCGGGATAGGGACGACCGGCAATCGATAAATCCCCCACAATTCCCCCTGCGCCTCGGCGACCGTGCCGGACATTCCGGACAGTTTGCGATAGAGGCGGAAGAAGCGTTGAAAGCTGATTCTGGCGTAGGTTTCCTTGGGCAGGTTGATCCGGAGTCCTTCTTTGGCTTCGACCGCCTGATGCATACCGTCGCGCCAGGTTCGATCCGGCACGAGTCTTCCAGTGAACTCGTCGACAATGAGCACTTTACCCTCATCGACGACATAGTGCTTGTTTCGAATAAAGAAAGCGCGGGCGGCAAGGGCCTGCAAGACCAACTCCTCCCTTCGTCTGCGGCCTGTCCAGAGGCCCCCCATGGGTTCTGCCAGGGCTGCTAGGCGCTGCTTGCCTGCGGCTGTCAAGTGGGCCTCGCGGTGTTGCGGGTCGATACGATAATCGGTCGACTGATCGAGCATGTGAACCAACTGTTCCGCCTGCTCGTAGGCTTCGATGTGCACTTGATTGGGCCCCTCGCCTGAAATCAGCAGCGGGGTTGCGGCTTCATCGATGAACAGTGAATCGGCCTCGTCGACGATCGCACACGCCAAACCGCGCTGGACCAGCCGATCGATTCGATCCCCTCTCCCGGTCGCCATCTTGGAGAGGAGCGCCTCCGGCAGCCCCTGAAGATGGCCGATCACCAGCCGGTCGCGGAGAAAATCAGCGGCAACCTCCTTGTTCGTACAATAGGTGACATGCGCCTGGTAGGCCTGCTTTCGTTCGGCAGGAACCATGCCTTGGGTGATGCAGCCCACGCTCAGACCACAAAAGCGATAGATGGCGTTCATCCATTCGGCGTCCCGGTGGGCGAGATATTCGTTGGAGGTTATAACGTGACAGCCGCGCCCCCGCCAGCCGGCGAGGACGGCGGGCAACGCGGCCACCAGGGTCTTTCCCTCGCCGGTGGCCATCTCTGCTACGCAGCCGGCCTCCAGAGCAAGCGCTCCGGCGAGTTGCTCGCGATAAGGTCGCAGGCCAAGCTCCCGCGAGGCCACCTCGCGCAGGAGAGCAAACGCCAGGTCGCGATCTTCGGTGGTGTCGCGGCCACGCCGGAATCGATCGTGCAGCGGCGCCATCAGATCGCGCAGTTTGCGATCTGAGACGTACCGGTAATCCTCTTCTCTTGCCATAATTCGGTCCGCCTGCCGAAGAAAATGGCGCGGGCTGTGTGCAAACCGTCCGGCAAGGCCTGCGGCCCGATGCCATAGCGCATCCAGGCCACAGGGCGGCTTTTCGCATTTCGGGCGCTCTGAAAGCATTCTCCATGTGGCAGGGACCACGCTCTCCACGTTAAATCTCAAACCTCCTTTGGAAAAGCTGCCGCAGGGAGCGCCAGCCCTGTGCGAGCAAGGGCCTGGAAGATGTCTCGAAGCGAAGGGACATGGTCTGACCGGGCCGCAGGGTAAGGGTTTTCGGGAAAGACGGGACGACCAGTATCTCGAAAAAGGGTTCAGCCGCCCGTCTGCCGGTGGGATCTTTCAGGTCGACTCTTGTCGAACCTCCGGCGGCATATCCCAGCGCAGCGGAAGGCAGTTGCTCCCGTCCGGCTGGAATAATCGTTTCGACCCGGCCTGTGAGTTCGATGTCCGGCCGGCCTTTAACCCTGATTTCCACGTGCGGTCGAACGTCATCGATGAGCCGTGACGCGACCTTTTGACTGGCTACGGCCCGGATACGCAAGTTGTCCAAATCGGCCACGACACCAATGTGCCGACCCCTGTCCAGATGCATGGCGGTTAGTCTATCGGCGTCAGGCGCCACCCAGACCCCCGCTATGGGCGACGGAAGCGCCAGGGCCTCCAACGCCTGTTGCGTGCGCTCGATTTGTTCCTCGAGGGCGAAGATTTTTTCATCCATGATCTGGGTCTCGGCGGCTTCTTTGGTCTGGGCCGACTGCCGATTGACCTGAAGCCTGCGATGGTCAGCCAGCAGTCGATCCCGTTTCATCACCAATTCGGGGCTAAAGGCCGTGATCACCACCGGCCCATTCGGGCCGGTTCGAGTGCCCGAATCGAGAACCTGCCGAACAAAGCCCGGCGTTTTCATATGAATGACCGCATAAGTGCACGGTTCGACCACACCCTCGATCCGGCACCGATCCGGCATCTTGACGAGACCGAAGGCAGCAAGAAGGGAAAAAACGGCCAGGGAGGAGATGAGCACCGCCCGCTGTCTGTGTCGGTCCAGATCGGGACTGGTGGCCAGATAGCCAATGAGATTGCCCAGGGGCAACAGTCCCCATCGGACGATCAGGATTACGGCCAGCGCCACACCGATCGAAAAAAACATGTTCAACAGCATCAGCGCGATGAGAGCAAAAAAAACCACCCGGCAAACCGTCGAAGCGACGGCGTAGAAAACCAACCATCCCTTTTCCCCGCTGGTGTGACTCGGGTTGGAGGCCTTGTCCATTCCCCAGAGGTATCGTTTGACCAGGTAACAGAAGTATAATTTCGACCGGGAATCAAGGTTGGGAATCTCCAACACGTCCAACAGAATGTAGTACGCGTCGTAGCGAAGGAAGGGGTTCCCGTTGAACGCCAGGGATGATACGCCGGCAATCAACATGACATTGTAGGCAATGGCATGAACCGTGTTGCCTTCAGCCGTAAGAGACCAGAGAATGGCGGCAATGGAGGCCATGGCTAGTTCGGCAAGCACACCGCTAGCGCCGACCACGATTCGGTGCCATTTGTCACGAAGGGCCCAGGCGCTCGAGGCATCGACAAACGGCAGCGGGGTAAAAAAAAGAAGGGTCACCCCCATCTGGTGCACCTCGCCTTCTCCGCCTGCCTTCCGTCCAAAATGCTTGCAGGAAAATCCGTGGCCCATTTCATGGAAAAGCTTTACCATCACGATGGCGGCATACAAGAGTGGCAGATTCTCGGGGTTCAAGACGCCCGAGGCCTTCGCGGCCAGCGTCTCGACATGGCCGACGATGGACCACAGACCGGTGGCCAGGATCCCTGCCCAGAGGATCAGACCATATCCGGAAAAAATCCTACCAACGACACAAACCCATTTGTCCAGAAATCGATCGGGGTCCCACAGTGGAATGCGGATAAAAAAGAAATTCCCGAAGGCACTGCGTACCTCTCTCCAGGTGCGTTTTTGGTGTCGCGTGAAGAGCTCCTCCACATCAGGCGCCAGATTGCCCTGAAGCAGATTTGATGCATGAAGCTGGCATAGCAAATGGATCACCTCGCCCTGGGTCGGGGCGGCGTCTCCAAACTGTTCCATGCAGATTCGCCACACCCGATTCACGGTACGTTGGCCGTCCAGCATCGCAACAAAATGGTAGGCGGCGTCGCTCAAACGAAAGTACCGGGTGCTGGTCGGCCCGTGCAGAACGTACCATTTGACCCCTCGAAAATTTTGCCGGTGGACGTCCACGGCGCCGAGAAGTCTCAGGGTCAGTTCCGACACCCGGTACCAGGACTCATTGAATGTGGGGCGGTCAGCGTTCATCTCATCACCTCGCTCAAACCCACAGTTTCATGCGCAACCAGTTGATGAGGCGGTGAGAGACGATCCAGAGGTAGGTTTTTTCCCCTGCCGATATCCTGGCTTGACCTTCCATGCCGGGCCGCATCCATTCGAGGTGTTCGAGGATACGGGCCCGCACCCTGAAAACGTTTTGGTGATTCACCATCTCGGCAATGGGGTTGATCCGTTCGATGACGAAGCGGACTTTCCGATCGGGATGCCCCACCGATGCCAATTCCCCGGCCTGTCCTGCGGCAAGGCCCACAATCGAGGATTCAGGGACATGCAATTCGGCCCTCAAGGAATGGATGCTGGCGATCTCGAAAAGGATCTCGCCAATCTCAACCGGTGCCCCGATCTGCTGTTTCAGGTCTTTTGAAACGACCCAGCCGGTGATCGGCGCCACCAGGGCCGCCTGTTCGATTTTCTTCTCGATCAAACGGATCTCAGCCGCCACTTTGTCGCTTTGTGCCCGGGCGATCTGGGCATCAGCGGTTTTCCGGTCCCGCATCGATGCCGTCATTTGTTTCTGATAACCCAGTTGCTCCGCCTTGAGGGCGGCCAAATTCAAACGGAGGTCAGCGGTTTCAAGCGTTCCCAGAATCGTTTTTCCTCCTTCGACCCTGTCCCCCGGCTCTACCAAAACACTTTTGGAGAAGGTGTCGAACGGCGCGACGACCACCTGCTGCTGACGGGCCTTGAAGGTAAAGGGGGTGTTTATCCGGTAATTCCCTTCCATGGTTGCGAGCAGCAACGCCATCAGCAACACCAGGACGGCACCCAGCTTTGTCCAGGTGTGTTCAGGCCCCAGGAGCAGTCCTAAATATTGGCGAACCCATGCGGCCAGGCGCGCGCCAATCCAGCGATCGCTTCGGTGAAGGTCCAAGAGCCGGGGGGCACAGAGGTCGCAGATCAGTCTGACTGTCTCGATTTCCTCCAACCTGTCAAAGGGCTGCCCGGGAGGACGTTCCAGTGTCATCGCGGCCGGCACTTCGCCGTCTTCGCGAATCGGCAGGCTCAGCACACCCGAGTGACCATGGCGCTCGGAAAGGTCTGCAGCCGCACGACTGGCATACCCGGCCTTATTCGCTGCGGGGTAGATCACCTCCACATCCTGGTCAAGGCATTCCTCCATGGCCGCTTCAATCGCCCTGACCGTCTGCATCTCGCGGCTGACGGAGTCTGTATGACTCATTGCCCGAACCTGAACGTAGCGCCTATTCAGAAATCCCAGGCTCACCCGGCTGCAGCCCAGCCGGGTGGCGATTTCGTTGCACAACGCCATAGTGGCACCCAGAAAGCGCCTTGACCTGTTGACCACATTCAGCACTTCGAGGACCTGGCTCATACGGTTCAAGGTTTCGTGATGCGTTTTCGTGGTCAGGCGCAGTTCGTGGTGATCCAGCAGAAACGAGGTCGTTTCCAGGCGAGCCTGGCTCAGTAAAAGCTTCCGGGGATCCCGTGCTCTGATGCGAAAGACGGCGGCCGCGCGGATAGTGTGTGGGTTTTGAATCGGAATGACCATCAGGTAACGCTGCGGGTTGCTGTTGTCTTCTGATCCGGAATTTTCCTCTACAATGACTGTTTCGCCCCTTTGCCTGACCGTGCAAAACGGTTTTTCAACCTTCCTGATCCAATCGATCGATCCGCCATCGGCCCCTGTTCCGGGCCATGCGGCCAGGACCTCCAGTCTTTCCGATTGTCCGGAGCGCAAGATTACGGCAGCATCCGCTTTGGCCATGCGGCACTGTGTGGCAAGCAATTCGGCCAGGAACTGTTCCGGTGATCCGTCGAACTCGATCAACTCGGCGATAGCCTTTGCGTTAGAATTGCCTCTTGCTTTTCGTTCGTCTTCAGGTATGCCTTCCGGGGATCCAATCATAAGTCTCAGCGTTCCATTGACGCGGCGGTCTGTTCGCCGTCTGTTGCCTTCCGAAAGCGGCGGTTTCCCCTATGCCGGTGCGGACGGCGTGGGGAACGACTCGCGGAGGCCAAGCGCGCGTGACCTCCTATTCCGCCTTCAACTGCACCCCTTTTTTGCCTTCTTCATCGAATGCGAAGTTGACATCGACGCGTTCGCCGGCCGGCCGTTTCAACGGGTTTGGGACTTCGATTCGAACCCGCAAGGTATCGCTCGCGGCGTCCGCAACAGTGGCTATGTTGATGATCCGACCGTTTGGTGAGGTAGCCGAAGCCGCACTGGGGAAGGTTACCCAGGCACTTTGCCCTACTTCCAATTCTGCGGCCTGCGTCATCGGAACGGGAATATCGATCCAGAGTGGATCGTTTTGAACCAGACGAATGACCGGTCCAAGCGTACCGATGGACTCCCCCGCATCGACCCTAATATCCTCGACAAGCCCCGCAATGGGCGCGACAAGGCGCATCCGCTCCAGCTGGCTTTGCGCATGATCGTAGCGGCGACGATATTGCTCCTGTTCTAAAACCGCCGACTTCAGCGCAAGCTCTGCGATTCGGACGTTGAGTTCCGAATGTTCGATTTCCCAATCACTGGCCGCACCCTTGGCCTTGGCCATCTCGATCTTTCGGAAATCCGACCTCTTCTGGGCCAGTTCCGCGTGGGCCGTCAGGATTTTGGTCCGATCCTCCGCGAGCATTTTGAGTTGCTGACATTGGATTCTTTCGGGTTCGTCAAAAAGGCGAAGGAGCAACTGATCTTTTTGGACCTGACAGCCTTCTTTGACCAGTACATCGTTGATCCTACCCGCCACAACAAAGGATAGGGTGATGTCGGCTTTAGGTGCCGTGATGCCCTGCAACGCCTCCGCATGAGAAGGAAGGGGGGTGCCCGTCAGCATGCCGACCAGCACGGCCAGGAACACAACAGATACAGGTCTAAGAATCATGGCTCTGCTTTCCATGAAAATCTCCTCTGTGTGCGGTGTGGTGGTAAGAACTGTTCTAAAAATTGGCTATCGAGGATGTACTGCAAATGAAATGCCAATCCTTCTGGCCTTGGATCGCAATAAAAATCAAAAGGTTATAGGAAATGTTCGGAAAAGGAAGGGGGAAGGATCGTCAATAAATTGACGATCGCGCAGCCAATTTTCGTGCAAAATCCTCTCCGTTGGGCGGGCGACCGGTCAGGTCAAGAGTGCCTTCACCCTGCGGGAGAAAGGATTTCGAACAGCTTGTGGGGCGGCAGGGGTCGACTGAACAGAAACCCCTGGTACTTGTCACATCCCTCGTTTTGCAGATAATGCAATTGTGCTTCGGTTTCCACGCCCTCTGCAACTGTAATCAAATTCAGGTTCCGGGACAGATAGATCATCGAAGCGATGAGTGCGCGGCTCTTGGCGTCTTCGAACATGTCGATAAAAAAGGAGCGATCGATTTTCAGCTCATCCAGCGGCAGTCTTTTGAGATAGCTCAGGGAAGAATAACCGGTTCCAAAATCATCGATGGCCAGTTTGATGCCCAACCGCTTAAGATCATTTAATATTTCGATCTTTCCCTCGATATCCTCCAGCAGCATGCTTTCGGTGACTTCCAGCGTCAGGTGCCGGGAGTCAACACCGCTGTTTTCGATTGTTCGTTTGAAAACGGTGAGCATTTCAGGGTTTTGAAGCTGTACGGGGGACAGGTTGACAGCCATGTTGATGGGTGCTTTGCCGGCCTGCTGCCAGGCGCACAACTGTTGACATGCCTGCTTCAGCACCCACGCCCCGATCGGGACGATCAGTCCGGTTTCTTCTGTAATGGGAATGAACTTGTCTGGAGGAATCAGGCCCTGGCCCGGAACATGCCATCGCAGCAGTGCCTCGACGCCGGTGATGGCATTTGTCTGCACATCCACCTTCGGTTGATAATGGAGGACGAACTCATGGCGTTCCAGGGCTTTTCGAAGCCTGCCTTCAAGGCTGAGACGCTGTTGGTATGTGATGTTTATTTGCCGGGAGGAAAATTGAAACATATTGCCCCCCTTGCCTTTGGCGTAGTCCCTGGCACCCGACGCCAACTGCAACATGGTGACGCTGTTCACCTTCTCCGTCGGGTAGGTCGATATGCCGATACTGGCGGTTACATAGAGCTCCGTCTTCTTGATCCGCAGGGGTTTTCGTATGGATTCAATGATGCGCTCCGCCACCAGCGCCGCATCCCGCTCTTGGTGGAGATGGTGGAGAACCAGGGAAAAAACGCCCCTCTCTAAATGGAACAGGTTCACCGCCGTGTCGTCATCGATTCCGATATGTCCCAGCAAATCCGAACTCCGGACCGCAAGGGCAATGCGCTCGGCCAGCTGCCTCAGGACTTCGTCCCCTGCGTAAAGCCCGAGTGTGTCGCTGATCTTGTCGAACTGGTCCAGTTCGATACTCAACAACGCAAGCGTATCCTGGTTGCGTTTCACCCCTTCCAAGGCCCATTCCAGCTGTTCGAGAAACAGGTATCGGTTGGGCAGTTTGGTCAGGGGGTCGTAGAATGCCAGCTGATCCATATAGGCCTTGGCCGCCAGCGTGTTGCGCACCCGCAGCTGCAATTCACTCGGATCCACCGGCTTGGATAAAAAATCGGTGGCCCCCAGGTCCAGGGCCTGAAGTTTGTCTGCGGTGTCCGAAGAAGACGACAATATCAGCACGGGCAGATGCCTGAGTTTAGAATTTGCCCTGAGGGATTTCAAAATATCGAATCCCGATACCTCCGGCATCATAAGGTCGAGCAGGAGAAGATCCGGGCGCTTCTCCTCGATCAGGCGCAGGGCCTCAATCGGTTCATCGACCAGGGCAAAGCGCCGATACCCGGCTTCCTCCAGGAAGGCCTGAACGACTTCCATCGTGATCGGCTCGTCGTCGACCATCATGATCTTGGCATTCAACAGTTGGGCGATATCCTCCGGCACCTCTGATGGGGTGTCCCGATAGGTCAATGAAGCTGATTCAAATACAGGATGCATGGGTATATTGTCCTTTAGTTGATCCCTGCGGAAGACAGCCTTTCAATCGGGCTGCCACTCTCATCCTGATCCTGAGTCACGGACGGCGCCAGGATGTTATCCGACAGGGATTTTATATCATTGAGTACCTGGGCGGCCTGTTCGGCCTGTTCGGATTTGGCCAATGTATCGAGCCTGGCCGCCGGCGCTGTGAACGCATCGAATCCTACCGTGCCTCCGGCACCCTTCAACCAGTGCGCGATTTGAGCCAGTTCGGACAGATCCCCTTTTACCAAGGCCGATTCCGCCCTTTTTAGCTCCTCCCTGAGCTTGTCTATAAACCGGCAGATGACTCCGTGAAGCCGCGGATTGTTTTCCAGCCTTGAAGTCAGGGGTTTCACCGCCTTCGGCAATGAGGGGAGCCCCTGCTCCTCATTGGCCATTGTTGTTTGCTGCGTTGTGTCGACAGCGACAGGGGAGGCCTCAGACGGCTCCTTTCCGGGGTCAACCAGGCGGGCGGCCAATTCCCGCAAGTCTCTGATGGCAGACTGAATATCCGCATCGGGGTCGCCCGATTTGGCAAGTTTTTCCAGCCTGATCGCCGGCTCAGTCAAGGCATCGAATCCAATACTGCCACCGGCCCCCTTGAGCCAATGGGCAAAAGCAGCGATGTCTTCGCGTTGGCCTTGAAGACGGGATTGTTCCACCGAATCGAGCTTTTCATGAAGCCGCATGATGAATCGGGAGATCAGGTTCAGGAAGCGCGCGTTGTTGGTCGGCAGCTTCGATACGATAGGTGGCAGGCTGATCGACGGCGGTGCATCGGTGACCCGATTCGGTGCATTCAAGTCCGCAGGAGGCATAACAGCCTCCGCCTCCAATGGTTTCCCTCCTAACAGATCCGCCATCAGTCTCAAGAACCGATCGATGTCGATCGGCTTGGAGAAGTATCCGGAGTAACCGGCGTCCAGACATTCTTGTTCGAATCCCTTCATGGCGTTGGCGGTCAAGGCGATGATGGGCGTTTTTAATCCCTGCTGTCGAAGTTTTCGGGTTGCGGTGAACCCATCCATGACCGGCATGTTGACGTCCATCAGAATCACGTCATAATGACCCACGGTCGCCTTTTCCACACCGACCTGACCGTTTTCGGCCTCATCCACCGTGACACCCGTCTCTTCGAGAAAGAGCCTGAGCAGCTCCCGGTTCTCAGCGCCGTCATCTACAACCAGGATGCAGGCTTCGGGAAACTGCCAGCACGATGCCCCTTTTTCGAGGGACGCCTTTGCGGCCGCAGCCAACTGCTCGGGCTGGAGCAGCGGCACCCCTTTCAGATCGCCTGTCGCCAGCGCGACCCGGAAGGTGCTTCCCTTGCCCGGAACGCTCTCTACCGTGATGTCTCCGCCCAATGCTCGGGCGAAATTGCGACTGATGGAAAGGCCAAGCCCTGTCCCGCCGAAGCGGCGAGACACTGCGGCGTCGGCCTGGGTGAACGGGTCAAATATGGATTGCATTTTTTCGGGTGGGATGCCAATCCCTGTGTCGGCAATATCGATCAAAAACCGGGGGGCTCCCGCGGATTTACCGAAACGGCACGCCACTGTGACCCCGCCCTTATCGGTAAATTTGAGGGCATTGCCCACCAGGTTGAAAATGATCTGCCGAAAGCGCGCCGGATCGGTTTGGATCTGCTGCGGCAGTGCGCCTTCGACCTCGAAACGAAGGTCAATGCCTTTTTCTTGGGCTTTGATGCCTAGAATCTGAATGACCTCGTGAATAATACGGTGGGGCTCAGCCCAGGCCGTCTCGATTTCCATTCGACCCGATTCCACCTTGGACAGGTCCAGGATGTCGTTGATCAGCTCGAGCAGGTTCTTGCCGTTGGAATAAATGGTGTCGAGATATCTGCTGCTGTCTTTCGAGTTCCTGCCATAGCCCCGCTTCAGGATCTCGGTAAACCCGAGGATGGCCGTCATGGGAGTGCGGATTTCGTGGCTCATGCTGGCGAGAAATGTGCTTTTTGCCTGGTTGGCGGTTTCAGCCTGCTCCTTGGACTTGCGCAGTTCGATTTCTTTTTTCTCCAGCTGCGTCACATCGTCAAAGCTTACCAGCACACCGGCATGTTTCCCGCCTGCGCCCAGTACCGGGGCGCAGTTGATGCTAAAAGTCAATCTTCCACCGTCCGAAAGCCCCAGACGGAGTATTCGGTTGGTTTGGACCTCACCCCTGTCCAGGGCCTGCACCCATGGGCGGTCGGGCTTGGCGACGGTTTTCTCCTCTGCGTCGATCCACGGCAGATCACCGGCTCTGATGCCCAGAAGGCCTTCCGGTGTCTTTTCGAGCAGTGCGGCAAACGACTTGTTAGCGAGCACGATCTGCTCTTTGTGATCGAGCACCAGGAGCCCGCCCGCCAATGTGTCGAGCGCGGATCGCACCCGTCCGGGTATGGCCTTGGAAGGATCCAGGTGGCGAAGTACTTTACCGATGTAGAAATAGAAGACAACGAAGCAGAATCCCCCCATAAAAAGAGACAAGCAAATAATCGGATTTTCGAAGAATCCTCTCAGCCCTCCGGCATTCAAGGCCTTGAATCGAAGTTCCAGCTGCCCCCACTTGTGCTCTCCTGCCCATATGGGGACTCTCACCTGTGTGTCCCTGGAGTATTCGCCCCCCATGCTCTCCCATCGGCCATCATGGCCAACGGTGGCGGCCAGCGAACGGCCGTCCGATCGACGCAGGGCAAGGGATAGCAGATCGACATTTCTCGCCGCCAGAAGCTTGAAATGGGCCGCCAGGCCCTGAAAGTCGCCCCTCGTCACCAGTGCCGTGCTGTGAACGGCGATAGCCTCTGCCAGCGAGGCGCGACCTTCCCGCACGGCGCCGGCCTTGTTTGGAATGATACCGAGATAGAAGGACAGCATGACCATGCTGACCGTCAACCCTGCCAGTCCGAGAACGACTCTGAATTTGACGCTCAATCTTCGCATAGGCTATCGTTTTGCCTCCTCGGCATCCGATGACCCGTCTGACGGTTTCTTTTTTGGGTCCGAATGCCGTGGTTTCCGTTTTAAAATGGATTCGAGGGATTCATCGTCTTCGGTCTCATCGTTGCCGTTTTTTCGGGCCAGGATCGGCAGGGGGTCCAGGATCTGCCAGGCGGGCAAGGAGGACAATAGCGTACTGAGCAGCATTCCACCCCGAATCAGCCAGAAGACATAGCCCACCGAAAGACCGGTGGACACGGTGATTGCGGAACCCAGCACCGTCTTGTTGAAGGCGATGTCCTCAGTCACTTCTTCTTTTACTTCATTCAAGGAATTCACCATATTCAGATAGGCGCGGGCCGACATCGGATCACTGATGCGCATCTGCTGGTCCGGCCGATGAGTGCCCGGGTTTCCGACTGCAAGTTTTTGCGGCGTAGCGTCTTTGTCGGACAGGCGCTCCGCAGAGGTTTTGACGTCCACCCCGGTCCTCGGAGTCGGCGTGAAATGACGATCGCCTTGAATCAGGAAGGGCGTCCGCGACTTATTCGTCCCGCGTTGTCGCGAGACAGGTTCTTCTGCAGGATCCGAGTTTACGGGCGGAGCGGCGACCTCCGGAATATCTTCCGCCATGCCTTCCTCCGGTGCCGCAGTGGTCTCGGATTCTTCGGGCGCGATGCCAGGCTCCGGTTCTGTCAGGTCATCGCCTTTTTCCTGGGTGTCTTCAGTTGGTGCTTCTGCCTTTGGTATCCTGCTCACCTCGGCCGTACCCTCACTGATCAGGCTTTCAACCGTGCCCTGATCGTCGGTATAGTCGGCGATGACGGTGATGACCGTACCCACGTCGGCCTGGACTGCGGTGTAGCAAACTCCCGTGGCGCCGGAGATTGCCACCCCATCTCGGTACCACTGGAAGGTGATAATTCCTGAAGCGCCGTCGGCATCGCTCACACTGGCCGCCAGCGTATCCCCCTGAGCCGGAAAAATATTATCGATGCTCACACTGCCCGGGTCGTTGACGTTGGCGACGGCGGCGGTCTGAGCGCTGGTCACGGCCTCGGGCGTGCCCTGTCCGTCCGTATAGGATACCTGGACGCTGATGTGTGCCCCCACATCGGCATCAGTCAGGGAGTAGGAGCTGCCTGTTGCCCCTGCGATCACCCCGCCATTGCGGAGCCACTGGTAGGAGAATGCGCCGAGCCCGTCCGCGTCACTGATTGCGCTGGTATCTGCCGTCAGGGTCTGGTCTTCGGTTACGGTGCCTGTGATGGTGGGAACTCCAACCGGTATGTCATTGACATTGGCGACGGGGGCGGTCTGCACGCTGGTCACGGTCTCGGGAGTGCCCTGCGCATCGGTGTAAGACGCCTGAACGCTGATCTGGCTCCCCACATCGGCATCGACCAGGGTGTAGGTGCTGTTGGTTGCCCCTGCGATCAC
>CAZXWJ010000027.1:0-8121 GCA_964644375.1 uncultured Desulfobacteraceae bacterium | reverse complement strand
CGTCACTGATTGCGCTGGTATCTGCCGTCAGGGTCTGGTCTTCGGTTACGGTGCCGGTGATGGTCGGTACCCCAACCGGTATGTCATTGACATTGGCGACGGCGGCGGTCTGAGCGCTGGTCAACGGCCCTTCGCCGGTGCCATGGGCATCCGTGTAGGAGACTTGAACGCTGATCTGGCTCCCTACGTCCGCATCGACCAGGGAGTATGTGCTGGCTGTTGCCCCCGCGATCACCCCGCCATTGCGGAGCCACTGGTAGGAGAAAGCCCCCAGACCGTCGTCGTCAGCGATGGCGCTGGTATCTGCCGTCAGGGTCTGGTCTTCGGTTACGGTGCCGGTGATGGTGGGTACCCCGACCGGAGCGTCGTTGACGTTGGTGACGGCGGCGGTCTGAGCGCTGGTCACGGTCTCGGGAGTAAGGTGCCCGTCCGTGTAAGTGACTTGAACGCTGATCTGGTTCCCCACATCGGCATCGACCAGGGTGTAGGTGCTGTTGGTTGCCCCTGCGATCACCCCGCCGTCGCGGAGCCACTGGTAGGAGAATGCGCCGAGGCCGTCGTCGTCACTGATTGCGCTGGTATCTGCCGTCAGGGTCTGGTCTTCGGTTACGGTGCCTGTGATGGTCGGAATCCCAACCGGTACGTCATTGACGTTGGTGACGGCGGCGGTGGGGACACTGGACAGGTCTTCCACTCTGCCCAGGTCGTCGGTGTAGTCGGCCGTGACCGTGATGACCGTACCCACGTCGGCCTGGACTGTGGTATAAGTTGCGGCCGTTGCGCCAGCAATGGCCACACCATCCCGGTGCCACTGGTAGGTGATGGCACCTGTGGCTCCGTCGGCATCGGTCACGTCGGCAGTCAGGGTGTCGCCCTGGGCGGGGGTGGAATTGTCGATGCTCACCGTGCCGGGATTGTTGACGTTTGCTGTGCCGTACTGCCGGGCGAAGACACCGGTTTGGTCGGCGTCTTCGCCGGTGTAGGCCACAACATAATTATCCGGATCCATCATGGCGATGGATGCCATATGCTGGTCGCCGGTCGTTGTCTGATTGACATGGAACCAACCGCCGAGAGGAGTTGTGTCGGACTGGAACCGTTGGGCAAACACGGTCTTGTTGCCGGGTTCACCGTCCGTGATGGACTCATAGGTCACGATGAAGTTGCCCCCATTATCCATGGTGATCGATGGGTTGCAATGATCTTTGTTGATTAAACTGTTCCCCGGCCCCACGCGAAACCAGGGTGCCTGTTCCGTGCCGGTGTTGTCGAATTGATGTCCCCAGACGCCTTGTCCCCATATGCCATTCCAGCGGTAAACCACAACAAAATTGCCTTCCTCATCCATGGCCACATTCGGAGAGGCGCTGAAATTGCTCGAGTAAACGGAGGCTTTCGCACCCGGTGTTCCCGTGTTGTCGAACATTTGAAACTTGATGTCACCACCCTCACCCCAGACGACCACAAAATCTCCAACGGCGCTCATGGCAACCGACGCATCCTGCTCGATACCCTGGTCTGTCTGATTAACCCTTTGTTCGGTGGCGTCCATGGCCGTGCCGTCGGAGTTGTAGCGTCGGTAAAATACGCCATCCGAATCACCTGTGCCCTCGCCCTCCCACACGACGATAAAGTTGCCGGATGCGTCCATGTCAATCGACGAATCCTGCTGGGCATTGGTCGCCGTCGTATTGACACGGAACTCACCGCCCAAGGCAGCCCCCGAGCCATTGAACCGCCGGGCATACACGTCCTGTGATCCGCCATGATCGCTGGTCCAGGTCACCACGAAATTGCCGACACCATCGGAAACGACCCGGGCCCATCGTTCGTTTCCGGTCTCCACTTCGTTGATGCGGATTTCTCCTGTCAGTTCGTTGCCGAACTTGTCGAATCGCTGGAAATACACACCCCAGCCGAAGGCATCTTGCCCCTGGCTGGACCAGACCACCACATAGCTGCCGTCGTCGGCCACGGCGACCGCCCGTTGACTGTGATCGACATCACCGCTGGTCTCCTGTCTCCCTATTTCATAGTCATCGTTTACCAGGAATTCGTCCACAGCACCCAGTGTGTTGTCGGCAACCTCGAACGCCCCGATATCCGGCGTGGCGTCGCGCGCTACGCCCCGCTGGTCGAGGGCGGGGGCGCCCGACAGTCCAGCCGGATCGATCGCCGGGCTGCCGGCCAGCAGGGCGTGGGTCGGAGTAAAGCCGCCGTTGTCCTGCAGTCCGCCCAGCAGGGGATCGATGGGGCTGCCGGCCGTTCCGACCTGGTCGCCGTTCACACCATCGGTAAAGCCGTTTGAACCGGTAACGTCTCCGATGAGGTTGAAGCCCAGGCTGTTGAACAGGCTTTCAACATCAGGATTTGAACCTGCCAGGTTTCCGGCGATGATTGTGTTCTGGATGTTCACCGTACCGCCGTTGTTCGAGATCCCCCCGCCGTTGTTGGCGGAGTTCAACGTAAATGTGGCGTTGAGAATGGTAGTCGGTGCCTGATTGTGCAGGCCGCCGCCGATGCCGGTGGCGGTGTTGCCGCTGACGGTGACGTTTATCAGGGAGAGGCTTACGGCCCCGTTGTCGTTATGGATGCCGCCGCCATCCTCGGCCAGGTTGCCGCTGATCGTCACGCGGTTGAGCTCGGCCACCCCTTTGTTATGGATGCCGCCGCCCTCATGGGTGTCGCCGTCCCCGTTGTTGGTGATCACCACATCGGTGAGGGTCATGGTGCCTTCGTTGAAGATGCCTGCCCCGTCATCGCCGATGTTTCCCGTGATGACGACCCGGGAGGCCGTGAGCTGTCCATCGTCGTGATCCACGAAGATGCCGCCGCCCTTGCCACTGTCGCTGCCGCCCTGGATCGTGAGATCGGTCAGGGTGAGATTGGCCTTGTCACCTTTGACCTCGAGCACACGATCGATGCCTTTTGCATCAATGATGGTGGTGGCAGCGCCAGCACCTGTAATGGTCAATTCGCCGGTGACCTCCATGTCCCCGGAAAGGGTCTGGTTGTAGGTTTCGGCAGGCAGGACGATCTCGTCGGCGCCGGCAAGGGCGTTGGATTCTTCGATGGCCGCCCGAAGCGAGGTGTGGCCCGAAGCGTCCTCGGCCACACCGTCCCCGGGGTTGGCGTCCACGGTATCGACGGTGGTGTCGACGGTAAAGGTGGCCAGCACGCCGGACCAATTCTGTTGCAGCACGGGGCTTAAGGCCACGCTGGTGTCGATCTCGCCGTTTTCATGCTCCAGCACCCAGTCGCCCCCCGCCCGGGCACTGCCGGTGAGATCGTCGCTGGCAGCCACATCCGCACCGGTCATTTGAGCCATGTCGCTGAGTAAATGTTTCCCGGGAGCGCCGGCGGCGATGTCGCAGCCGTAAAAGAGGATATCTCCATTCTCGGTCAGGGCATTGCCCCATCCGGACACGGCGTCGCTTTTTTGCTGCAGCGTCGCGCTGTTCAACCAGGTGTTCCCCAGGTTGATCTGCCCGTCGGCCCCGTGGGTGATGAAATGGACAGCCGTCAGGTCCGTTCGCTCTGCGAGGATTGCGCTGACCTGCTCGAGGCCGTCGCGGTCGGCTTCGAGAATCACGACCTCTATGATCCGATTGTCATCACGCCCTTGCAGGTCGGTGATCAGCTGCTCGTAACTCTCCACGTTTTCGCTGACAAAAACCAACTCGCACACCTCAGCCACATCCATCAGGTCTGGCTGCAATTCGGTACTCGATAAATGGCCCTTAAGAGCGGCGGTGGGCGTCGTGGGGGTATTGCCGGCGGCGGTGGGTGTATGACCCGAAGCGGCTGAATGTTCGCGAACGGGGTCGGCGGCATCAAAAATATGCAGTGCAGGTGCCTGCGCCAGCAGGTCGACGCGCCCCGATGCATGCCGCTGGTTTTGGTGCTGCGCCTGTGTGCCAAAGATGCCGTTCTGAGCATAAGGCATAACGGTTTCATGTGGAAAAGTGCCGTGGGGATTTACCTGGGAATCAGGGGACGGGACGTCGACCCCGGCCCCCCAGTTTCCGGAAAGCAGCAGGCGTGGCTCGAGGGCTTCGAAATAGATCCCGATGTTCAAGCCGTCCCGATCCCCGCACCCATGGTTCTGATGCCTTCGCATACGCTCACCCAACTCCAAAATTCATAAAAATAGCGCTTCCGATCTCTTCTTGACCTAGTTTTCACATAATATCGGCAATAAGACCTATTTCCTTAAGTTTGGTTGAATTGATCCGTAAAATTATTAATGAAAAGCTAAAAATAACCGATAATGTTATTCGGGACTGGAAAAATTTCTCCACGTGTTGGGTTTTCAGTAAAACATGGAAACAGTCATGCGTTTCGGCAGTTCATAAATGATTCAGTGGAGGCCAAGGATTCGAGAAGGGCGAATTTTCGAGGGCAGTGTATCTTGGAGAATCCGATGAAAGACGCAGAAGGGAAAATATCACAGCCCCAGGTTCTGGTTGTTGATGATGATGAGATCATCCGGGAAGCTGCGGGTGAGTATCTGCAAGAGGCCGGTTTTCTGGTCTCAGAGGCAGAGAATGGCGTCCTGGCGATACAGGCCCTGAAACAACTTCGCCCCGACATTATCCTCCTCGATGTGATGATGCCCGAAATGGACGGCTTTGCCACCGTCAGCGCCGTTCGTCAGTTGCCGGACTACGAGATGGTCCCCGTATTGATCATGACGTCTCTGGATGACCTGGACTCGATCAATCGTGCCTACAAAGCGGGCGCTACCGACTTTATTACGAAACCGATCAACTGGGTGATCTTGGTCCAGCGCATTCGTTATATGATCCGTGCCACGCGAATGATGACGGCACAAAAACGGCTTCAACAAGAATTGGAGCAGGCCCAGAAAATGGAAGCCGTTGCCACGCTCGCCGGTGGTGTGGCACACGATTTTAACAACCTGCTTCAGGCCATTCTGGGGTCTTCCGAGTTGCTGATGCTGGAGCGGCAGGAGGATGCGCCCGGTTGCCGAGCGCTCAGCAATATCATCGAAGCCGCGGATCGGGGTGGAAAGCTTGTCCGGCAACTGCTCACCTACAGCCGTAAGATTACGAGTGAAAAACGGCCCATCCATCTCAACGATCAGGTTAATCAGGTGCACCAGCTCCTGCAGAGGACCATTCCCAAGATGATCGCAATCGAACTGTGCCTCGCGGACGATCTCAAGCCGGTGGACGCTGATGCGGTTCAAATGGAGCAGGTCCTGATGAACCTGGCGATCAATGCCAGGGATGCCATGCCGGACGGGGGCAGATTGATCATCGAGACGGCAAACATCATGTTGCCCGAAAAACACGACCGGACTGAATCGATGAGCACCATGGGGGAGTGGGTCCTCCTTAGTATCGCAGATAACGGGCATGGTATGGCCAAGCGCACCCTGGCGCGGATTTTCGAACCATTTTTTACCACCAAGGCGCCCGGCAAGGGAACGGGCCTTGGCCTGTCCATGGTTCATGGGATCGTCAAAAACCACGACGGCCGGATTACATGCAGCAGCACGCCCGGAAAGGGGACTAGCTTTCGTATCTATTTGCCGGCAATTGAAACCATCCAAAAGAAACAGCAGCCTGAAGAAAAGAGGGGATGCCGAGTGGGCCATGAGGCCATCCTTTTGGTGGATGACGATGAAGTGATTCGGTATTCCAGTCAAAAACTGCTTGAAAAAGCCGGTCATACGGTTTTGACGGCTTCCGGTGGTGAAGAGGCCTTGGAGATCTACAGGCAGCAAGCCATAAAAGTGGATCTGGTTCTGCTTGATCTCATCATGCCCGGGATGGGAGGGGTGAGATGCCTGCAAAAGCTTTTTGAAATCGATCCGCTCGTCAGGGTCATCATCATCTCCGGCTATTCTCCCGAAGAAAAAACCCTACAAACCGGGGAAGCGAAGGCCTGCGGTTATCTGCGCAAACCTTACACGGGCAAAGAGCTCCTCAACTCCATTTGCGGGGTGCTGGACGGCGATTAAAAAGCGGAAATGGGGCCACTTATTTTCGCACTGCCGATATTTCAGATGGCTCCCGAAAGATGCTTCAGAGAATAGACTCCTGCCGGGCCGTCGATTCCTTACCTTTCGATGATGATGGCCGTCACGGGGCAGTTTTCGGCCGCTTCCCTGCAGGCCTTCTGGAGTTCAGGGGGGACACTCTCCGTCACGACGACCACAAATTCGCTTTCCATTTGAAACACTTCCGGGCACATCCTCACACATTTTTCACACCCGACACAGAGGACCTTGTCGACCGAGATCCTCATCGGATCATTCCGGCCTGATAGTCTCTTGAGTAAACCAAACATCTGTGAAATTCTCCTGTCAGCTCCTTACGTTCGGGCACCGGTTTGAGCATTCATCGCAACAGGTCCCGTTTATGATACAACGTGAATAAACATAATAACCTTATATTGAGAATCAACGCACTCGATGGCTTATCCTCGGGCGAACATCCCTTGCCTGGACATGAATTTTAACTTGGACGGACCTTTTGACAAAGAAAAAGGCCTTTGATATCTTGTTTGTTATGTGTCTTTTCTCTTTTTGGCTATTACAACCCATGTGACCGCTCTGCAACGGATCACCACCGTCAGGAAACATCTTCGCAAGGAAACGCAGCTCTAATGAAAGATCGAATCCTATGTCCCAACTGCGGGAAAGTCGTTGAGAAATACCGCAACCCCTTTCCAACCGTTGATATTATCATTGAATTAGAAGGCGGTATCGTTCTTATACAAAGAAAAAATCCCCCCCATGGCTGGGCCATTCCCGGTGGTTTTGTGGACTATGGTGAAAGCCTGGAGACGGCCGCCCTCAGAGAGGCCGGGGAGGAGACCTCCCTGAAGGTGGAGCTGGTGAAACAGCTTGGGGCTTATTCCGATCCCGGCAGGGACCCCAGGATGCACACCATAACGGTCGTCTTTGTGGCAAAGGGTACTGGGCGACCCCGGGCACAAGATGATGCGGCAGATGTCGGTGTCTTCCATGAGCATAACCTGCCCGATGACCTGGCCTTCGATCACCAGAAGATTCTCCGGGACTACTTTGAAACATGTTTATCAAAAAGATAAGGCGCTTCGCCAAAACAACCCTTCTGCTTGTTCTCCTTCTCTCGACTGTTCTCCTCTTTTTTCATCAACTCGTACAGAAACCTTCCGTCCAGGATTCGCTGATCAGAAGACTTTCAGATTTCACGGGATATGATATCAAGACGCGCAAGATAGAATTGAGCCTGTGGCGTGGAATAGGACTCTTGGTCCATGGGTTGGAGGCCCGTTCACGACGGGGACCGGAAGGCATCAAGGCCTCCAGTATGCGAGTCGTCCTGGACGTAGCCCATCTTTTTCGGGGCCGTATCATGCCTACCGGGATCTACCTCATCCGACCGGTGGTCGATCTCGGTCCGAACTACGGAAAAACAATTTCCAGTCAAGACAAAGAAGGCTTTTTGCCCGGCCTGCCTGTTTTTTGGATTCCCGGACTCGCGGTCGTTGCCATGACGGACGGAGAGGTCAACCTGAAAAGAGGATCGGTAAGATTGCATGACCTTTTCGGTGAGGCGCGCCTCGACGGCTCGGATTCCGGGATGCAAATCCTTTTGAACTGCCGGGGCAATGTGGAATTCAAAGACGACAGGTCCCCCTTTCGAATCTCGGGCCATGTCCTCGTGGATTCCGAGGCGAAAGGTCGGCCCGCAGTCAACCTTTCCCTCCATGCCGAAAAAATTCCTCTGGCCTGGATACCCTGGCCGGACACCGTGCCGGTGGAGAAGGGGGACTTTCAAACGGACCTGAAAATTGAAGGTAACCTCTCAGAACCCCTTTCGGTGGGGGGGCGAATCATCGTCACCCAACCCCGTTTTATGGTGCGGCATGGCGCGAGGGAGAAGAATTATGCCCTGTCACAGGTCTCCATGGACTTCGAGTCGCGTGTGGACGGCCGGAAGCTGCAAGTCCCCTCCCTGCATCTCACGACCGATAAAATTTCTTTGGATCTCTCCTTGGGATTGGACTTCCACCAGGTGGACAATCCCTATATCGATTTGGCGGTGTGCAGCACCTATGCGGATGCCGCAACCTTCAAGGGCCTTTTCCCCTCTTCGATATTAC
>CAZXWJ010000026.1:0-29580 GCA_964644375.1 uncultured Desulfobacteraceae bacterium | reverse complement strand
GACTTAGATGCAGCCATAACCCCGGCAGGCATCAGAAAGAAAGCCAGCAAAACAATGACCAGACAACACAGAAAAAATCTTTTCATGGCCAAACCTCCATCATGATTTGAAGTTAATAAAAATTCACTCATACCTAATGACAACTCATGACCACATTTAACAGCTTCTCACAGAGCACCTATTAAGCCTAGAGAAATTTCCTATACGGAGGATTCAATTTACAGGAATGATTCACGAATGAGGTTGTGTATTTAGGTTCATCCGATCTCCGTTCCTGTCCGATCTGACGCCCCCCTTTCCTTTGTGATAATCTCCTGCACAATGAGGAGACCTCTTACGATATGCTCGTGGGTCATTTCAATGGCAGAGGCAATATTCCTTTTTTTCACGGCGTGCAGGATTTCTTGATGATAAAAAAGAGATTCCTTCAGATGGGCTCTATTCATCAAAGACATGCAGCTGAATCGCTTCACCTGATTGTGGAGGATTTGAACGATCTTTCTGAGGCGCTGATGGCCGGATAACTGAATCATGATATCGTGGAATCTCTGGTTCAACTCCAGGTATCTGATCACATCGGGAGGTTCCTCCGTGGTGCAGGCTTCCATTTCCTGGATCACCTCCTCCAAGGCCCGAATCTCGTGACCGGAAATCTTTTCAAAGGCCAGTCGGGTCGCAAGCTCGTAGAGATCTGATTTGAGGGTATAGATCTCCCACGCATCCTTTTCGGTGAGCATCGAGACAAAGGCACCGCGATTGGGCTTTCGAATGATCAAGCCTTCGCCTTCCAGGAGCTTCATGGCCTCCCTCACAGGCGGTCGGCTGACGCCGAGTATGGAGGCGACCTCCTGTTCCTTGATCTGCTGACCCGGATGAAAGTCACCCCTGAAGATACAACTCTCAAGGTATTTTCTGGTATTGTCTACAATAGATTGTATCTTGAGCATCTCATTACCGATCTTTTATTGTCTATTGTCTATTGTCGGCAATTGTCCAAATATTCGACCACCCTGTCAAGAAAAAACAATTTTCAAAAGGAGGAAAACAATATATTTTCCTCGCCGCCCACGGAAAACCTTTGCCGGATTCCTCACGATTTTGAATACCCCGTTCCGGGTAGATGGTCTCAAAGTCTTGTGGATGTGCAATGTAATTGACAAAAGTAACCGGGTTGATTAAAGATATCACCTATTCGCGCTCGACCTGGAACCATAAAATGCCCCGGAAGGTCGGGAGGCGGAATGTTTTCACCAAACCATTCAAAACATACTATTTGATTATAAACGGGAGGTCCGTTTTGCTTCATACAGCGACTTTTAAACAGATTAAGGAAGGTCTTGTGGCGGATGTCTATTTCGACAGAACGCACAGGATACTGGAGGCCAGAGGCATTGACAAAGAAGTGAGGGCGGAGTTCATGGCCAAAAGACTGCCCTCCAAATGGCCCTGGGCCGTACTCGCGGGGGTGGAAGAATGTGCGGCCCTGCTCAAAGATCTGCCCATTGACGTAAGAATGATGAAAGAGGGGACCCTCTTGAACCCCTATGAACCCGTCATGGAAATCCATGGGAAATACCTTGACTTCGGTCGCTTTGAGACAGCCATTCTGGGCCTGCTTTGTCAGGCCTCGGGCGTGGCCACCATGGCCGCCAGATGCCGAAAGACGGCAGGGGATCATACCCTCTTGAGTTTCGGTGCCCGACGCATGCATCCCACCATCGCCCCCATGGTTGAAAGGAACGCCTATATCGGAGGATGCGACGGTGTAGCGCTCACCCTAGGGGCCTCCCTCGTCGGACAGGAACCTTACGGGACCATTCCACATGCCCTGATCCTGCTCATGGGCGATACGGTCAAGGCAACCGAGGCCTTCCATGAAGTGATCGAGCCGAAAATCCGTCGGGTTAGCCTCGTAGATACCTTCAACGACGAGAAATTCGAATCGCTCAATGTGGCCCGCGCCCTGGGGAAGGACCTCTTTGCCGTCCGGCTGGACACTCCCAGTTCCAGAAGGGGAAACTTTTTGAGGATCATGGAAGAGGTCCGATGGGAACTGGACCTGAGGGGTTTTGAAGACGTGAAGATCATCCTGAGTGGTGGCCTGGATGAATACGAGATCCCCAAGTATCACGAATTTGCCGACGTCTATGCCGTAGGTACGGCCATCAGCAATGCGCCTGTCGTCGATTTTTCCATGGACATTGTGGAGATCGACGGAGAACCGATTGCAAAGCGGGGCAAGATGTCCGGATCAAAGAAGGTTTACCGCTGCTCCCGCTGTCTTAATTCGGTCGTTTTGCCCGCCGGCAAAAAGGTTGATAAATGTGACTGCGGGGGGACATTTCAGGACATCCTCACGTCCTTTATTTCCAAGGGAAAACTGAAAAAAGAGCTTCCCAAGGCGGATCACATTCGACGTTTCGTGATCGATCAATTGGAAAAGGCAGATCTGGGTCTCGGCACGGTCCCGGACTGACGCCTGTTCGGCGATCAATCATGTCGAAAAAAAACCAAATAAGGGTCGAAAAACTCGCCCGTTTCATGGTCTATATTCTAGGTCACAATCCGGATGAATTCGGGCTCGTACCGAATGCAGAGGGTTTTGTGACCTTTAAAGAACTGCTCTGGGCCATTCACGAAGAAGCGGGCTGGGGTTTCGTGCGACAGGCAAGCCTCAACGAGGTACTACTCGGAAAGGACAGGGCTCTTTTCGAGGTGGTCGATAATCGCATCAGGGCACTTGAAAGGCACTGGAAACTGGACCTTGAAATGCCCTCCGAATGCTTGCCCAAACTCCTCTTTATCGCCGTCAGGCGGCGGGCCCATGCCCATGCCCTGGAAAAGGGTCTGCAATCCGGTCAGGGAATGCATCTGGTTCTCTCTCCGAATGAAGATATGGCCCTGCGAATAGGGAAACGAAAAGACCGCAATCCGGTGCTTCTGGAGATAAGGGCGGAACAGGCCCGAATGGAGGGCACCCTTTTCCATACCTTCGGAAGGCTCTACCTCGCGGAAGAAATCCCTCAGAGATTACTCAAAGGTCCTCCCCTGCCAAAGGAGGCCCTGAAGGCGCCCGTAAAAGAAAAGGACAGAAAGACGGACGAAATGCCCGATTTCCAGCCGGGAACCTTTGTTCTTCAAGCCGACAGGGACCTCGCCCCCCACCGTCGCCACAGGGGAAAAAAGGAAAAAGGATGGAAGGAGGAGGCTAAAAAATCAAGGAGAAGGGAAACCCGCCCACCCCATTGACCCAAAGATAGCGACGTTCTTTTTCATCCGCGCCGGATCGAAGCCGGTCAACCCCACCCCGGACAACACCTCACCTGCAATGGCCGGCATGAAAACCAAAAAATTTCGATAAATTGAAATTTATCATTTACAGACTATTTCAGTAGTGATAAGGTTTTAACAATTCACAATCAGAACATCACATTTCTCGCGAAATCTTCCCTCAGAATTTTCCGAATTTAAATCTCGCAGTCTCGCACATAATTTTCCTCCTAATTTTTCAATATCTCGAAATCGCTTACAAAAGGGCTGATCTATCGAGGGCGTCAAATATGGAGCTCGGAAAAAAAATTGGAGCGCTGAGGCGCAAAAAGGGCATGACTTTAAAAAATCTTTCAGAAAAGTCATCCGTATCACTCAGTCTTTTGAGTATGGTTGAGCGGGATATCTCCGCCCCGACCGTCAGGTCCCTTGAAAAAATCGTAAACGCTCTGGGAACCTCGATTTCGAGTTTGTATCTGGAGATGGAAAACTCGAAACAGGACGAGGCGAAACCCGGGAAAGTGAGCGTCGTACATAAGAAAGGCAGAAAAAAGCTTGAAATGGGACCTGAGAGGGGGAAGGCACACTATGAACTCCTGACTCCCGATTACCAGCGCAAGCTGCAATTCGTCTACATCCACTTTCCGGTCAAAGGCAAACCCGGCCGGTTCATCAGTCATGAAGGGGAAGAATGTGGCCTCATTCTGGAGGGTAGGCTGAAAGCAATCATTGGCGACCGGGAGTTCATCCTGGAGGAAGGGGACAGTGTCTATTTTGACAGCACCATCCCTCATCTCATGGAAAATGCCGGACAGATCGAGGCCCGAGCCCTTTGGGTCAATACGCCGTCCACTTTTTAAAAAGTTCAAGGGAGAACAGAACGCGATGAAAGAAACACATACCTGTGTGGGTCATTCCGTACCCAAAGTGGACGCCTTGGATAAGGTCTTGGGAAGGGCGCTCTATTCGGAAGATCTCTCCTTTCCCGACATGCTCTATGGACGTGTCTTGCGGGCCGGAGTGCCGCACGCGATAATAGAGGATATCGACACAAGCCGGGCCTCCACCATGGACGGTGTGGTGTGCGTCCTCACGGCAAAGGATATCCCCGGACGCAACCTCTACGGGATTGCATTCCAGGATCAGGAAGCCCTGGTCGAATCCAGAGTCCGTTATGAAGGCGATGCTGTGGCCCTGGTGGCAGCGGAAAGCGATGAAATTGCAAGGGATGCCGTCCGTGCCATTCGCGTGCGATACAATGAATTGCCCGTGCTGGCCAACCCCCATGACGCCCTGAAAGAAGGGGCGCCGAAAATCCACGAAAAAGGAAACCTTGTGCTTCACAGTAAGACACGGAAAGGAGATGCGGAAGAAGGCTTTCGGCAGGCGGATGTCGTCGTGGAGAACACCTACCGGACCCATGTCGTGGATCACGCTTATATGGAGACCGAATCGGGTGTAGGCACGATCGATCCCCAGGGAAATCTCATCATCTATTCCGCCAACCAATGCCCTTTTCGCGATCGCAGGCAAGTGGCCACAGTGCTGGGTATGCGTGAAAACAAGGTGCGCGTTGTCCGGGCCGCCACCGGAGGGGCCTTCGGGGGAAAGGACGACGTGACGGTGGAAGTGCATATCGGGCTCCTGGTCCAGGCCGCGAGACGCCCTGTTCGGCTGGTGTTGGACCGGGAAGAATCCCTGATGTCCCAGACCAAGAGGCACGCTATCGAGATGTGGACGCGATGGGGGGCGACCCGCGACGGGAAACTCTGTGCCATGGAAGGCAGGGTGATCGGCGATACGGGGGCCTATGCAGGTCTGGGGCCCTTCGTGGTCAAAAAATGCGGCATTCACCTCTCCGGCCCCTATTACATTCCGAACATCAAGGTGGACTCCTATTCTGTCTATACGAATAACACCATCGGGAGTGCCATGCGCGGGTTCGGCGTGACCCAGGCGGCCGTGGCCCACGAGGCACAGATGGACGAATTGGCCAAAAAAATGGGCATCAATCCCCTGGAGTTCAGACTCATGAATGCCCTTGAAAACGGGCTTTCGACTGCAACCGGACAGGTCTTCGAAGAGGGTGTAGGCATCAAGGCAACCCTTGAAAAGCTCAAGGAGGTCGTCCTGAACGATCCGTCTCTTCGGAGATACTGGGAGGATTTGAGATGAAAAAACGAGGCATTGGCCTAGGCACCATGTTTTACGGCATCGGGTACGGTTTTTCCCGTCAGGATATCTCCGCAGCCACCGTGGAAATCTGTGAGGATGGTTCCGTGATCGTTCGTTCCGGTGAAGTGGATTACGGACAGGGCTCGGATACCATTTTCTGTCAGATTGTGGCCGAAGAACTGGGCATCGCCTACGACCAAATCCAGTTGATCACAGCGGACACCCTCGTGACCCCCAATGCGGGCCCCACATCGGCCAGCCGTGTCACCTATGTGACGGGGAACGCGATGCTCAAGGCGGCCCGTGCGGTGAAGCAGACCATGCGTTCCGTGGCAGAGGATATCCTTGGAGCAACGGATCTGGCCTTCAGGGACGGAAAGATCACCTCGAAGGCCCATCCCGAAAAAAACAGGCTCTTTTCACAAATTGCAAAGAGCTGCCACCTCAGGGGCCTGCAGATCGTGGAAACGGCCTGGCACGATGTGACGACCAAGGACGTGGACCCTGAAACGGGCCAGGGAAAGGCCTACTCCACTTACGCTTGGGCGAGTCAACTGGCAGAGGTGGAGGTCGATACGGATACCGGAAAGGTGGAAGTTCTGCGAATCGTGGCGGCCCACGACGTGGGCAAGGCGATCAACCCCTCCAACGTGGAGGCTCAAATCGAAGGCGGGACGGTCATGGGAATGGGCTATGCCCTGGAGGAGGAGATCAAGCAGGAGGAGGGACACGTCAGGAACCAATCCCTGGGAGAGTATATGATCCCCACGAGTCTGGATGTGCCGATCATTGAGCCCCATATCATCGAGGTCCCCGTTTCAGAAGGCCCCCATGGCGCCAAGGGAGTAGGTGAACCCGCCCTGATCCCAACCGCCCCTGCCATATTGAATGCCATCTGTAATGCACTAGATGTGCGTATTACGGAGCTTCCCGCAAATCTGGAAAACCTCCACAGGCTGATTCGCAAGAAGGAAATGGAGAAGTGAAATGCAAAATTTTGAGTTCTTTTCGGCAAAGTCCATCGAGGATTGCCTGGGGTATCTTTCCGAAAAAAAGGACATGTGCCGAATCATTGCCGGCGGGACGGATGTGATCCCCGTTCTCCGAGGCGAAACGGTCCACCCGGACTACATCCTGAATACCCTTGAAGTGGAGGAACTGAGGGGCATTCAGGAACAGGCGGATGCGATCAGGATAGGCCCCGCCACCACCTTCACGGAGATGATCGAATCAGAGGTGCTGAATCGATCGATGCCCTTGCTCGTTCAGGCGGCTTCCTGTGTGGGCGGGCCCCAGATCAGGAACAGGGGAACCGTCGGCGGAAACATCGGTACCGCCTCGCCCGCAGCCGATGTCCTGCCCGCCCTGGTCGCACTTGGAGCCGAGCTGGAGATTCGGTCCAAGGCCTCCGGAGCCCGACTGCTTCCTCTTGCCGAGGCGATCGAGGGCCCCTACAACCTGCGTCTTGAAGCCGATGAGATCATGACGGGGATCCTGATCAAGAAACTGTCTCCCGGAACAAAATGCGGTTTTGAAAAGCTGGGGCGACGCAATGCCTTGGCCAGGGCGAGAATGAACATGTCTATCATCCTTTGCAGAGATCAAGAGGGTCTCGTTTCCGACCTGAGGATCGTCCCGGGCGCGGTCATGCCGGTGCCAGGGAGAATGGAGGAGACTGAGAAGTATCTATTGGGAAGCAATCCTGACGGTCCCCGCATTGAAACGGCCGCTGAGACTCTCGCCGATGAAATTCTGAAGATCACAGGGGTGAGATGGTCGACGGAATATAAACTGCCCGTGGTCAAGAACATCTTCAAGCGGGTTTTAGGACAACTTCTTTGATGAAAATCGAAAAGAGGAACGGCCATATGACCAAAGAGAACAAAAAGACCCTTCTTCGAATGAAGGTGAACGGGGATCCGGTCGAGACCCTTGTCAAACCCTCGTGGACCCTCCTGAAGGTCCTCCGGGAGGAACTTCACATGACCGGCACGAAGAAAGGCTGTGAGCAGGGAGACTGCGGCGCCTGCACCGTCATCATGAACGGCAGGACGGTGAACGCCTGCCTGGTTCTGGCCTTGCAGGCGGAATCAAAGGAGATCGAGACCATCGAGGGACTGGGGACGGAGGATAAACTTCACCCCCTTCAGAAGAGTTTCGTTGAGCACGGCGCCGTGCAATGCGGTTTCTGCACTCCGGGAACCTTGATGTCTGCATCCGCATTATTGAAGGTCAACCCCAACCCAAGTGTCGAGGAGATAAAAAAAGGAATTTCCGGAAATCTCTGCCGCTGCACGGGATACGCGAAGATTGTGCAGGCCATACAAATGGCCTGCGATTCTGAAGATTAAGATCCCGGGATAACACATGACTGCGTTCCAGGCCACCTCACCTCGACCCGAGGTGAGGCGACCCTCGGCTGCAATCGACCGGTTAGCACACTTACGAGGTTAGGAACATGACATCCCGAGCAGAAAGAGAAGTACTCGATTACATCGAAGGCAAACGAGAAGACATCATCCGCTTCCTGCAACGGCTGGTGTCCATTCCCAGTGTGACGGGTGATGAATTCGAGATCCAACAATTCCTCGCCAAGACCCTGAAGGATATGGACCTCGAAGTCGACATGTGGGAACCGGATCATGAGGAACTGAAAACGCATCCCGCCTATGTCCCCGTCGAAAGAGGATATGAAAACCGCCCCAACGTCGTTGGGATCTATCGAGGCACAGGGGGAGGCCGATCCCTGCTCTTTAACGGCCATGTGGACGTGATCCCTTCCGGTCCGGAAGATGCCTGGCTCTTCTCACCCTGGAAGGGAGAGATTCAGGATAATCGTCTCTACGGCAGGGGCGCCTCCGACATGAAAAGCGGCCTGGCAGCCATGACCATGGCCCTCGATGCCCTGATAAAGCTTCAGGTGCCCTTGAAGGGAGACATCTTTCTCGAATACACCGTGGATGAAGAACTCAGTGGAAACGGGACCCTTGCCTGCGTCCAGAAGGGTTACCGGGCCGATGCCGGAATCTGCTGTGAAACGAGCAGCCTCCACGTGCAACCCGGTTGCATAGGCCGTATCTGGTTCGAAATCGGTCTGCAGGGTAAACCCGCCGGAATCCAACGTAGGTTTGAGGGCGTCAGTGCCATCGAAAAAGGCTATGCACTCGCCAAGGCCGTTTCGAACCTGGAGACCATACGAATCAACACGGTGCATCACCCCCTCTACCCGGACAAATTGAGTTCCCTCCCCTGCATGGTGACGATGTTCGAGTCCGGTTCCTTTCCGAGCGCCTTTCCGGATACCTGCGTCCTCAAGGGGAGTCTCGCCAGTCTGCCCGGAGAGGAGACGGCGGAGGTCAAGCAACAATTTCTGAATCACATCAGCCTTTTTTCAAAGACGGATCCATGGCTCAGGGATCATCCTCCAGAGGTCAAATTCGTGGGTTATTGCGGGGACTCCGCCGAAATTGCCCCGGACCACCCGATCGTGGCCGCACTGAGCGATAAATTCACGGCTGCGACCGGTAAGACGCCTCCCATTACAGGGCGGCAGGGGGCTGCGGATACGAGATACCTGATCAAATACGGCCTTACACCCACCGTCATCTTCGGGCCCGGGCCCACCGAACAGATGCATGCAACCAATGAATGGGTCGATCTGGACGACGTGATGACCGCTACCAAGGCGCTGGCTCTGACCGTCATGGAATGGTGCGGTTGAGTCCACGCAGAACGCAAGGAGAAAACAAGAAGGAGAACAACGATATGGGCAACCTGGAAGTAGAATTTGCCGGCGTAAAATTTCGAAATCCCCTTATTCTGGCCTCCGCTACCCCTGGATGGGACGGGCAAAGGTCCAATCAGGCCTGGCAGGCCGGTGCCGGGGGAGTGATCCCGAAGAGTTTCGGGCCGCCGCAAAGATGGGCGCAGCATCCCCGAACCGGACGAATGAAACTCATCAAATCCGGTCAGAAGCGCATCGGCATGGTGAATATTGAACTTTACACGACCATGACCCTTCAGGACTGGCTCGACCGGGAGTTGGACAAGGCTTGCGAAGGCAACTGTTCGATCATTGCAAGCATCGTCGCCCACCCGAATCCCGAAGACACGGCAAAAAACGCCAGGATCATCGAGGACACGGGCAAGGTGGTCATGTTCGAGATCAATGTCTCCTGTCCCATGCCGGCCGGGGAAGACAAGGTGGGGTTTCAGATGGGGAATGATCCGGAAACATGCTACAAACAGATCCAGGCCGTTAAAAAGGCGGTATCCCTGCCGGTGGGCATCAAACTGACCCCGACGACCCACAACATGGTGCCCATTGCCCAGGCCGCCGAGCGGGGTGGAGCCGACTTTCTCACCATCGCCAATTCCATCAGGTCCTTCGCCGGTGTGGACATTGCCACGGGCATCCCGAAACTGTGTGCCTATGGCGGATATACCGGGCCTGCCATCAAACCCATTACCCAGCGCCATGTATCCGAAGTCGCCAAGGCCGTAAACATTCCCATCTCTGCGGTGGGCGGCATCAGCTCATGGGAAGATGTGGTGGAGTACATGATGATCGGAGCCACCACCGTGCAGATCTGCACGAGTGTCATGTGGCATGGCTATGAATTCTTCCAGGACATCATCAAGGGTCTGTCCGAATACATGGACAGGGAAGGCATTCATTCCTGGAACGAGATCCGGGGGAAAGCCCTCCCTCATATCGTCACCATCGATGAACTGTCCAAAAAAGAGCCACTGAGGGCCCAAGTGGATCCCGAAAAATGCATCAACCTGATCAAGGGGGGCTGCGAACTTTGCGGAAGGGTCTGTTTTTACGGGGCCATTGCATTCTCTCCCAAGATGACCCTGAAACGAGACAACTGCGACGGCTGCGGTCTGTGCACGGAGATCTGTCCGCCCGGCGCGCTCAGTCTGCTTCCCTGAAAATTGAATGCTGTCATGGAAGAGAGAACGCCCCATTTTCATACAGGAATCCTGAACTCAGGCGGTCATGGGCTCCAAACCAATGGAACAAAGGCATGAAGGAATTTTGACATGATTGATTTGACAACCAATGAGGAACAACTGAAGAGAACCGCCCGGCGTGCTCGGGAGAAGAATATTATCATCCCCACGTTTCGAGAGCAGAAGAACCCGGATTTAATTTCTGAAAAGATAAAAAAAGATTTGAAAAATATTGAATTGTGGGCGGTTGATTCCTCCAACCTTTTCCGCATCACCTGGAAAAACGAACCCTTGGATTTTGGCGGCGGATTCAATGGTGTCAATTTCATGGAAATCCCTTCTGAGCTTTCGGGGGTCGAGGCCAGGATTGTCGCCATTGTAGGCAAATGGTTTCCCACCGGTTCCCACAAAGTGGGGGCCACCTTCGGATGCCTGGTCCCCCGGTTGGTGACGGGCCAGTTTGATCCCACCAGGCAGAAGGCGGTCTGGCCGTCTACGGGCAATTTCTGCCGCGGTGGGGCTTACGATGCAACCCTTTTGGGATGCGAGTCCATTGCCATTCTCCCGGAAGAAATGAGCCGGGAGCGGTTCGACTGGCTTTCAAAGGTTTCAGGTGAGGTCATCGCCACGCCGGGATGTGAGAGTAATGTCAAGGAAATCTTCGATAAATGCTGGGAACTCAAAAAAACCAGGGACGATATATTCATATTCAACCAGTTTGATGAACTCGGGAACCACCTCTGGCACTACGATGTGACCGGACACGCCATGGAAGAAGTCCTTCGAAAGGTGATGTCCGAAAGGGACCGTTATGCCGGGTTTATTTCTCAGACCGGCTCCGCAGGGACACTGGCCACGGGAGATTACTTGAAGGAGATCTTTCCTCAAAGCAAAATTGTGGCTGGGGAGGCGCTGCAGTGCCCCACCCTCCTCCTCAGCGGATACGGGGGGCATCGCATCGAAGGGATCGGCGACAAGCACGTTCCCTGGATTCACAATGTCAGAAATACGGACATGGTGATCGCCACGGATGACGATGCCTGCATGAATCTCATCAGGCTCTTCAACCACCCCGAGGGAGGTGATTATCTCCAAAAACAGGGGGTGCCCGAGAACCTTGTCACAAAACTCCCCCTCCTGGGCATATCCAGTATCGGCAACCTCCTGTGTGCCATCAAATTCGCCAAGTACTATGAGCTGACCCACCGCGATATCGTGCTGACGGTATGGACGGATTCCATGGACCTCTACCAGACCCGCCTGAAGGAGATGGATGAAACTTACGGACCTTACTCCGAAATCGAGGCTGCCAAGGATTATCACCGTTATCTCCTGGGAGAATCCACGGATCATATGCGCGAGTTGAACTATTATGACAAGCGACAAATCCACAATCTGAAGTACTTCACTTGGATCGAGCAGCAGGGAAAGGACCTGGAAGAACTGAACGCCCAGTGGTACGACTTCCCGGAATACTGGGACAGTATCCACGGACAGGTGGAGGACATTGACCGGTTGATCGAGCAGTTCAACGAGCAGGTAGGCCTCAAGAGATAGCCTAAACCCTCCAGGGCTTCGAGCTTGATCCACCTGTTTTTTCAAAATACCCTTGATTGGGGACGGACGGTCTCCCGTCTATCACAAGGGAGGGGCGCTACTTTTTTTGAAAGCGATATAGCTGCTTCGGTTTCGAAGAATAAACCTTTGCAGCAGGACGGAACGATATAAGGACAATTGACCCTACACGCGAGCGAAACGCTACAATGATGTTTTCCCAGATCGCATTACCGACGAATATGTAGTTCACATACACCTTCTGATCTTATCTTCCTGCCATCCAGGCTCAATTAATTACGACATATCAAATAGTTATAAAATATTTCCAGCGGCAACCCAATTGGTACAGTTATTGAAGTCACGGTACTGTTTGTATGCCGCCCGATCATTAAAGGCCGGGGTTTTCTTTTCCCATACGGGGAACGCACTACTACCCGGCCCAAAACCGGCCTGGGGAAAGAGTGGAGTCAAATGTCCGTTTACCCTGTTTACCTTTAGGTGCATCTTCGGAAGGCAGGTGGCGGGCACGTTGAAATGGCAAAGGGTTTTTTTGGTGGAAGTCGTTATGAACAACAAATTCGAAGAACAAATGGGGGAGGTATGAAGAAAATGAAAAGAAAGACAACCACTGCAGTCTGTATCACGCTTTTCGTACTCTTCGCGTTCGCAGGTTTCACCATCGGCGCAGAGAACCCGATCAAGATAGGGATCGTCTGGCCTTTGACGGGACCTGTTTCTGCTTCCGGATCTTACCTGGTGGCAGGAGCAAAAATCGCGGAGGCCAAAATCAATGCCGAAGGCGGGGTACTGGGAAGACCCATCAAGCTTCTCATTGAAGACGGGGCCAACGATCCGTCCCAGTCCGTCAGTGCAGCCGAAAAACTGATTACACGAGATAAGGTCGACGTCTTTATCGGGTGCTGGGGCAGTTCGCCGACCCTTGCCGTGAGCGCAAGTGTCACCCAAAAATACGGGATGCCTCACGTTGCCACCACCGCCAGCTCCGTGAAGGTGACCATGCAGGACGGAAAAAGGCCCAACAAGTGGCTTTTCCGAATCAGCCCGACCAGCCGAATGGAAGCAGAGGGGCTCGAGCCGTATCTGGTCCCCAAAATGGGTTTCACCAAGGTGGCCCTTATGCCTGTGAATAACGACTGGGGTCGGGGTGCGGCCAAGGAATTCAACACGGTCATCGAACGATCAGGGGGAAAGATCGTCGCTACGGAAATCATCAATCAGGACCAGACCGACTTCCTGACTCAGTTGACGAAGATACGGAATTCGGGGGCTAACGCCATCATCGTCACCACGGACCTGGCCCAGATCTCTCTGGTCCTGAAGCAGGCAAAACAACTGGGGATGAAACAGCCGATTCTCACGACCGGCGGTGGAATCGTGCCCGAGGGTCTGGTTGAACTGGCCGGGGCAAAGGCCGCCGAAGGTGTCATGATTGATACCTTTTTTGCTCCCTGGTTTCCGGAACTGACCAAAATTCCCGAGGAGGCCAAATGGTTTGTGGACGAATACCTGAAACAGGGCAACCCCTTCAAGGGCTTCGGCGAGAGTTTTCGCAGCTATGACGGCTTAAAAGCCGTTAAGGCCGCCCTGGAGATTGCCGGGTCATTGGACAAAGACAAAGTCCGGGAGGCCTTCCACAAGGTCGACACCTATGGCCTGTCGGGGCCGATCAAATTTGACGAGTTCGGTCAGAGCAGGCCTACGATCCAGGTCATACAGGTCAAAGACGGTAAGCCTTATGTCCCCGAGGCCTTCAGATAAAGGAGGCCATTTACGTTCAGGCTCATTTTCCACGCCCGGCGTGTAAAAAATGGGCCTGGACGTTTAGACCGTCCACTTTTTTCCGGGCCCGGACATCCTCTCCTTTTTAAGCGGGAAGCAGACTTCAAAGGGCCTCCATACTCTATTATAGCAGGGATCTCAACATGTTATTTTTACAGTTTGTGATCAATGGATTAATCATCGGTGGTGCTTATGCATTGATAGGCATCGGACTGACCCTGATTTTTGGTATCATGAATGTCGTCAACTTTGCCCACGGTGAGATGTACATGATCGGGGCCTACTTTCTTTTTACTTCCTTCACCCTGCTGGGGTTCGACTTCTATTTGAGCATGTTACTCGCTATCGCAGCCACCATGATCATAGGGCTCATCTGCGAGAGACTGATTTTGCGGCCCATCCGGGGAAGGCCCATCGATACCGTGATGTTGGCCATGATCGGGTTGTCCATGCTTTTCCAAAACCTCGCCATGCTCGTGTGGTCACCCGTTCCCCAGTCGATCGAGAGCCCTTTTTCCATGCCGGCCCTTCAGGTGGGAGGACTGTATTTCCTTCCCCAGCGCATTTTGGTCATCTGCATCGCCTTTTTGTTCGTTTTTCTGACCCACCTTCTTCTAAAGAAGACAAAGATCGGGAAGGCCCTGAGGGCGACCTTCATGGATATTGAAACGGCAAGGCTCATGGGCATTAACAGTGACCGGATTTACGCCTTCACTTTCGCCCTGGGCGCCGGTCTGGCCGGCGCAGCCGGGACACTTCTGGGGCCCATATTCACCGTCCATCCCTATATCGGGAACCTGGCCAACATGAAGGCCTTTGCCATCGTTATTATCGGAGGTCTCGGCAGCTTTACCGGGGCCATTACGGCCGGTCTCATTCTAGGCGTTACAGAGAGCCTCGGAGCCGCCTACATTTCTTCGGGGTATCAGGATGCGGTGGGATTTATTCTGCTTATCATTATCCTCATCTTCAAACCTACGGGTCTTTTTGGAAAAATTGGGCAGAGACGATGAAACGAAATAATATCACAACCCTATTTATACTCCTGGCGGCCGGTCTCTTTCCTCTTCTCATGCGCGATCCCTACTTCATGCACATGGCGATTCTCATCGGCATCTATACCGTGGGAGCCATCAGCGTCAATCTGCTTCTGGGATATTCGGGACAGCTCTCCCTGGGTCACTCTTCCTTTTTCGGACTCGGGGCCTACGTATCGGCTCTGCTTTATGTGAACCTCGGCGTAACCATGTGGATCGGAATGTTCATAGCGGCCCTCTTCTCAGGCCTGCTCGGCCTTATCGTTGCGAAGTTGGCCCTGAAGCTACGGGGTGCCTATTTTGTCATCCTCACGATCGGCGTAGCGGCTATCATGCAGCTGGTGGGCCTCAACTGGGTGGACCTGACCAAGGGGCCCATGGGTCTTACGGACATCGCGGCACCTGTGATCCGCCTGGGGTCGGCGGGCGCAATCGATTTCGGCGACAAGCTCCCCTTCTACTATCTCGTGCTGGTTCTGGTGCTTGTGAGTGCCTATATCCAACACAGAATTGTCAGGTCTTCATTGGGAAGGGCCGTCGTATCGATTAGAGAGAATGAGGATCTGGCGGAATCTGTCGGTATCGACTGTTACAAATACCTGGTCCTCATTGTCGTCATCAGCGGGGCGATAGCCGGGTTATCGGGTGCACTCTATGCACATTATGTCAGTTTTATCGATCCGGGAGTATTCGCCTTTTTTCTGAGCGTAAACCTCGTCATGATGGTCGTTGCCGGCGGCCAGGGGACGTTTTTCGGTCCCATCATCGGGGCTATTCTATTCACTCTGCTGCCTGAGTGGTTGAGGGTTTTCGGAGACGGAAGAATGGCCGTCTATGCCGCACTTGTCATTTTCATCGTGATCTTCATGCCGAAGGGTATCCTCTATTACCTCTCCAAACTGTTCACCTTAAAGAAGGAAATTCAATGACAAGGGAGATTCTCACAGTAAATGACCTCACCGTGGTATTCGGCGGACTGGTTGCCGTGGACTCGGTCAGTTTTTCGGTCGAGGAACGGGAGATCGTCAGTCTCATCGGGCCCAACGGTGCAGGGAAGACAACGACTTTCAACGCCCTCACAGGTTTTCTCGAGAAGGTAAAGGGAACAGTCACATTCAATGGTCAGAAACTCAACGGGCTCAGAGCCCATCAGATCGCTCAAAAGGGCCTGGTCAGAACGTTCCAAATCACTTCCCTTTTCCCCGGACTTACGGTGCTGGACAATATCCGAACGGCCCATCACACCCAGGGGAGAGTGAGTCTTTTCGACGCCGTGATCAACACGAAACGAAACCGCCGTGTTGAAAAAGAGACCCTGGACAGGGCCATGGAGATCCTGAGATTCGTAGGTCTGGAGGATAGAAAGGACACAATCGCCGCCAATCTGCCCTATGGAGAACAAAGAGCCCTCGAGATCGCCCTGTCCCAGGCGACCAATCCGACGATGCTCCTCCTCGATGAACCCTCGGCAGGACTGAACAACACGGAAACGCAGGTGATGATGGATTTGATCATCAGGTTGAGGGACCAGGGAATAACCATCCTCCTCGTGGAGCATGACATGAAGCTCGTGATGGGAATCTCGGATAGAATCGTCGTGCTCAATTTCGGAAAAATGATCGCGGAAGGAAAACCGACCGAAATAAAGCAAAACCGGGAAGTCATCACCGCCTATCTGGGGAAGAAGAGATAACATGCTGAAGATTGAAAACATAGGGGCAAGCTATGGACATGTTCGCGCCCTGTCGGACGTATCGCTCCGGGTAAAGGAAAAGGAGATTGTCACTCTGATCGGATCCAACGGGGCTGGAAAATCGACCCTTCTGAAGGTTATTTCGGGATTACTGAAACCGGACAGAGGCAAAATGAAATACGGAGGTGAACGGATAGATGGTCTTCCGCCGGAAAAGATCATTGCAAAGGGAATCGCCCACTGTCCAGAAGGCCGCCGTGTCTTCGCAGAGTTGACCGTCACGGAAAACCTAGAGATGGGCGCTTATCTGGAAAAGTCCGTTAAAGTCACAAAGCAGAGAATAGAAGAGATTGTCGAGATTTTCCCCATCCTGCTGAAACGACAAAAACAGATGGCCGGGACCCTCAGTGGAGGGGAACAACAGCAATTGGCCATCGCGAGGTCCCTGATGTCCAACCCGAAGATGATCCTTTTTGATGAACCCTCCCTCGGGCTTGCACCGATCCTGGTCGATCAGGTGGAGGATATCATTAGCAGGCTGAAGGAAAGGGGGCTCACGATTCTTCTGGTTGAACAAAACGCCAATATGGCCCTGAGGGTTGCAAACTACGCCTATGTGCTGGAGACCGGTCAAATCATTCTCAACGGCCCGTCAAAGGAATTGACCAGTGATGAAAAGGTCATTAACGCTTACCTTGGTGGGTAATCTCGGGTAGGAGCAGTTGAGATCCTTTTTGGCCGTTGTTCTGATGGCAAGAATAGGCGGAAAAATGATTTTCTATTTTTCATTTGGCATATTTTCAATTTTCACCCTGTTTACCTTCTGGTTTGCTCTCAGTTCCTTCAGGGAAAAGGCTTTCCGTGCGTGCACCTTAGGGTTGATCCTTGCGGCTTCCATGGCCATCGGCCTTTCTCTTTATGCATGGGCGGCCCACAAGGGGCTCCTATCCGGGGCGGTGATACTGGTCCTGCAGTATGTTGTAACCGTGGGGGCGGTCATATTCACCCTGACCGGATTCATCCCCTCAGGTCGAAATCCTTCAGCCTTTTTTGGCACAAAGAGCATGATCAAGGAGGCTACGAAAAAATTCAACCAAAAGGATACGGCTTTTAACATCGCCCACGTTGGTGGTTACGGCCCGGAAGTCGCGAAGCTGAGGTGGTCCCTTCAAAGCCAGGACCCTTTCGGTGGCCTTTACTGGACCCTGTGCATGGCCTTGAGAAATCATGTCGACGGGCCGGTCAACCCGGAGAAGAATGCGGACTTTTCTCAGGAAAATATGACTAAAGAGATCAAGGATATGGCCAGATATCTCGGGGCCGACCTGGTGGGCGTGACCACCGTAAAGGACGACTTTGTTTACAGTGACGGCTTCTCCTATGAAGACTCAAAACTGGAGAAGGGGCCTGCAGTGACCTCTCCGATAGACCTGAGGCACAAATACATCATCGTTCTTGCCAAGGAAATGGACTACGCCAAGGTGCAGACCACCCTCACAGACAAAAATGAAGAGAATGAGGGCGAGGTTGGAAAGACCTATTACGAGATTGCTCAGATCGCCTGCGTTCTGGCGTCTCATATCAGGCACCTCGGCTACTCCGCCAGAGCGCATCACTTGCGTAACGAGGCGGTCTTTCAGGTCCCCCATGCCGTTGACGCGGGACTCGGCGAACAAGGCAGGCTCAATTACCTGATCACGACCAAATACGGACCCAGGGTCCGACTTGCCTCCGTGACGACGGAATTGGAACTTACGGAAGACCATCCGGTAGATATCGGGGTACAGGACTTTTGCGAGATCTGCCGCCTATGTGAGACGAACTGTCCGTCCCAGGCACTGTCGGATCAAAAAAAAGTTGTTCGGGGTTATCTGAAGTGGCCCCAGGCTCAAGAAAAATGTTTCAGGTTCTGGGTCTCGAGTGCCAATACTTTTGACTGTTCGCTCTGCCTGAAGGTTTGCCCGTGGAATAAACCGGCAACCTTTGTACACAGGGTCAGCTTTTTTGCCGCATCCCGCTCGGCAGTGGCAAGAAGGACGCTCTACTGGATGGCCCTCTTTTTCTACGGGAAAAAGGCTCGATGGCATAGAATCCCCCATCAAGCAGAGATCGCCATGCCCCCTGAAAACCGAAGCTGGACGAAGGCACCCAGGTGAAGATCTGAAGGACACCGCACCAGGAAGCGCGTGAGCAAACCACACACGCAGCGTTTATATCCTGCATTTTGTGCAGAGAATATTCCATATGTTTTGCATGGTTGACAGGTCAAGATCCATTATCTTTAAAACCAACTTTAGGAGGGAGAGAAAAAAATGTGGAAAAAAGTGTTTTTTCTTGCATTCGTTTTGGCGGCATTTCTCGGTCAAAGCAACCCGGCTCATTGTAAGGCGAAATATGTCATCAAATTCGCTCATCTGATCCAGGTTGAGAGTCCTCAGCATAAAGCTGCGCTGCATTTCGAAAAACTTGTTGAAGAGAGGAGTAATGGCCTTGTCGACGTACAGGTCTATCCGGCGGCTCAACTCGGCGGGATGAGGGAATCCACCGAGGGCGTTCAAATGGGTACCCTTGAAATGGCCCTGGAGCCCACGTCCATGCTTGGAAACTTTTCACCTGCTTTTTCAATTGGAGATGTCCCCTTTCTGTGGCCTAACGCCAAGGTGTTATGGACTGTATTGGATGGACCACTCGGATCTGAATTGATGGGCAACCTGGAAGAGAGAGATATCAAGGGCTTCAGTTTTTGGGCATCCGGATGGAAATGCCTCACGGCCAACAAGGTCGTCAACTCCATCGACGACATTAAAGGACTTAAATTCAGAGTCATGCCCAATCCCCTCCTGGAAGCGCAGTTCAAAGCATGGGGAGCCAATGCCGTGCCGATGGATTTCGCTGAGCTGTATAATGGCCTGCAGCAGCGCGTCGTGGATGGACAGGAGAATCCTTTCCAGGTCATCAGGATGCTCAAGTTCTGGGAGGTCCAGGAGTGCACTGCCGTCACGAACCACGGGTTCATAGCTTATGGTGTGATTGCCAACAAACGTTGGTTCGACTCCCTCCCAAAAGACATACAGGGAATCATCGTCAAGGCTGAAAGAGATGCTGCTATCCTGGAGCGGGAGATGCAGGTTGAAGATGAGAAGAGTGACAGGAAGCAGATAGAAGATCATGGGATGAAAGTCATAGAGCTGTCTCAAAAGGAGCTGGACAGGTTTCGTGAAGCTTCCAAACCCGTCTACAAGGAGTTCGCCCCAAAAATTGGGAAAGATTTTTTTGACAGGGTGGTCAAAGAGATTGAAAGCCTGAAATAGTGGTCCATTTCACCGAAAGGGGGAGAGGGATGACACTCTCTCCTTCAACCCCTTTCAAGACAGGAAAGGCAAACCGTTGAAGAAGACCTATGAGATATTCAATAAATTCGAAAACGGGTTTGTGATCACGGGAATCATACTGACCATGCTGATCACCCTTGTTAGTGTAATCATGCGCTATATTTTCCGGATGGGCGCCGGATGGTCAGAGGAACTGGTTCGCTTCATCATGATCTGGATTACCTTTGTAGGCATGGGCATCGCCATTCGGACGGGAAGTCACGTGTCTATCGACTATTTTTGCAACCTGCTCAGCCCCAAAAAAAGAAGACTGATCACACGGGGAGTTTATCTGGTTGCAACACTCTTTTGCGTCTTTCTTTTTGTCTCCAGTCTGATACTGACGCTTCATGTTCTCCGCCTGCAGCAGATCAGTGCCGGTCTGCAAATTCGGATGGGATATATCTATGCCATGCTCCCTTTTGCCGCACTGATATCGACTCTCAGGTATGGATACCTTTTTTTAAATGGCGACAATACGGATGACTGTCGTTAGGAAAGGAAGGAAGATGAAGGCATGCTAATAGCTCTAATCATATTAACTCTGCTTCTATTGATCTGGCGCGTTCCGATTTTTATAGCCCTGAGCCTGCCGGCCGCTTTTCTGATTGTCTTCTTCGGGGACATCCCAGTTACCGTTTATTCACAAAAAATGTTCGGCAGTATGGACAAATTTTCTCTCATGTCCATGCCCTTCTTCGTGCTTGCCGCAAACATTATGACTGCAGGGGGATTGTCCAAAAGGATCGTACACTGGGTCATGTGTATTGTGGGGAGCTTTCCAGGGGGCTTGGCGATTGCGGCCCAGGTATCCGCCATGTTTTTCGGGGCTTTGAGTGGTTCCAGCCCCGCCACCGTGGTCGCGATCGGCGAATTGATGTATCCCGCCATGCAGAAACACGGATATCCGGGTAGGTTTTCAATCGGGTTGATCACAACCGGTGGAGCAGTCTCAATCCTGATTCCCCCCAGCATCGCCTTCATTGTCTATGGCGCCATCACCGGGGCATCTGTCGGGCAACTTTTCATTGCCGGGATCGGGGCCGGTGCCATCTACGGATTGCTGACCCTCACGTATGCCGTGGGGTATGTCAATTTCAAAAAACTGCCTCGTGGAGAGAGAATACCCTTCAGGGAACTCCTGATCGCCACCAAGGAAGGCATTTGGGCTCTCGGCGTCCCTGTCCTCATCCTGGGCGGCATCTACCTGGGGATTTTTACGCCAACAGAGGCGGCAGGGATATCTGCTGCTTACGCGACATTCATAGGGTTTGCCGTATACCGTGATTTGAACATGAAAAACTTTACGCAGGCCTGTTTTTCATCCGCGATAACAAGTGCGGAACTGATGCTCCTGTGTGGTTCGGCCGGAGTTCTCGGGTGGGTTTTTACCGTCCTCCAGGTGCCCCAGTTTCTGGGCGGTATGCTCTTGGACTTCTCACATTCTCCAGTGACATTCTTATTGCTGATGAATGTATTTGTGCTGTTTTTCGGGTGTTTCATAGACGGCGCCCCGGCCATCGTCATCCTTGCACCGCTGCTGGTGCCCATTGCGGCCAATTACGGAATTGATCCAGTGCACTTCGGCGTCATCTTGACCGCGAACATGGCCATCGGCATGTTTACTCCGCCCTTCGGTCTGAACCTCATCGTAGCTTCATCGGTAACCAAGATGCCAATGGAAAAGCTCCTGCCAGGCTGTATTCCTTTTTTTCTCGTGAGTTTGATCGGGCTTATTCTTATCACCTATGTAAGACCGATTTCCATGTGGCTGCCGAACCTTGTCTATTGATGTGGTATGTTCACCATTTGTCTGGCTCACGATGATTTGATAGATCCGGAAGCATACGAAAAATCGGTTTGAAACGGGGCATCCCTTCGACAGGCATTCATGAATAAGATCGGAGGTCGAAACGGGGGGTACCTTGCTCACTTTTCAAGCTGGAAATGACAGCATATCTCTCTAAGGAGGTTATCTTTTGGAAGACTTCAGAGGTTTTGTTCAACGCCTTCGAAAGGAAGGGGAATTATTGACTATCGAAAAGGAGGTCGATGCCCGTCACATCTCCGCTTTGGTCGGGCAGGCCGATAAAGCCCTGTTCTTTGAAAGGGTACAGGAGTTTGATTTTCCTGTGGTAAGCGGGGTTCTCAACACCCGCAAAAGACTTGCCCTGGCCATGGGTGTCCCGGAAAGCGATATTCCAAAAAAATTCCAGGAAGGTATCGATCATCCGATTGCGCCTGAAGTTGTGAAAGACGCACCCGCTCAGCAAGTCGTGCATGTTGACGAAGAAGTAGATCTGTCCATGCTGCCGATACCCATCTTGCATCAGAAAGACGGCGGTCCTTATATTTCAGGGGGCGTTGAATGCTCCTTTGATCCCGAATACGGACCGAACGCGGGCATGTACAGGCTGATGTACCGCACGCGAAATGAAACGGGAATTGATCTCGTTTCCCCTTCTGATATGCGGATGTACTATCAGCGCTCCCTGGAACAGGGCAAGCCGTTGCAGATTGCTGTCGCCATAGGGGTCCATCCCATTGAAATGCTTTGTGCCAGCTATAAGGCGCCGATTCGGACCAATGAATTTTCCATTGCAGGAGGGCTGCATGGCGAGCCGGTCAAGCTCGTCAAATGCGTGACCAGTGATCTTCTGGTCCCTGCCAATGCTGAAATCGTACTGGAGTGTGAAATCCTTCCGGTAGGTTGGACCTATGACGAAGGCAGATTCGGTGAGTTCAGTCACATTCAGGGTGATCTGAAATGGAATCCCATTGTCCGGGTCAACGCAATGACCCAAAAAAAGGATGCCATATTCTATGCCCTTCACATGCCATGGGAGAACGATTGGCTTGCCGGACCGGTGACCGAGGCGGCTGCATTGAGTGTCTTGCGTGAAGCGAGCGTAGAGGCCGTTGCGGTGAGGGCCACACCCGGAAGTTGCTGTTACTGGGAGATCATAGCCTCGATCCGCAAGCGTCCCGGAGAAGGGAAAAATGCACTGCTTGCCCTTCTTTCACTGGCGGAGGTCAAACTGGCCATCGTTACGGATGAGGATATCGACATCTTCGATCCTGACGATCTGGATTGGGCCATGACCTTCAGGGTCCAGGCGGATCAGGACGTCATCATTGTATCCGGCGCGCGTGGCAAGCACATTGACCCAAGCATTAGATCCTGGACACACTCCAGGGACGCCTTGCCGACCACGGCCAAACTGGGTATCGACGCAACGATCCCGGAGGGCGTTCCCCGATCCCGATATGAACGGTTGCGATACAGTTTTATTGATGATGTCAGGCTTGAAGATTTTCTTTCAGAGGAGGAATAAAAATGTCGGAGACGCCAACACAAAATTTAGTGACGGAAATGACGGCGGCATGTGAAAAAGGCCCATTCTTTTTCTATGACCTGGTTCGTGAATTCTCATCCACCCCCTATAGAGACATCCTGATTGCCTGGGGGATGATTAGAGAAAGGGTCCTTTTCGATCGTGACGAGGAAGGACACTACATCTGTCAAACGGTCAAAGAAAAGCCTTAACCCTATAGTTGCATAAAAAACATGACAAAGGATTGTCAAAAGCAATGATAGTAACCCTTTTGGCAGGATCCATTAGCATTTCATCAAGCTATCAATGGTGCATTCCAGAAATTACAATCGATTTGTCATGTTTTTTACCCTTCGGGAAAGCCAAGGATACCGCATCTCCTGCGTTATCGAGGGTTCGCGGTAGCCGACTACAGCTTCACCCTCGATGCCTTGGATCTGCAGCATCCTCGACTTTTGCAACGTTAGGGTTAATCCTCTTGAAAAGCGCATCATTCCACTGAGACTATTAATCAATGGGTTCCATTCATGGATAAAAAATTCCAAATCAGAATATCCGCACAACATCTCAATTCGGTCTTCGACGGCATTTGTGCGCTAGGTCCGCGGTGGCAGGGGAGTGAGGGAGAAAAAAAAATTCTCGATTTTTTGGAGAACTCTCTTGCAAAAGAACTCAACGTGGAATTTTCGAAGGAAAAATTTAGGTACCTGAGTTTTCTCCCCGAAATAGCCATACTGCAGACCCTCGACTCCCCTGCAAAGGAAATAGTTTGCCAGGCACTCGCCTATTCTCCTTCCATGGAAGTGCGGGGCGAACTCGTCTTTGTGGCGGAGGACGATATCCCGAACACCGACTTCTCCGGAAAAATCGTGCTCACGGATGCGGTGAGATCCTATCTGGCCTATCCCCTTGTAACCAAAGGGAATGCACTCGGACTGATTCTCGGAAACCATCTCCCCGGAAACCTGCTCCGGGTCGGGGTGACCAACTATGGGGGGAAGTTGGGTAGCATTCCCGCCCTTGCAGTGGGAGCAGAAGATACGCAGAAACTGAAAAAACTGGTAGATCAGGGGGCAGGTGTCCGGATGGCGGTCTTCGCCGGTACGAGCGAAGAGAATGGATATAATATCATCGTTCACCAGCATGGGAACGGGAAGAAAGGCGCAATTCTGATCTGCTCCCATTATGACAGCATGTGGCTAGGCCCCCATGCCAACGATAATGCCTCGGGAACTGCGTCTGTTTTAGAATTGATCAGATTTTTTAAAGACACACCCTATCATCTTATTTTTTTACTCTGCGGCGCTGAAGAACTGGGTTTCTGGGGATCCAGATCCTTTGCGCGCAATCATGCCGCAGAATGCCGGGATCTTCTGGCCGTCCTATGCACGGACGCCTTATCGTCCAGGTTGGGACCGGTCGAGATCGGGGTGACTGAAGGTCTTGCCCCGACCATCAAGGCGTTGAGCCGGAAACACGGGCTTTCGGTGGACAGGTGGAGCACACCCCCTCGGCCGGGGAGTGATCATGCCTCTTTCGAATCCTTTGAGAAACCAACTGTTTGGCTTACGACCAATGCGCCATATTATCATACCGCCGACGACATACCGGAGCATGTGGATAGAGGCAATCTTCTAAAACATACCGAATTCTTAACCAAGGTCATCATGAATCTGGCCGCCTGAAAATTTTTGTGCTGCCGTTCCGGTGCATGGACAGAAAAATTCTTTTGAAAAATCGGACGACTTGAGCGTGTACCCTACAACCGGCACATAGGAGAATAGGAAGAATTGGACAAAGTTAATGCGGGAGAAACATTTTTACTTGAGCTTGGGCCGGATATCAAACGCAGACTGCCTGTGATCAGTCTATCGGGCTCCAACCGACGCATCGCATCCTTCGTCATGCTGGGCGATGTGGAACTCAACGAAAAGTGCGCCCGGTTGCTGGTCGAGAGGTTTCGAAGCGATGGTCTGCTGGATCAGTTCGACATGCTGGTGGCTATAGAAGCAAAGGGCATCACGCTGGTCCATGAGACGGCCCGCTGTCTGGGACACCCTTATTTCGTTGTAATCCGTAAATCCGTAAAGAAATACATGGTTGAGCCTCTGACCTGCCCTGTGACAAGCATTACGAGCACAGGCCAACAGACGCTCGTCCTGGACGGCAGGGATGCGGATCGGATTCGAAACAAAAGGATCTGTCTGATCGAGGACGTGATTGCCACGGGCGGATCAGTTCGTTCAGCTCATAACCTGCTCGAGGCGGCGGGGGCAACGCTGTCGGTTATCGCCACCGTGCTGCTGAAAGGGGACTTCTTCGACCCCAGGCTGGTTTATCTTCACCAACCACCCATGTAAGGACATCACCCCTTTTGATGAGGGGAACGAAGGTCTATCAGAAGGATCATCGCAATCTGCCCGAAAGCCTTAAAGGACGTATCCCCTTCACCGATTCCCACCTAAATGCACAAAAAAATGGAAACACGACGACATTTGCCTCTCCGGGTCATGTATGGTAGATTTTTGAATGATTTGATTCAACCTTCTCCGAACATACCCTATTGCAACTAAAGGATATGCTCATCCCAATTTACCACAGAGAGGAATAAAAAAATGCAGGTAGAGGCCCCTGAAGAATTATCCCCTTTCTTCTATCCCAGGAATATCGCAGTTATCGGTGTTTCTCCCGATGAAAAAAACCTTGGAAAAAATATTGTCATGAACTGTCTTACCCTCGGATACCGGGGGGAAATCATCCCAATCGGGCTGAACGAGGGCGTTGTCTTCGGACAGCGCATTTATCAATCACTCGATGAAATCAACCGGGACGTCGACCTGGCCGTGATCCTGACCCCCGCCAAAACCGTTCCGGGGATTCTCGAGAAGTGCGGACGTAAAGGCATCCGGTATGCCGTAATCGAATCCGGCGGCTTTTCGGAACTGGGAGAGAGAGGAAATCCCTTAGAATCGGCCTGCATGGAAGAGGCCCGTAAACAAGGAATACGCATCATCGGTCCCAACGGTATCGGTGTGACCAACATGGAAAACGGCCTGGCCCTTTCCTTTATGACCCTTCAAAAGGGACTCTCACTCGGCCCGGTCTCGGTCCTGGCCCAGAGCGGCGGCGTGGGGCTGAGTTTTCTTGGATTCCTGGCCGATGAAAACATCGGAATCAATAAATTCGTGTCCATGGGCAACAAGCTGGATGTGGACGAAAACGATCTGCTCGCCTACCTGATTCAAGACGAGGGGACAGGAATCATTCTGGTCTATCTCGAAGGATTCACGGACGGCAGGCGTTTCGTGGAAATTGCCCGTCAGTCCGACAAACCGATTCTCCTCTATAAATCCAACCGTTTCAAGGAAAGCGCCGCCATAGCCAATTCCCACACGGCCGCCCTTTTCGCCGATGACAAGTTGGTGGATCACGCCCTGGATCAGGCCGGCTGTTTTCGGCTCAACACCATGGACGACGCCATGGATGTCATCAAATCCAGGGCACTGCCCCCACTCAAAGGGGACCGGCTCGCCATTGTCTCCCGGTCCGGCGGCCACGCCGTCATTGCAGCGGACGCCTGCGCCTATTATGGATTCCGGTTTGCCGATCTTCCCCGAGATCTCTTGAAAAAATTCGAGAGCCACTTCAGGGCCCATGTGATTCGGCTCCAGAATCCCCTTGATCTCGGAGACCTCTTTGATCTGGACTTCTATGTCTATATTGTTGAAGAATTGCTCAAACGCAACGACGTGGACGGCATTCTCCTGGGGCACGGTTACTTCCGCGGAGCGGAACAGGAGGCATCGAGGATGCTCTTCAAAAAAGTGGAACAGTTGGTAGAGCAGTACCAAAAACCGGTGGTCCCCGTTATCCTTACGGAAGCCAAAGAAAGAGAATATTTACGAAAAAGCCTGAAGATGCCAATCTTCTGGGCACCCGAGAATGCCATGCGCGCCTTGAAATTCTCCTATATGTGGGAGAACAGACCACACTCGACTATCGACGCAGTCCCCCTTGACGGCATTCAAAGAGAAAAGGCCGAGGATATCATCGAGGGCGCCAAGGACCGAAAGCATCTTCTTATGAGCGAAGGACTGGATCTTTTGGCAAGCTACGGTTTTCCCCTTTCCCCCCATGCCCTTGCAAAGACCTCCGAGGAGGCCCTTGAGGCCTGGAATAGCCTCACGGGTCCGGTGGCCATGAAAATAAATCGTCCTCATGTCCTCCACAAGACCGACGCCGGAGCCCTTCGGCTCAATCTGGATTCCCCCGACCAGGTCCGTATGGCCTTCCGGGACCTTCAGGCCGTGGGAGGAACCGAGACGGAGGTCCTTGTGCAGGCCATGCAAAGTAACGGCAGAGAGATCATCCTCGGAGGGAAAAGGGACCCGACCTTCGGCCCCATTATCCTCTTCGGACTCGGCGGCATCTTTGTAGAGGTCATCGAGGACGTGATCTGGCGGATGAGTCCCATATCGCGCGAAGAGGCGGGGGAAATGGTTCAGGGCATCAAAGGGTCCGGAATCCTGGCCGGGACACGGGGCGAATCACCCTCTGACACGGCATCTATCGAGGACCTGCTTCTAAGGCTCTCCAGGCTGCTATCGGACTTCCCCGTCATTGGGGAGATCGACATCAACCCGGTCAGGGTTTTCAGCAGGGGTCAGGGCTCCATGGTCCTGGATGCCCGGGTGAATCTAAGAACGAAATAAAATGCCCCTTACAGGGAACGGGCCACGCCTCTTTTAGTGAACCTTGAACGTCGGCCTTCCAACCTCGAACACGAGTTTTGTATTTTTTTCATTTTAACTGCGGTGATTATGAGAGAACTTGATCTTTTCTATATGATGACCCAGTCCACACTGGTTATCAAGCTGGTGCTGGCCATTCTGATTGCCATGTCCCTCGCCAGTTGGAGCCTGATCTTCTATAAATTCTTCCAGTTCTCTCGCGCCAAAAAAGGCATTCTGAAAGATCTCGCCCGATTGAAAGCGGCCGGAGACCTTCAATCCGGGTTCAAACACATCAGCGATTCGCCCGACTCGCCTGCCTATTTCGTGGCCCTGGAGGGCATCGCTGAAATAAAAAGGCTCATCGGGATCGAGAGGCCTTCAGGAGATAGGGTTCCGACTTAAAAAAACCTTTAAAGTCATTTCGATATCATGGCTTCGTTTTCGCTATGATTCATGGTCTTCAGAAACCTGCACACGGCCCCACACCCTGTTTTTTTCTAATCTCTCGGCCTTAACCGGAAGCAGTTCGTTTTTCAATATGCGATCGGAAGGCAAAGTAATCGGCAGGTAGTTATCGCTCCATCCCTTAATAAGGCCTTTCTCTTCAGACTCCCACCCCTCGAAAAGAACCATGAAAGTTTCTCCGAGACATGACCGATAGAAATCCTCTTTCTTTTTCTGTCCGAGTTTTCTAAGGGTCTGGGCCCTTTCCTTCGCCACCCGGAAATCGACCTGATCGGAAAATTCGGCCGCAGGGGTACCCTTCCTGGGTGAAAAGGGAAAGACATGAAGGTAGGAGACCGGCAACCGTTCAATCAGATCATAGGTATTCAGAAAGGCCTCACGGGTTTCCCCGGGGAACCCGGCAATCAGATCCGCACCAATGGCCCCATGGGGAAGTTTCCGATGAATGGCTGAGACAAGGTCTCTGAAAACACCCGCATCGTATTTCCTGTTCATGGCCTTGAGGACACCGTCATCCCCGCTCTGAAGAGAGATATGAAAATGGGGGCAGAGCCATTGTTCCGCAGAGACCAGGTCGATGAGATCCCGGTCGATCTCATCGGGGTACAGGGAACTCAATCGAATCCTCAAAGGCAGGTGTGCGGATCCTATGCGCCCGAGCAAGGCACTGAGCGTCATGGGAGATTCAAAGTCACTCCCGTATTTACCCAGATGGATCCCCGTCAAAACGACTTCCCTGTAACCCTCCTTCGAGAAGGATCGCAGCATGGAAATCACGTCTTCAGGACCGAGACTTCTCAGGGGCCCCCGGGCATAGGGCACGATACAATAACTGCAAAAGGATCGACATCCGTCCTGGATCTTCAAAAAGGCCCTTGTGCGATCCGAAAACCCCCTGATGGGCAGGGGTTCAAAGGGCATCCGAGGGAGAAAGTCCTCGCAGCGGCAACAGACTTCTTTCGGGTCGGGACGCTCCTTCAGAAAAAGGGGAAGTTGCGCCTTCAGGGTATTTCCCACGACCAGCGCCAGGCCCTTAATGCGCTGGAGTTCGTCAGGAAAGACCTGGGCATAGCACCCGACCGCGGCCGTGCATCCCGCAGGATTTTCGCGGATGGCCTTTCGGACGGCCTGTCTCGATTGGTAGGCGGCCCTCTGGGTCACAATACAGGTATTGATGACGGCAAT
>CAZXWJ010000025.1:0-30748 GCA_964644375.1 uncultured Desulfobacteraceae bacterium | reverse complement strand
GCAGGTAATATGGGGGCGAGAACGAGAGAAACCACCGACATCAGCTTGATGAGGATATTCATAGCAGGGCCGGATGTATCCTTAAAAGGATCGCCCACGGTGTCGCCGACGACAGAGGCCTTGTGATTATCCGAACCCTTACCGCCCACGTGGCCTTCTTCGATATATTTCTTGGCGTTATCCCATGCACCACCGCTGTTGGACATGAAAAGCGCAAGGAACGCGCCCATGACCGTGGCCCCCAGAAGCATGCCGCCCAGGGTTTCCGGGCCCAGGAGAAATCCCACGGCTACAGGGGTAAGGATCGCAACCAAACCAGGACCCACCATCTCTTTGAGGGCGGAATTCGTGGCGATGGAAACGCAGGTCTTGGAATCGGGCTTTACGCCTTCCTTTCCCTCAAGAAGCCCGGGAATTTCCCGGAACTGACGCCGAATTTCCTCCACGATGGCGAATGCCGCCTTACCGACGGAGGTCATGGTCAGAGCCGCACAGACCATGGGAACGATCCCACCGATGAAGACGCCTATGACGACCATGGGATTTTTGATATCGATCACTTTGAGTCCGGCAGCCTGTGTGAAGGCCACGAAGAGTGCCAGGGCGGTAAGGGCCGCGGATCCGATGGCAAACCCTTTTCCGATGGCGGCCGTGGTGTTGCCAAGGGAATCCAGGCTATCCGTGATCTTTCTGGTTTCAGGTCCCAATCCGGCCATTTCAGAGATACCGCCGGCGTTGTCGGCGATCGGCCCGTAAGCATCAACCGTCATGGTTGCGCCGACGGTTGCCAGCATACCCACGGCGGAAAGCCCGATGCCGTATATTCCTGCTGTCTGGAAGCCGACAAATGTGGCCACGCAGATGCCGAGGATGGGAAGATAAGTCGACTGCATCCCCACCGCCAAACCGGCGATGATCACGGTGGCGGCACCGGTCTTGGACTGCTCGGCAATACGTCTGACCGGGGGCCCGGAGGTATAATATTCTGCCATCAGGCCAATGGCGATTCCGCAGAGAAGCCCTGAGAGGATGGCCCAGAAGGCCCCCATGGGCATGCCGATGGATTTGGTGATGATGATCGTAAGAATGACGAAAACGATGGCCGCCACCCAGGTGGTATACCTGAGAGCGCCGGCCGGATTTCCCTTCTGGAAGATCTTGATAGAAAAGACACCCACAAAGGAACTGAGCAAGCCGGCCATAACCACCAGGATCGGCATGGTCATATATTTCATTTTTATTGCTTCAGGGGCGAGGCCCTTGAGCACCGGGAACTTATCGATGAATTCCGGCGTAATCGCCATGGTTGCCCCGATGGCAATGGTGGCAATGACCGAACCCACGAAAGATTCGAAGATATCCGCGCCCATACCCGCAATATCACCGACATTATCGCCGACATTGTCTGCAATGACGCCTGGGTTTCTCGGATCGTCTTCCGGAATTCCAGCTTCCACTTTACCCACGAGGTCGGCTCCCACGTCGGCCGCTTTGGTATAAACACCACCCCCGACACGGGCAAAGAGGGCAATCGAACTTGCGCCCATGGCAAAGCCGTTGATGTACTGGGCCGTTTCCGGGCTGCCGCCGAAAATCCAGAACCAGAACCCAAGGCCGAGAAGACCGAGACTGGCCACGGCAAGCCCCATAACGGACCCCGAAAAATAGGACACGTTCAGGGCCTTTGCCTGACCGAATTTAGTCGCGGCCTCAGCCGTTCTTGAATTTCCCCTTGTAGCGGCGGTCATTCCCGAAAAGCCGGCTACCATGGAACACAAGGCACCGGTCAAAAAGGCAATGGCGGTATTCCAGTGAATACCTATTCCGAGCAAAATGAAAACGATGGCGATAAAGAATGCGAGGACGGAATATTCTCTTTTCAAAAAAGCCATGGCGCCGTCATGGATCATCCCTTCAAGTTCCTGCATAAGGGCGGAGCCGTTGGGTTGCTTCTTGACATATCCAAAGATCAACCAGGCGACAAATAAACCAAATAAACCCAAAAATGGAGCAACAACTGTTAAACTCTGCATCAGCTTAGTACCTCCTTAATTTGTCCGCTAAATTCTGGCAATTCGTATGATTCATGGCTGCCTCAACCCCGTTGGAAACAAATAATTCACAGGCCTTGATAACCGTTCGGATGACTTCTTCTACGATCTCCTTTTCATCCCTGTAAAACGGGCTTAAAACAAATTCCTCAATCGGTTCTCCATGCCGCGGTCGGCCGACTCCGATCTTGATGCGTGGGAAGTGTTTTGTCCCTAAATACTGAATAATGGATAAGATCCCATTGTGGCCACCGGCGCTTCCGCCGCGCACGACCCTGATTCGTCCAACGGGCAGGTCGATATCATCATGGATCACCAGGATATGTTCCGCATTCACATCATAAGTATCAACACAGGCCAAAATGGATTTGCCGCTGAGGTTCATGAAGGTCAAGGGACGAATGAGAATAATCTCCTGTTTGTGTAAAGCCGTCCTGATGTTTCTTGATTGAAAACGCCGACCGGTCAGTCGGACATCCAGGGCGCCGGCCCATTGGTTGATGACCATAAACCCGATGTTATGCCGGGTCAGGCTGTATCTCCGCCCGGGATTGCCGAGGCCTCCAATCAGATACACCGTCAGGTAACCTCCTTCACCTCCTTTCCCCTTTTTTCGATTTCATTTTCTTGGCTTATTCTTTCTGTTCAGGCGTGGAATCGCCTGCTTCTTCCGACTCTTCGGCTGCTTCTGCTCCTGCCTCTTCCTTTTCGGCCGATACGGCCGGTGCAGCGACGATGGCTATGGTCAGAGCGCCATCCAAAGGCGTAGAGACCCCCTCGGGCATGGGGATATCCTCGACATGGATCGCCTCACCTACGTCAAGCCCCGAGACGTCCACTTCGATATGGTCTATCAGCTTGTCCGCGAAGGCCGATATGGTTATCTCCCTTCTGATGTGCTGAAGCATCCCTCCATTTGTCACACCCACGGGCGTATTGGCCAGGTGAACCGGAATATCAATGGTGACCTCCTTGTCCATGGAGATCTCATAAAAATCCACATGATAGTAGGTGTCGTTTATCGGATTCGCCTGAAATTCTTTCACCATGACGTTTCGTTTCTCTTTGCCGCTATCCGATTCAATTTCAAGCCCCAGGATAACGTTCTCCAAGGCATCTTGGTTGATAAGTCCCTGAAGATCAGCATATTTTATCGCCAGCATGACCGTGTCGCTCTTCGGGCCGTAAAAAACCGCCGGCACTTCTTGCTGTTGTCTCAGTTTTCTAACCGCGCTTTTACCCTTCTGTTTTCTTACGCGGGCAGGCAGTGTAATCTGGGCCATTTGTTACCTCCTCATGCTCCTTTTCTTCCTGTCTCCACCCTCGGGCGCCACAAGCCGGGACTTTGACGCCCCTGCGGCCCTGCAGGCAATTGTTTTGTATAACACATAACGAGATTTTTCACAAAAAAATAGCAGGCGACACCCGAACCCGACGGACGTTTCCTGCTAAACAAAAAGTGTGTTTACAGAATCACCGTTGTGGATTCTCTTGATGGTTTCACCCAGTAATTCAGCAACGGACAAGGCCTTGATTTTAAGGCAACTCCGAGCGTCATCATTGAGCGGAATCGTGTTGGTTACAACCAGCTGATCAATGGGTGACTCCTTGATCCTATCGATAGCAGGACCGGAGAGGACCGGATGTGTGCAACATGCATAGATTTTGCCGGACCCTCTGTTTTTTAAGGCCTTGGCGCCCTGAACCAGTGTCCCGGCCGTATCGACCATATCGTCAAGCATGATGGCCGTCTTTCCCTTTACTTCGCCGATGATATTCATCGCCTCGGAGATATTAGGTGCATCCCGCCTCTTATCAATGATTGCAAGAGAGGCCTCGAGGCGTTTGGCGAAGGCCCGGGCCCGCTCCACACCCCCCGCATCCGGCGAGACGATCACCAAATTATCCGCAAAATGGCGTCGAATATATTTCAAAAGAACGGGGGCGGCGAAAATATTGTCAACGGGAATGTTGAAAAAGCCCTGGATCTGTCCGGCGTGCAAATCCATGGACACGACCCGGTCCGCCCCTGCCGTCGTGATGAGATCGGCCACCAGTTTGGCGCTGATCGGCACGCGCGGCTTGACCTTCCGGTCCTGCCTTGCGTATCCGTAATAGGGGATAACTGTCGTTATCCTCTTCGCAGAGGCCCTTTTCAAGGCATCCATGATGATCAGGAGTTCCATGAGATTGTCGTTCACGGGGCTCGATGTCGACTGCAGGATAAAAACATCTTTACCCCGGACATTTTCACGGATTTCAACCTGCGTTTCACCGTCGCTAAAGGTCTTGGTTGTTATTTTACCTTGATCGACACCAAGATAATGACATACTTCCTCAGTGATTATAGGGTTTGATGTCCCGCCGAAAAGCTTCATATCTTATAACCTTTGGCTGGGGTGGGAGGATTCGAACCTCCGAATGCGGGCTCCAAAGGCCCGTGTCTTACCGCTTGACGACACCCCAGTTCTTATCTCTATTCTCTGTTCGCTGTTCCTGTTCCGCCCCCCTAAAAAAGGGGCAGCCCTTCCCAGTTTGAGGCCACAAAAACATGACCCAAGTCCTTGGAGCACAGATCGTTCTTCGCAGACTCGGCCCTGTCACTCGAAGAAAAAAGACCGAACACCGTCGGCCCACTTCCCGTCATCATGGCCCCTTCCGCGCCGGCATCGATCAGGGATTTTTTCAGGGTATGGATGACGGGGTAGTGCGCGGAAGTCACCTTTTCCAGATCATTTTCAAGGAGACCTGAAACGGCGATCGCATCTTTTTTTAAAAAATCAATGATATATTCATATTCCCCTTCTGTCAACTCCAATTTAAGATGCCTATACACCCAAGCGGTGGATATCTCCAATCGGGGCGTAACGGTGACATACCAGGTCTTGGGCCATGCCTTCAGGGGTTCAAGGGTATCCCCTATTCCCGTGGCGAGGGAGGGCCTGCAATACAAGAAAAAAGGGACATCCGCTCCCAGTTCAGCAGCCATTCCGTGGAGGTGGGAGGGGGATAAAGGATGTTGGAATATCGCATTCAGGGCCAAAAGCGTTGCCGCGGCATCACTGCTCCCTCCGCCCATGCCCGCCGCCACCGGAATATTCTTCCGGAGTTTGATGGAAACACCCTTCCTGAGACCGGTCGCGGCCATAAAGGATCGGGCGGCCTTAGAGACCAGATTGCCCTCGTCCACCGGGACCGGAAAGCCCTCGCAGGCCAGAACGATTCCCTTTTCCTGAAGGACGGATACCTCCACCCGATCCTTCAGGTCGATCGGCACCATGATCGAGACCAAATCGTGATAGCCGTCTTTACGGCAACCGGTTACCTTCAGCCGTATGTTCAGTTTGGCGGGCGTCTCGATTCGCCGGATTTGTTTCATTGGAGACACACCTTGCATGGATTCCACGACCATCGAAGTTCTCTTAGGGTTGAGGGGTTCAAGGGTTCTGGGTTCAAAGGTTCCGGGGTTGTCTGCCCTCTACTAAGGTGGTTAAGCCTCTGGCGGATTCTGGGGCGGATGAGCCCGTAAAGAGCAATAATTCGACCAATGAATTCTCCGCCTTTTGTCCAGCATTCCTATCTAGTTTTCATCCAGAAATGGCCCTTTTTCGCAATTTCGGCGTCAAACTGCGAGGTTTCTTGTGCGACGTACTGCTCGTACGTCTCCGCGCAACCTCTTGTTTTCCTAGAACTTGCAAAAAATGTCTCATTTCTGAATTGAAAACTCACGCGTGCCCTGATTCTATTTCCGGATGGGCACTATCTAGCGCTCAGCTTTCAGCCGTCAGCAAAAACATCGAAAAAACAAGTCATTAAGCTGATAGCTGACGGCTGATTTTTTTGTAACTGTTCAGGTTTTTTAAACGCATTCAGCTATGAATGGGTCATGACAATCTCTTTTCAAAACGATCGTTCTATTCGCATGCCCCGCTAAGGCCCCGAAAATCATCCCAACCCCTGAACGCTAAACCCTGAGCCCTGAACGCACCGCTTACTTCTTTGCCTTGACATAGCGCCATCTCAAATCGGGCAGGATGCTTTCCAAGAGTTTTTCTTCCTCTTCCGTAAGATTTCCTGTTGTCTTGTCCTTTAACAGGGCGATGGTATCGATGGTATGTTTTGCCATTTCGAGATCCGTCTTTTTCTCCCCGGTTTGGGGATCTGCGATTTCTCCCAGGTGCAGCAGGGCCGATGAACTGAGGCTGAATATCAATGAGTTGAAATTGACTTCGGGAAGCGGCGCCCTCTGGGCGTCCTGTTGCTGAGTTTCGGTCTTTGCCTCCTCTTTTTTCAGACCTTCTTCAGCTTTTTCTTCCTTGATTTCCCCTTTTTCATCAAAGGACCTTCTATCCTTTAAAACAAATCCCTTTTCCTCTTCATCCATGATCATACTCCTTTATAATTCAATTCTCCTCACCGCGAAGACCTGATCCAGGCCTCGAATTTCATGAAGGACATCATCCGCCACCGGTGAATCCGTGGACAGAAGCACGACATTTCTCTCCTGGTCTCTTTCCTGTCCAACATGCATTCGCCCGATATTGACCCCGTGCCGACCCAGCCTGGAGGCAATTTGGCCGATGACCCCCGGGACATCCAAATTGTGTATGAACAGGAGATGCCCCTCGGGTATCGCCTCCAGGTAAAAGGTATTGATACGCAGGATTCTCGGCATGGTCTTGCCGAAGATGGTCCCTGATACGATATTCTCGTCCTCCAGCGACCTCACCTTCACCATGACGAGACTGGAAAAATCCTCAGACGTGGAGGTCTTCGACTCGACCACCTTAATTCCCCTGTCTGCCGCAATATAGGGGGCATTGACGAAGTTGACATCATCGCCGAGGATGGGGGTAAGGATACCCTTAAGAAGGCCGGCCGTCAAAGGCGCGACATCATATTCCGTAATCTTTCCGAGATAATTGACGTGGATCTCCAGGATACCGCTGTCCGCCAACTGGCTTTGCACGAGCCCCATCTTTTCAGCCAGCACGGCATAGGGTCTGAGTATGCTCATAAGTTCGGCGGCGATGCCGGGGACGTTCACGGCATTCTTGACCGTGCCGTGCAGGAGATAGGCAACGATCTGCTCGGCCACGTCCTTGGCCACGTTTTCCTGTGCTTCCCGGGTCAAAGCCCCGAGATGGGGCGTGCAGATCACGTTCGGCAGGGCCAAGAGCCGATTTTCGCCGGGCGGTTCTTTGCTGAAGACATCGAGACCCGCCCCTGCCAGATGTCCGGATTCCAGGGCATCATAGAGGTCGTCTTCATTCACAATGCCCCCGCGGGCACAGTTGATCAGCATGGCCCCTTCTTTCATTTTTTCAAAGGTCTTACTACAAAATAAATTCAGTGTCTCATCTGTCCGAGGCGTATGGATGGTGACATAGTCCGATTTTTCGAGCAATCCGTCGAAGGAAACCGGTTCGAAACCAAGGTTCTCGATCGTTTCGGGCTTGATGTAGGGATCATGCACGATGACGTTCATCTTGAGGCCCTTTGCCCTTTCAGCGACAACGCGGCCGACATGCCCGATTCCCACCACACCCAGGACCTTGTTGAAGACCTCCCTGCCCTGCAGGCTCTTTTTCTCCCATCTCCCCTCCTTGAGGGATGCCGTGGCCCGAGGGATGTTTCGGGAAAGGGCCATCATCATGGCGATGGCGTGTTCGGCGGTGGTGATGGTATTCCCCTCCGGGGTATTCATGACCACGATACCCCGCTTCCCGGCCGCCGGGATATCCACATTGTCAAGCCCGATACCGGCCCTGCCGATCACCTTGAGATTGCGGGCCGCCTCGATGACCTCCGCAGTGACCTTGGTGGCGCTGCGAATGGCAAGCCCGTGATACTGACCGATGATGCCCTTGAGCTCTTCCGGGGTGAGCCCCGTGTTGACGTCCACGTCGATCCCCGGGGTTTCTTTAAAGATCCGAATACCCACCTCCGCGAGATGGTCACTGACAAGGATTTTCATAGGGCAACTCCCTTGTTGTTTGGAATAGAAAATCTGGTCCTTTTCTCGACCGATAGGGGTTGGTGAGGTTCAAGGTTCAGGGTTCTGGGCTCTGGGGTTTCTTTTGCCGGCCTTGCTTGTAGGCCTGCAAATACCTAGTGAGTGCTCATCCTGAAATAGTCATTCCCGGATTCTGGTGATCAGCAATCAGCTTTCAGTCCCGCCATGGCGGGATAAAAGACGTTACAAAAACAACGCATTAGCTTACTGCTGACCGCTGATCGCCGACCGCTCCATCCTGAAATCTCTGATTTCTGGATGGACTTTGGTGAGTTCTCGTGCCAACTGCCATGCCTCAATATCTTCGAATCGGTCAATTCTCATGCCCGCGCCATTCAAAACCCCTGAACCCTGAACCTCTTTTACCAACGGGAGGCTTATCCTAACACAACGCCTTGATTTGTCAAGGATATGCCGCGGGGGTTCAGGACCGGAGCCACCGACGAAAATCCCGGCACTTGAAATGAATTCAGGGGTCGGATTCACGGCCAGCCGACCTGCGCGGGCGGCCGGATCAGCCCTTGGATTTTAAGTCTGCCGTTTTTCGTGCCCTTCAACCCTGAACCCCTGCTTGCCGCGCCGTAGCTTTACGCGAAGGCGGGAACCCTGACCCTCTGAACCCCCGAACCCTCAACCCAACATTAAAAATCGGCCATAACCAATATAAAACTATTGACATTCCCCACTTTTGTTGGTAGACAGATCGTGCTGAGCATTTGGAAGAGGCCGGGTGGTTCATCTTCGGGACATGAGGGACGGTGGGATATCCCCCTTCAGGGTGCCCGAAAAAGCGTCTCTTTCAGTGTACCCCAAAAAGAAAAGGAGGTGAGGACGGCGTAGTTCTTTTTTTTGTTTTTCTGTTTTTTTCAACCAATCATTTTCTTTAGGAGGAAAGTTCGATGAGAAAACTTATTGTATTTATGGTAGCGGCCGCCTTCGTGTTCAGTTGCGCGCTGCCCGCCATGGCCGCTGACAAGGAAGTCAGCTTTTACGGCAATGTCCGGATGGATACCTTTTGGGTAGACAGGGACAAAAACACCGCCAACGCCCTGAGAATTCCTTTCACCCCCGGCCCTGCAAAGGGCGGGATCTATGACGAAACCGACGTCTTCTGGGATCTGTGCACCGGTTGCAGCCGTTTCGGCGCCCGCTTCAAGGCCGGCGATGTCTCGGCCAACGTTGAGATCAGACCCAACAGCGCCAGCTACTTCAGGCAGTGGTGGGGAAGCTGGAACTTTGGCGCCGGCAGCCTGCTCGTCGGCCAGACCTGGTCCCCCTGCTTCCAGGGTATCTCCAATTCCGTGTTTGACGGCGGCGACGGGGCTGCTTACGGTGAGGCCGGTGGTAGCTTGAGGATCCCCATGGTCCAGCTCAGCTTCCCCTTTGAGGTCGGCACCCTGAAGATCGCCTTTACCAGGCCGGGATCCGGCACAGCCCTCGGCAATGACACCGAAAACATGCTTCCCAAGATCGAAGCCAACTTCAACGCCAAGGTCGGCCCTGTGGGCTTCACCGTATTCGGCGGCTACAACTGGCTGGATGCCCGCGATTTTACGACCGATGAGAGCAAGAGCGTCAACGGTTACCTGGCAGGCGCCGTGGTGAACGTGCCCATCGGCCCCGCCTTCTTTAAGGCCAGCTACCAGTTCGCTCAGAATCCCAACGAGTATGGCCTCTTCTTGGCCGGTGCCCAGCCCTTTGGCGCCACCCTTGATTCAAACGACAACGTTCAAGACGTGGATCTGCAGGGGTATTTCCTGGTCTTGGGCATGAAATTCACCGACATGCTGGCAGCTGAAGTCGGCTACGGATGGACCAAGACCGAAAGAGACAACAACGATACCGGTCTTACGGACGAAGACGACAAGGCCTTCTATTACATCCAGATGCCCATCACCCTGGCCAAGGGCGTGACCGTTACGCCTGAAATCGGCAAGTTTGATGAGAAAGAGCACGTTCTGAACGGCGTGACCACGGATGACGGCGATGCCATTTACTATGGTGCTTACTGGAGAGTGGATTTCTAATTCACGCTTGAATTGATTCTTAACAATTCAGACCCGGGGCTTTCGAGCCCCGGGTTTTTTTGTTTCACATTTCAGACCTAAACGGGTCCTCCATCAGAGGTGGAGGCTTTATCCGGAAGTAAGGCTCCACCCGCAGAGCGGGAGGCCTCAGGTAACCCCCTCGAAGGGGGTATTTGTACCCATTCGAGCTTCAAATCCGAAACAAACTCGAATTTCCAAAATTCCAAAGACCAAAACAAAAATTCAATATTATGGGCACTTTCCCGTATCCATTTGCAATTCAAAGCTTCTTAGTTTTGAACATTGAGAATTAAAATTTTGAATTTATTTCGTATTTCGCATTTCGTGCTTCGAATTTTGTTTTTCTGTTTTCCCCCGAAACGGTAAAACCTAAACGGGTCCGCAACCAGAGGTGAAGGCTTTATCTGGAAACAAGGCAAGGCTTTTGATTTTGACTTTTCAAAGAATTTATCTTACGATTCATTTCGCTTTTTTTGACCACCTTTGTTTGCTTGGAGATTATGCCTTGTAAAAAATCCGAATCGCGAGGGCCGGGGGCTTCTGTTAAACCACAGAGAAGTGATGACAGCACCACGGGCATGTAATGTCAAAGGTCAAATGAATGCCAAAACCGAAAAACCAAAATCGGCAACCCTCCTCACCTTCGTGTTCTTCGTGAACTTCGTGGTGAATCTTCTCAAGGCCGATTCAAAAACACCAATGCACCTCGCATCGAAGCTCTGATTTAAGAGTCTCGTATGCGCTTAGTTGTTTAACAAGAAATACGCCTTGGGTCATGGCAATCACTTTTCAAAAACGAGGGCCCATTGGGAAGCTTGATGAAAACGGGGCAACGAGGGCGGCGACGAACCTTTGACAAAAAACGCTCGGGCAAAAGTGGGAGAAGCGCTTCGCCCGCCCTGGCCATGATCTTATGCGGAGTCCCGGGCAGCGTTTTTTTCGTTTTTTAAAAGTGATTGCCATGCCCCTTCCACCGCACCAAACCTGCCAAAACAAATGGTTTAAATAAAGAGGATGATGTCCATGAATGTCAACGCTCACAGGTTCACACGAATAATTCCGGGTCTTTTGGCCCTTATCCTTTTTCTTTCCGCCCCCGCCCTGGGGAGCGATAAGGAGAAATATAAGGTGGCCCTGCTCCCGCTCGTTTTCCATGCGGATCCCAGCAAGGCCTACCTGCGTTCCGGCTTCAAGAGCATGTTCCTCTCCCGGCTTTCCGGTGAAGGCATCGAATTGATCCAAGATGGGGCACTTCTTCAGCTCCTAACCAAAGAGGAGAAGACGGGGATTGCGTCTCGAGACAGGGCCGAGGGGTTGGCCGAAGCCCTGAACGCCGATTTCGTCATTTTCGGCAGCGTGACCGCCATGGGCTCGGCCTACAGCTTTGATCTCACGATCATTGATCTCGAAAAGGGAAAGGCCACCCAGGTGACCGAGACAACCACTGAAAGCGAACTGATTTCAAAAATCGCCGATGTCGTCTATCAATTCCGGGCGGCCGTGGACGGCATCGACCTGCGCGCGATCCGAATGGCGCAACGGGGCTCTGGCCCCGAGGAGCGGGCCACAAAAGGCCTTTTTTTCAGACCGGACACGGAAGAAGGCACGGGGATCGAACCTGCGGGCCGAATCTCGTTGAGGACGTCCGTCATGGCCATGAATATGGCGGACCTCGATGGGGACGGCGCTTCGGAGATGATCATTCTGGACCGAAAAAAGGTCCTGGTCTACCAGGGGAAGGATCAGACTTTTGCCCGCCGCGGAACACTCGAGGCCTCCCTGGGCGAGGAGTTCTTAAAGGTAAGCGTGGGAGATGCCGACGGGGACGGCATTCAGGAGATCTATCTGGTCGGCCGCTACGGGTCGCAGGCCAGGACCACCGTCTGGATCTGGAACGGAAAATTTAAGCGTCTGCTCGCCAAGACCGGGCACCTCCGGGCCGTGACGGATCTTGGTAACAAAAGACCTCTGCTCCTTTTTCAAGACTCCAAGATGGACGATTTTTTCAGGGGAAAGATCTACCAAATGGCTTACGAGGGCAAGGGAAAGCTGGCCCGAAAGGCCCCCCTGAAGGGGCTTGAAAAGGCCCAGATCTACACCCTCACCCTCTTTGACCTGAACCGGGACGGAAGATCGGAATTCTTGGGCCTGAACGACTTCTCCCGTCTCCATGTCTGGGACCGCGACGGAACCGTCCTCTGGCGGGGGGATAGAAAACTCGGAGGCACCAACAACAGCATCCGGCACAAGCTGGGGCAGACCGGCGATCTCGAACCCTTGGTCGAGTTAAACAGCGGCTTCCTCATAACGGATATCGACAAGGACGGCGCAAGAGAAGTACTCGCCATAAACAACATACCCATGGTGGGGAACCTGGAGCATTTCAAGGTCTATGAACGATCCAATCTCGTGGTCTATAAAATAAAGGGCGACGCACTCGCGCCGTCACTGACAAGCATGAAAATGAGGTACTGCCTGACGGACATGCAGGCCGACGGGGAGGTCATTTATCTGGCGGCCCAAAAGGCGAAAATGACCAATATCGGCGAGGGCGCGAGCAGGATCATGTGGTTCAAGTGAGGCTCCGCCCGCAGAGCGGGAGGCCTCAAGTAACCCCATCGAAAGGGTATTTATACCCGTTCGAGATTCAAATCCGAATGTCGAAATTCGAAATCCGAAACAAAAATCTAATATTATGGACACGTGCCCGTACCCATTTGCAATTCAAATCTTCTTAGTTTTCAACATTGCGAATTAAAATTTTGAATTTGTTTCGTATTTCGCATTTCGTGCTTCGAATTTTATTTTTCTTCCCCCGGAACGGTAAAACCTAAACGGGTCCGCCACCAGAAGAGGAGATTTTAGCTGCCAATAAAACCTCACGTCAACCCCAGACATACAGACGAACCCACACTCCTGCCTTCTGTCTTCTGCCCTTTGTCCTCTTCATCCCCCTTCATGCTCTTCATGTCCTTCATGGTAAAATATCTTTTCTTTCTATCGCCTGTTCTGTCTCCTGTCTTTTCCCTTTCGCCTTTAACCCGCCCGAGGTTTATTCGCCTCAGTAGGGCGGGCAAGCCTTTGAGCTTTGAGCTTTTTCTCCCCTTCATGGCGGACCCTCAACTCATTTTCAGCTCAACCGTTCAACGTTCCGCTGAAAACCGATACTGGAAGCCCATTGCAAGGATTAAGACTTCTTTGTCATAGGAGATGCCCGAGCTGGTGGTCGCATTCGAGTAGAAGGACCGCATCACACCGAAATTCAAAGACAACGCGGGGCTTGTCTCGAACAGGAACCCGGCCGAGATCGAATGGGCGTTCAGCTCGGGTTGCTCGGCGGACATATTGTCCGGACTGATGCCCGTATCCGTCAACATATACCCGGCGCTTCCCTTGAACCTGTCACTGAAGGCATATTCAAGCGCAATCCCCGCCTCATAGCCGCTGCCCTTTATGCGCTCATCCGCGCTGGAAAGGACGAAATCGTCCCATGTGGCCCCTGAATTCTGATAACGGGTGAACCCGAATTCCGTCCGCAGACGCGGGGTCACATTCCAGGAAATGCCCAGGGCCAGGATGGCCGGAAGGTCTCTCCGCATTTTTTCTCCGTTTTCGAGCAGTCCCAGATCATCCCGCCTCACTCGGGTTTCAAGTTCGAGTTCCGTCTTGGTCTCATACCGTAACCCGATATTGAAATTTTCAGAAAGCGACAAGTTCACCCCCATTATACCTCCCCATCCATCGGCCTCTTCTTCGTAATCTACGTGATACCGGGCCGGTGGCGCCAGGCCCGAGACCACCGCATAACCCGTCCTCTCCCTGTAGGCATCGACATATCTCAGTCCCACGGAAACGGACAGGATATCGTTAAAGGCATAAGCACCCCCCAGGGTGTACCCGAAGGCATAGCTTGCGCCTTCGAGATACTGGTCATCGGTGGTCGTATACAGACCGCCCGATCGGGCAATAATACGCCTGGCAAGCGCAGCCGTCGTAACCGATCCCTCTTCGTATTCTACTTCTCCCCCGCCGCAGACCACCGTAAAGGCCGCAAATCCGGTCCACTTCTCCTTCTTGTAAAGAAAAAAAGCACTTGGAATAATATTGGGGACATCATCTTCATAAGATTTGGATTGAATCGCATTCGAATACTTCTTTATGGCATACTGCCCGGAAAGGTTCATATAGTATCCGTTCTCCATTCGCACCGTTCCCGCGGGATTGTAGACGACCGCATCCGCCGAATCGATCGCGGCATTTCGGTTTAGGGTTCGAATATACTCTGCGCTGAAATTGTGTTTGTTCTCCGCCCCTCCCGCAAAAAGAGAAGAAGGGACAAAAAACGCCAGCAAAGCGAGACCGCTTAAACAGATAAATTTTCTCATATGAATATCCTCTTCAGGGATGGATTAATCCATGTCCATGAGTCAGGCCCGGTGGGTCGGCACAGGTGCATCGTCCGGGGAAGGGAATCCCTGATTTCAGGCAGGATGTGCAAATTAGACGGCAGATTTAAGGGAATCAAAACGCTTGAAATATAGCGTCGATAAATTTATAATGGGATATTATATCAGTTAGAATGATTAATCAATGGCCACTCGACCGGTTTTTCAATGTTTTGCCCGGAAAATTTATTTATCCCCTTTTCCATTCCCGCGCACAGCTTTTTTAAAACAGGAAACAGCACTTTCACATTTACCTTTTATTCAAGGAGGTGAAATCCATGAAACCCCAAAAGGCTTTTCTTCTTTTATTTATGGCTTGCTTGTTCTTTGTCCTGGCATGCCGGCCCGGGGCGACGATTCCGGAAGGGGCGCGAACCGTCGTGCTCACGATACCGGGATGCAGTTGAGCGGACTCTGCCCGCGAGATAGGTCTTATCTTGCAGAAATTAGACGGTGTGCTGAAGTTTATGGTCGATGACAAATCGCATCTCACCAGACTCACGTTTGACCCGAAAAAAATCACCCTTGAAGAAATCATTCAGGCGGTCGAAGAAGGCGGGTATGACGTCGTGGGTCCTCCCGAGTGGATCACCTAATTTTTTTTGCGGGCAATGCTTCGGCGCCCATCAAGGCTATGGGGAGGGGCAGCATAGCGATTGTCCGGAAGTCACGCTAAAAGGCTATGCAAAAAAATGGTTACACACTGTGAAACTGTCCCTTGCGATCGAATTTCTCTCCGACCGTGCCGCCGCAATGTTGACACTTGTATTCGTATTTGTCTCCTTCGGGCAGGATCAAGAGAAGGGACTTTCGGACGGGCATGGCGCGTCCGCATTGAGGACAATAAAGTTCGGTTGCATCAAACTCATCGAAATCCGCCCTTTGCTGCGATCCGGGGGGTGTGGTGTTTGGCATAAAGTGATACATTCCCTTTTGCATGATCAAATCCTTTTTAAAGCCTGGCAGTTACATCGCCCCTGAGGCAAGCATACGTGAAGCTCGTCCCGGGAGGGGAAAGATCCTCAGCGATTGTGAACAAAATCGCCATTCAAGCACCCCTATCCGACTCACTCCGGGTAAGGGGCGAAGGGGGAATCTTACCGGGATGCATTAAATATAATATACCCATTACCGTTTCGCAAGGGGCTCCGTCCACCTGGTTTTCATCCAGTCCCGCTGCTGAAGCGGGATTTCGCGATTTCGGCTTCAAACTGCGAGGTTTCTTGTGCGACGTATGGATATCAGGATATTTGGGAAAAAGGCGATATGAAAATCATTTGCATCGATCATATCGGGGTTGCGGTCAACGAAATCGCCCAAGCGGGCAAATTTTATACGGATGTGCTTGGTCTTCGAATCGAGGGAATAGAGGAGGTCACGGAGCAAAAAGTCAACGTCGCCTTTATTCCCGTAACCGATACGGAAGTGGAACTCCTCGAATCCACAGAGCCTGATGGACCGGTCGCAAAATATATCGAAAACCGCGGAGAGGGGATCCAGCACATCGCCTTCAGGGTGGAAAATCTGGAGGAGGCACTGGAGGAACTGAAGACAAAAGGGATTCGTTTGATCGATAGAAGACCGAGGGTCGGTGCCGGAAAGGCCAAAATCGCCTTCATTCACCCAAAAGAAACCAACGGCCTTCTCGTGGAGCTTTGTGAAAGAGAGTGAACCTCCATCCTAGCCGCACCGCAAGTGGCATCTTCGACAACGGCATCTCCAAATATCTCAACCCTGAACGGCCACCGTGCCCTTCGATAACGCTCCGAACCGCGCTCTTTCGGGAGCCCCTCACCTTCGTCCATGCCTACCAGGACCCATTCCTGCCAGCCCATCAGGACCATCTGAGGTTCCCTCACAGACCGGACGCAGACACGAGGGGCCATGACGGTGATCAGGCATTTCCCCTTATCTTTTGATTTCAGTAATGATGAACGAATGAGGCCTTGTATTTAGGACCTGGACGAAACAATCCTTCTATCATCCCGAATACAGGTTTTTTTGGTGACGGTTCGTTTTGTTTTGTGTATAAAAGGACCTCCTTATATCCGGGAAGCTGGTGGTGCACACACGATGCAACCGGCGATGCTCAGGAATACGCGTCAACTTCAATTATGTTCAAGAAACCCAGGCATTCAAAAAATATGGACCTAAAGCCTGACAACACGACAGGCGTCATTTTAGCCGGCGGGAAAAGCAGTCGATACGGCACCAACAAGGCGTTTGCCGAAATGCAGGGCGCCCGGCTTATCGATAGGGTCGCCCAGGCCATGGCCTCTGTCTTTCCACGTCTCATACTCGTTACCAACACCCCCCATGAATACGCCTATCTCAAAATTCCCATGTTCGAGGATCACATCAAGGGCCTGGGCCCTATCGGGGGACTTTACACCGGCTTAGACATGATGCCTGACCCGGCCGGCTTCTTCGTCGCCTGCGACATGCCCTTCATCAACCCGGATCTGGTTCTTCGCATGATCAGCATGGGAACTGATTATGATGCCGTTGTGCCCAAAGTGGACTGGATGATAGAACCCCTCCATGCCCTGTACGCCAAGTCCTGTCTGCCATTCATCAAAGCGGCCATCAAAGCCGGAGAGTACCAGATATTCAAGATCTACGAACGAATACGGGTGAGATATGTCGGTGAAGACGAAATCAAGGCCTTCGACCCCGAGTTTAAGACCTTTTTTAATGTGAACCGACCTGAAGAGCTAAAAGACGCCTTAAAGATGGATGGGGATAAGCCGGAATCCATTGATTGAAAAATAAATTTTGCCCATCTTAAATTTCCGGTCCTCCGGTTGGGAGAAAGACCGCGTTTTTTACATTAGGACAAAATCATGCCCACGTTTCCCGTCCACGACATTCCCTTGAATGGTAAATTTTATGCGTCCTATTACAGGACATGTGGTTTCATGGGCGCAAATCCGCTTTTTTCCACGGTCAATCACAACCAATCGACAGATTGGAAACTTTTTAGGTTCGGGAGGCCCCTTGAACATGTTTGAGCTGATTGTTGCCGTCGGTTTCGCCATTGTTATTTCTGCAACCTGTTCACTCTTTGAAGCCGTACTCTATTCTACGCCTTTGAGACACATCGAGACTCTGGTACAAAAAAAAACCCGGAGCGGAAGGGTTCTAAAAGAGCTGAGAGAAAACGTGGAGAGACCCATTACGGCCATTCTTTCTCTGAATACCATCGCCAACACGGCGGGCGCCGCCGTCGCCGGCTCTGCGGCCACGGCCCTGTTTGGACAGCAATGGTTGGGTTATTTTTCGGCGTTCTTCACCCTGGCCATTCTGATCTTTTCCGAGGTCATTCCAAAAACCGCCGGCGTGGTTTATGCCCAGTCGCTTGCGCCTGTCGTGGCATTGCCCTTGAAATGGCTTGTCAAAGGCCTGGCCCCGGTAATCTGGCTCTGCGGCCATATCACCAAGCTGATCTCCAGGGACCGACCCAAGGAATCCGTATCGTCCGATGAGCTGAAAACCATGGCCCGTTTGAGCCTTAGAATGGGAGGGATCAAGCCCTATCAGGAAAAGGTCATCGACAACATTCTCTCCCTCGAAACACGAAGAGTCAAAGACGTCATGACACCCCGGACCGTCATATTCTCCCTCAGTGAGCATCTGAGCCTCAAGGAAGTGCGGCGGCAATCCTTAAAGTGGGAGCACAGCCGCTTTCCGGTCTATGATAAAGACAATGAAGATATCGTGGGAATCGTTTTGACCAAAGAATTCTTCATTACCCTGGCCGAAGACAAGGAAGAAGAAACCTTGACGGACCTCATGAGACCGGTCCATTTTGTTGCCGAAACCGCCACCCTGAACAATGTCCTGATGGATTTCATGGGCACCAGAGAGAAACTCTTCGTAGTGTTGGACGAGTATGGAGGCCTTTCAGGTCTGATTTCTCTCGAAGACATCCTGGAAGAGATACTGGGCCGGGAAATCATCGACGAGTCGGACCAGGTGGTGGACAAAAGGGATCTGGCGAGACGGCGAAGGAACCGTCTCATTTCAAAATCTCAGCAGGAACAGTAAAGATATCGGACGCTTGAGGTACAAGAGCTCAGGACTAAATGATGGAAAAGCCCGTAACACTTTGTTCTCCTGATGATGAAAAAACCTGTTTTGCCTGCTGTCCGCCCATACGACCGGCAGGCTACGAGCATTGGGAGCATAAGAACATCATCAGGAGGATTCTCAGGGAAAACACCGAAAATTACGAGGGCCATGACGAACGGGTCATCCCCATTACCGGGTTCAGCTGCTGGGCACTCGGATATCTGGACGGAAATTACAAACGCATCGGCTGTTTACTCCATCCCGTTGGAAATGGCGGGCGGGATTTGCGACACCGGATAGATTACGGGGAAAAATGCCGACGGGAGACCTGCCCGGAGGCCAAAATCTTTGCCGAACTGGGGATCGAACAGCAGGCCTTCTGGCTTCAATTGGCAGACGGTCTCGACAGTTTTGCCTACTCCAGCCGAAGATGCAATCCCCTCTTCGATCTTATGGGATGGGGAGCGGGCCTCCTCGGTATGATCGCCTCGAAAGACAGGGATAGGGTGATGACCGTCGATTCCTTTTTCAGGACCTATCCCTTCTTTGAAACGAAACTTCGGCCCAAGGCCAACGCCTACATCTTGAACAGGTTGATAGAGAGGGAAGACACCTCCATTTTAAGGCGGCCCCTCTTCAGAGAAGCCTTTGAAGGCCTCTCGAACCGTCTCTTGACCAGTCTGGTCGATACGATGAGCCCTGCCCCCGGCGGGTCGCCTATCCATCAACTGAGCCTGGACTCCCATTATTGTGATTTATTGAGGCTCTCCCTTCCGCGGACACGAATGCCGCCGGACGAGGCCTTTCGATTGAAGAAGATCGTTGACAAAGAGGTGGATCTCTTTTCATGGAAAAAAAAATCATACGGCTGATTACCCGTGAGGGCCCCTTGACCGGACAGGAAATCCTTGAGCACCTACAAGGAGATGAGCTTCTTTTGTGGCGTGCCTGCAAGGCTTCCGGAGCCCTGAAGATTCAGCCCCTTGGAACCCGCTACCTGCGGCTTGACCGAAGGATTCAAGGCTTTGCCCGTCTTTCTCCCTCCATCTTGAGAGAATTCCTGACCTATTCCGTTGTCGGTCTAAAGAAAGACCCTCTTTCGCTGATTCGAAAGGCCGACATGATCCTTGCTCATGTCAAAGCCGTCAGCAGGACAAAATCCGAACTGGCCTACAGCATCATCGCTTCACTGGCCGACCGTTTTCAGGAAGGCGTCCTGACCGAGCACACCTGTTTTATCCTGGCCGGCGACATCGTCTACAACATGGCCCACGATGTCTCCCGACCTGAGCGAAGTACCGGGAAAACGGTCAAAGGCAGCGACATGGACATTGTCGTAATCGTGGACGATCAACTCCCTGCAGCACAAGTGAAGAGACTGGACGAGGCCATCTATGAGGAAAAATACCGTCTCCTGATCACACCCCATCTGAGGGAAGAAATCGATTATGTGGTCAAGAATATGGGCCGCGTACGGGAACAGGTCCGATTCGATACCTTCAAACATATGGTTGCCTGCAAGATTCTCCATGAAGGAACCTGCCTTTATGGGAATGCGGCCGTCTTTCACCAGGTGAAAACCATCTTGAAAGAGCACGCCGTTGACCGAAAAATTCAAAACATGGAGGCCAGATCCCTCCTTTTCAGAAAAAAGGCGGAGGAATGCCTTCTCCATGAGGATACGGAACGAATCAAGACGGAATTTCTGGATCTGTTTTATCCAGTTGAGGAATCCGAAGAATTTGAGTGACATGTTGTAGCCACATTGTAGCCATTTTATTTCTTGACCCTGCCTGGATCTTTCCCTATACTTTTTTATCACCTGTTGTAAATTTTTTGTATTATTTTGAATTGATGCCAGCGAATTTGACGCTCCAGAGGAAAATGATCCTGATGGGGGGGTCTCTCCGGCAAGATTTTCAAATCTGAAACGCATGAATCAGGAGGTAATCTATGGGAAAGGTAGGAGTTATAGGCGTTGGCCAGAGTTCCTTTGTGAGAGGGTATCCTGGCTCGATCAGGGAACTGGCTTTTGAGGGATTCAAGGAGGCTATGGGAGATGCCCAAATCTCAGTAAAGGACATCGATGCCTCGGTCGTCTGTTCTTCCCCTGAATATGACAAACAAAGGTCACCGGCAGGTGTCATGGCCGAGTATCTGGGGCTCACGCCCCAGCCGACTTTTTATGTGGAAACCCTGTGCTCATCGAGCAGTACCGGTCTGAAGCTGGCCTATTCTCTGGTCAAATCAGGGCTTCATGACATGGTTGCGGTCATTGGCTTTCAAAAGATGTCTGAAATTACATCCGCTGAATCCCAGGAAAGAATGGGCCGCGGGGCGGATATCCAGTGGGAAAGTCCCTTCGGGACCATGATGCCCGCATACTACGCCATGTATGCCAGGGCGCACATGGCCAAGTACGGCACCACTTCCGAAGACCTGGCCCGAATCCGGGTAAAGGCGGCCACCTACGGCCAGATCAACGAAAAGGCAGTCTATCGCAAGGCGGTGACCATGGATATGTTTTCTGATCCTGCAAGTGCCATGTCCAGCCCCGTCGCCAGTCCCCTTCGTGTCGGAGATTGTTGCGCGAACGCCGACGGCAGCTCTTGCGTGATCGTCGCCAATGAAGAGAAGGCCAGGGCCTTCTCCAAGAAGCCGGTTTGGATCCTCGGCATCGGTGCGGCCTCCACGGCGGTCAATATGGCGGGCAGGGACCTCTTTACCGGCCTGACGGTTGGAGAAGAGGCCGGAAGGCAGGCCTATGCAATGGCCGGCGTCACTCCGAACGATATCGACGTGGCCGAGGTCCATGACTGTTTCACCATTGCCGAGATGATGGCCTATGAGAACCTGGGATTTGCAAAGCCCGGAGAAGGCAAGGACCTGATCGGGGCCAAAGAGACCTATAAGGAAGGAAGAATCCCGGTGAATGTAGACGGCGGTTTGCTCTCAAAGGGTCACCCCATCGGCGCGACCGGCGGATCACAGATTCGAACCATTACCCTCCAGCTTAGAGGTGAGGCGGGAGACATGCAGGTCAAGGACCCTGAAATCGGATTGGTCCATAACATCGGTGGTGTGGGCCTTTACGGAAATGTCACCATCTTCGGGAGGGATTAACATGGCAAAAAAAGAAATTGATGATCGATTCAAAAAATTTGGAACAGTAAGTTTTACCGGCATCTCGAAGACCAATGACTTCATGAATTTCCTGAATGAGGGTAAGGTCAAGGCCACCAAATGCAAGGACTGCGGGCGCACATTCTTCCCCCCCAGGGCCGATTGCTATCAGTGCCTGACCAGCAACATGGAATGGGTTGAGGTCGCAGGGACGGGCAAGCTCTTATCATACAGCAAACTGGAATACGGTCCGGTCGGTTTCGAAGGCGACCTGCCATACACCATCGCCCTTCTGGACTACGGTGAATACAAGGTATTCGGTCGACTGTCAAAGGACCTGACCGACGACGATATCGAAGTGGGCATGGAACTGAAAACCGTCACCAACCCGCTTCCTAACGGACAAATCAACTATATATTCAATAAAGCGTAATTGAGCATCACCTGCCCCCGCCCTCAGGGCGGGGGCTTTTTTGTCTTAATTGGTGCTCAGGACCGTCATGCTATACCGCGAAAGGGTGAATGGTTGTGCCCCTATCCCCCCACAAACACCCCGGATGGCTGGAGATTTCCATTGATATCCACCCGGTCGCCCATGAGGCATTGAGTGCCCTTCTCTTTGACCTCGGGTGCCAGGGCATGGTCACCCAGGACTTTTCCGGTCACATTCTCAAGGCCTACTGGCCCTTTCAGCAAAACTTCGAGCACCTTCAAAATCGCATTAACGGATGTCTGACTGAACTTGGGGTTATTTTCCCTGAAGCCCGTTCATTCAAATTGAGGCTCTGCAACCTCCAGGACCGGGATTGGGGCCACAGTTGGCGTCGTTTCTTTCATCCGGACCGCATCACCCCAAATCTGACGGTTTTCCCTGCCTGGGAGCCCGTCCCTGAATCCACCGAAGGAACCATCATTCGAATCGATCCGGGCCCCGCCTTTGGGACGGGGCAACACCCGACGACCCGGATGTGCCTTCGGGCCATGGAAAAAGGGGCCGCGGACAGGCCCTGGTCCATGCTCGACGTGGGCACGGGAAGCGGGATTCTCGCCCTTTACGGCGCCCGGCTCAACGCACATAGGATCTTGGCCATTGATACGGATCCAGAGGCCCTCCGATGGGCACGGAGGAATCTTTCACTGAATGTCCAATCCGGGGAGATAGAATTCTCATCCAAGCTTCTTGGGGCCCTCGATGAAAGCTTTGACCTTACGGTTGCCAATCTGATCCTGGGAACGATCGTAGATCTGTTCCCTTATTTCCCCTCTGTGATGAAACAGACCGGCCTACTTATCCTCTCCGGCATTCTTCGGGAACAGGTGCCCCGGATCGAGGCCCTTCTCCCGGGGAATGGATTGAAAACCTTAGACATCCTTTATGAAAAAGAGTGGGCCTGTATGCTGGTGAAAAAACGGGCGCAAACAATTTGAAAAGACGCATGAATTTTTGCGAGGCCGTCAAGTATTCATCGTTCAACATCCTGCGATCTGTAAAAGCGTCTTTTATCCGTCCATCAACCTTCATGGTCTTGCCTTAAGCCAAGACCTCACGGGTTCAAAGAGTCGGCCGAATACGGATAGCCGACGGCTCCATCCGACCCCCCGGGGACACAAACAGTGAAGCGTTTTTACGTCGAAGACATACATGCCCAAGACGGTCTTTGCACCATAAGCGGATCCGAGGCCGGGCATATCCTCAAGGTCATGCGCATGGGCCCAGGCGATCGCTTCATCCTCATGGATCGCACAGGCGCTCGATTTCAGGTGGCCATCGAATCCTGCCAACGGAAGGCAGTCCGTGTCATCCTCGAAAAATCACTCCCCGCCCCCCCCGCTTCGCCGGTGGACATCACCCTCTGCCAGGCCCTTCTGAAGCCGCGTCAAATGGACTATGTCATTCAAAAGACCTCGGAACTGGGTGTGAACCGGATTTATCCCTTCACTTCCGCGCGAACGGTGATCAGGCTTAATCAACAGGGTTTCGACGGGAAATCAAGACACTGGAGGGAAATCGCGCAAAACGCAGCCAAGCAGTCCGACAGACCGGTGCCCGCAAAAATCGAACGCTTATTCCCCTTTCGGGAACTGCTCCCCCACCTGGCGGGACAAGAAGCCTTCAAAGTCATCCTTTGGGAAGGAGAGAAGGCGAGGGATTTAAAGGGGTTATTCTCCGGAGATATCCCGATAAAGAAGGTCCTGGGCGTGGTGGGGCCCGAGGGCGGATTCACGGCGGATGAAATCGATTTGGCGATGGAAACCGGTTTTTCTTCGGCATCTCTGGGCCATCGGATTCTTCGGGCCGAGACCGCCGCCCAGACCCTGGTCGCCATCATTCAGTACGAATGCGGGGACCTGAGCCTCGGCAGGCGGTTGGAAAAAAGGTATGAAGCTACAAGTGGTTAAAATGCCTGGGGCATTCACGCGGGCCATCCAAACTCGGCCGAATCTCCCAAGTCCTCTTCAATTCTCAGCAACTGGTTGTATTTGCATACCCTTTCAGACCGACAGAGAGAACCGGTCTTTATCTGCCCGGTCCCCGTTGCCACGGCCAGATCAGCAATAAAAGTGTCTTCGGTTTCTCCGGAACGATGGGAAATAACCGCCCGCCATCCTGCCTTGTGAGCCATCTGAATGGCGTCGAGGGTCTCCGTAAGGGTTCCGATCTGGTTGAGTTTGATCAGGACCGCATTGGCGGATTTCTCCTTGATACCCCTTGCGATCCGATCCGTGTTCGTGACGAAAAGGTCGTCTCCAACAATTTGAATACGGCTTCCAAGCCGCTCGGTCATCATCTTCCAGGCCTTCCAGTCATTTTCAGCAAGACCGTCTTCTATGGAAAAGATGGGAAAACGCTGAACCCAATCTTCATAGAAGTCAATCATTTGATCGGGATTCAGTTTGGATTGATCGGATTTTGAAAACACATATTTACCCTTCATAAAAAAAGAAGAAGAAGCCGGATCCAGGGCCAGGACCACATCCTTTCCCGGCTTGTAGCCGGCCTTTTCGATTCCCGAAAGGACCATCTCAACGGCCTGATCATTGGACTTGAGGTCCGGCGCAAATCCCCCTTCATCCCCCACCGCAGTGGAAAGGCCTTTGTCCTTCAACACACCGGCCAGTCCGTGAAAAACCTCGGCTCCGATTCGAAGGGCCTCCTTGAAGGTCTTGCCTCCCACGGGCATGATCATGAATTCTTGAAGATCGACGTTGTTTGCCGCATGGAGTCCGCCGTTGAGGATATTCATCATTGGCATGGGCAACCGGCAGGCATTGGCACCGCCGATATACCTGTAAAGTGGGGTTTCAAGCAAATCCGCAGCGGCTCTGGCCACGGCCAGAGAAACGCCGAGCACGGCATTGGCACCGAAATTTTTCTTGTTCGGAGTTCCGTCCAGTTCGATGAGCGTTTTATCCACCAACCGCTGATCCGTCGCGTCCATGCCCGCAAGGGCCGGAGCGATGACCTCGTTGACGCTTCCAACGGCTTTTTCGACACCCTTGCCCCCGTACCTTTTCTTGCCTTTGTCCCGAAGTTCTACGGCCTCGTATTTTCCGGTTGAAGCACCCGAAGGCACGGCCGCCCACCCAAAGGCTCCGCCCCCGAGTTCCACCTCCACCTCCACCGTGGGATTGCCTCGCGAGTCAAGGATCTCACGGGCAACGATGACTTCTATCTTTTCCATCTCCGTCCTCCTTATTAAGAAGAGTTAGTACGTGAATCCTGCATAAATCCAGGGAGTAAAAACAATAGATTTTGTTGGAAATCATAGAAAATACAGGGAATGATAGCAAGATAAAATCCTAAAGATCATCTTTCAACCACTTGAGCGGCAATACCGTCCTCCTCCAGATCCCGACGCTGTCTCTCGGCACCCCCACGTGTGAAATAGGCCCCGACATAGAGACGGTAAGGCCCGCCGGCCCCCCCGATGACGTAAGGCGAATAGCCTTTGCGTTGCAATGCGGGGGTTTGCCCGGCGAGGTCTTTGGGATCCGACGAGGCACCGATCAGGTTGGCATATTTCGTTTGCCTTACCTCGGCGTCTTCGAGATCATGTCCACGAATAAACTGCTTGGCTGCAGCGCGCTCCTCGAAATGACCGACGTATAATCTGTACCACAGCCCCTTTTCCTTTAAATAGACCCTCGCCCAATAGGGCTCAAGGCCCTTCAGATGGTAGAAGGAAAAGGCCTTCTTCACCCGCCCCATGTTGCGGAAGGATCCCAGGTACAGGGCATAGGGATGCAGAACCGGTCTTTTCTCCACAAGAACTTCTTCAGCTTTTGCCCTTTCCGGCGACGGAGAAACGCTCTGAGGCAGGACGGTCACTTCCTTCGACGGCTCCTGCTTCATAGCTTTTGCCCGCGTCTCATCGGAGGACAGGATTTTCGGCGCCTTTTCCACCGACCCTGCGACCATGGTCCGCAAAGGCGGGCCCGCAGTTGTTACAGACCTCGAATCCTCCCTCCACTCGAATTCCATGAGGCCGCTCCTCCACAAAAGGCCAACCCCTAAGAAAAGAAGGGCCACCAGGATATAGGCCGATCTCGGGGCAAAGAATTCAGCCCCTCTTTTCTCCCGTTCGGGACTGATCTCAGGTCTAATGCCGTTGAGTACGACCCCAAGAAGATGACACCCGATCTCTTCCAGCCGGGCCGCCGCTCTCTTTAAGAGTCGTTTGGATACGTCACCCACGCCATGGACCAGGAGGGCCGCGGGGCCTTTTGTGGCCAGAATTGTCATATCGTTCCAGGCAAAAACGGGCGGGGTATCAAGGATGACCAGATCATAGGAGGTTTCCGCCTCTTTGATAAAGTCTCCCAAACGTTCCGATTCCAGGAGAAGCGCAGGGTTGGACGGCACGGACCCGCCCATGATGATATGGAGGTTGTCAAGACCGGGGGGTTTCATGACCTCTTCCGGGGTCATTTTTCCCATGACAAGATCCGTCACCGTTTTCAAGGCGCGCTCCCAGGAGATATCCCCGACAAGAATTTCCGCAAGTCCCGGAGACGCCTCCATTCCAAATATGCCTGGAAAAGCGGGTCTTCTTAGATCCGCTTCGACGAGAAGGGTCTTCATGCCTGCCTGAGCCGCCGTCAGGGCGAGGTTCACCGCCACGAGCGTTTTGCCCTCTTCAGGAGAGGCGCTGGTCACGGCTATGGTTTTTGTGCCGCCTCCAGCCCCTTTCGCAAGGATTCGGGTTCTTATTGAACGAAAATTTTCGGCAATCTCCGAATCGGGATGGTAGTGACACACGAGAAGGTTGGTCGGACCGCTGTTCCCGGGCCTATCCCCCGTAACCGCCCTGCCCTTTTGGGGCCTCGCAGCGCCCTTGAAATTCGTCCGTGGAAGCCCCCCCAGTACCCTGAGGCCCAAGTGTCTCTCCACCTCTTCAATGGCCCCCAAAGAAGGCCCGAAGGACCTCATCACAAAGGCCGAAACAAGAGCAAGGCACAGACCGGCAAGTATCCCATAGAACCCGGCCCGATAGGGGCGGGGCGCGTTGACGGATTGCTTCGGCAAGGGGGCGGACCCGACAACGGTTACGCCCACTGAGGCATCCGCCAATTCGATCAGACGTTCCCGTTTTTTTCGCTCCAGAAGACCGACCATCTTCCCTAAGGCCTTGATTCGCTTTTTCAAGTGATCGTATTTCAAATTTTGCTGCAAAAGGACTTCGGTTTCTTTTTCGTTCTTACTGGTCTCCTCCTCCAGCCCATTCATCCGCTCCCGAATATCCCTGAGCCGGCGTTCCAGCAGAACGGCCATCTTATGGGCCGTTTCCGTCATCTTTTCATTCCGCCCGATCAGGTTTTTATGGGAAGACCACTTTTCGAGGGTACTGTTCAGGGTAAGATAAGGACCGGTCGCCTTGGGTGTGAAAAAATTGCAGTCAGATGCGGAGGGTTTTTTGATGAAGGCCCGCAGGCGTGAAAGAACACGCTTGAGCTCTCTCTCGTCTTCTGTAATCGTTCGCAGTTGTTCACGAATGTTCTGTCCCTGCTCCAGAAGGGCCTTGCCCTGGAGTTCAACGGAAAGTAATCGGTGGTTCCGACTGAACTCCTCAAAGGCCGCCCGGGATGCTTCGAGTTTTTGCCGCTCGTCCCGCAATTGAGCCTCGATGCCTTCAAGCGATGCCGCGGCGCGCTTTGCCTGATCTTCGGCATGGACTTCCCGGAAAACCGAGGCGAGGGTGTTTGCAAGCCTTTGTGAAAGGTACGGGTCTGAATCCGTTACTTCGATGTCTGCAATGAAACTCGAAGGTTCTCTTCTAACCGCAATCTTGGACCGAAGCCCTTCAAGGCTGAAAACACGGCGGGTGTCCGGCGGATTGCCGTCCGATGAGACCTCGAGGGACATGAGGCCCAGCCTTTCGGCCGCCGTTCCTATCACGGCAAAGCTCCTGATGCCGGCGAGTCGGGCGTCGACGGGATCAATGCCGGCTGATGCCGGTGGGCCGTCGACAAGTAATTCCCCGTCAAATTGTATCCTGCACGCGGCGATATAAAGGGGGGGAGATGCCATGAAGGCGGAGAAGAGTGTGCTTACGAGCCCCAGGACCAGCGGACCGAGAAGGAAGAGGTGCCGTCTCCTCTTAACCATGTGCCAGATATCCCTGAGCCTTATGCCATACATAGACGAAACCCTCATGTTGCCCTTTTTCCATGCCCCTCAATCAGGGATCGAGACCCGGAACTCACACACCGGGGGCCCAACGGCAAATTATTGATCCGTAAGTGCCCCTTCGTCAAGGCTCTCTTCGATATGCAACAGAGGATTATCGCACAACCTTATCACCTGCCGGTCTTTTAATTTGTTGCCCTCACCGTCAGAGATGAGTTCAATGATCGGCCTCAGGGGCTGGTTGTGGTCCGTTGAAATGACACGGCCGACGGATTTGTTGTTCAATCGTACCAGGGTGTTTACGGGGAAAAGTGAAATATGATCCAGAAAGACCTTCAGCACCCTGGTCGGGAAAAGGCCTTTTTCTTCTTTAATAATAAGCTTGATGGCGTCCGTTTGCAGGTACTTATCCCGATAGGGTCTGCGCTTGATCATGGCCACATAGGTATCCGCCAATCCGATAATGGAAGACGTCTCCGAAATCTGGTCACCCTTCAGTCTCTTTGGATAACCTGAACCGTCCGATCGCTCATGGACCTGCAATGCGACCTCCCCGATCCAGTGATATTCTTCCCCCAAAGAGGAAAGAATTTGCCGACTCGCTTCCGGATGCCCCTTGATGACGTCCATTTCATGCTCGTCGAGAGGGCCCTCTTTACCGAGTATGCCGTCGGGAACCAGGTACATGCCGACATTTTCGAGAAACGCCGCAAGCCCGAGTTCCAAAAGGCCGCCGTCGTCGTATCCCATACCCTTACCCATCCTCAGGGACACAAAGGTCACGTCGAGGGGGTGCGAATGCCGCTCCCCCGCATTTTCAGGGGCGCACATGGCAAAGTCGTACATCTCATCGATGAGGTTATGGTCAAGAATATGCTGAAGGTCAGCCAAAACCGTCGAGATGCTCAGTTTAAGGCCATTTTTAACCGTATCTCGAATGATTTCAGACTGTTCCTTTAAACGTTTGTAATAAAAAACCGTCACCGGTCCACGAACATCAGCCCCGGGTCCGTCCGGCCTTTCAGCCGAAATTTCCTCCCGTGGCATCTTCAGGATATCAAATTCACTGAACCACAGTTGATCATCAGGTCGGTCTTTTACCTGGTTTTCATCCCTGGTCGTCTTATCTCTTATTCTCACGATATCAGAAAAGCGCACCATCATAGACAATACTCTCCACGATTCTCGAGTCGATTATCGGCTTGCTCTTGCTGCACCCGACCAACAAGGACAAGTCGCAAAGATTATTGATCTTCCTCGGTACTCCTTTGGAATGGTCATAAATTTTTTCAATAGCCTCACGACTGAAAACACTTTCGTTTCTGCCCGCTTTTTTTTGTCTGAAATGGACGTAACGGGCCGTGTCATCGAAATCAAACGGATTCACATGGTATTTTACGGCGATTCTTTGGTTGAGCTGTTCAATCTCTCTGATTTTTTCAATCAACTCAGGCTGCCCGAAAAGAATGACCGTGATCAGAAAGCGGTCGCTCAACTGGAAATTGAGAAGAAGCCTGACCTCCTCCAGGGTTGCCCGGTTCAAAAGTTGGGCCTCGTCAATGAGCAACAGGGTCTCCCTGTTTTCCCGCCTGTTTTTCAGCATTCTTTCGTTTAGCAAACGAAGACACTTACCCTTGGTTTCCGGCAATTCGCCTATGCCGAACTGGTAGAGAATCTCCTGCAAAAAATCCAGGGCATCCAGTTTGGGATTGATCATGAGGCCTATATCAAACGCCTCTTCCGGCAATTCCTGTATACAGACTTTGGCCAAGGTGGTCTTGCCACAACCGACCTCACCGGACAGCATGGCCCCTCCCTTCCTCATTTTTGAAGCATAGAGCAGGCGGGTTAAGGCCTCTCTGTGACACCTGGAGAGGTAAAAAAAATTGGGATCAGGTACGTTTTCAAACGGGTATTCCCTGAACTTCCAATATTCAAGATACATAAGGGCATCAATCCATGCGACCCAGTGAAGAATCCCGGCACATCTGCGATCCCCGCCCCGTTGGGCGGGGGAGGGCCAAGTTTTCTATGAAAAAAAAGCAAGCTCAGACTGCAACAACGTTCAGCCCATAGTTTTAAATCGGTCAATCACGATCAAATGTTAAGTGATTTCGGGCCACCCTTTGCCGCTTAGGCCGGTGTTCAACGGCCACGACTTCGAATTCGAAAATTCAGCTGTAACCCATCGGCACGCCTTCTGCTAGAAACCGATTATTCGAAGGAAGACGCGGGAACCAGGATCACCAGGACATCCTCACCCGTATTGGTCAGTTTGTGGAGAGAACCGGTCGGGATCCATACCGCATCTCCCGGCTTGACGGGCCGTGTCTCATCATCGACCGTCATCTCCCCCTCTCCGCTCA
>CAZXWJ010000024.1:0-31500 GCA_964644375.1 uncultured Desulfobacteraceae bacterium | reverse complement strand
CTCATGGCCAGTTGTTCGGCCGCCCCCTCCTTGTCCTTGGCCCAGACCTTGGTCGCGATGACAACCCGGTCCCGAAAAGGCTCGAGGGCCTTGCCCATCTTTTCCTCGCTGTCCCCATAGAAATGGGCCGTGTCAAAAAAGCGTACGCCCAATTCATAGCTGTGCCTTATGACCTCAACGGCCTCATCCATGCCAAGGCGCATGATGGGGATGCCGCCGAAACCGAGTTCGGTCACCCTGAGCCCGCTCCGTCCCAGATCAACCATGTTGAGTGTGTTGTCTTTTTTTTCAGAATTCATGCCTTATGACCTCGTTTTGTTTGGTGCTGAATTTTATCATTACGATGACGTATTCCATGTTACACTTTTAACCATGGTGCGCTTAATGTTTGTTTCTTTTTCGGTTTTCGCTGGTCGAAGATTCCCCAACGAGGAAGAGAAGTAAAGCAAAATATCGACTCCAATAGACAAGACATACGGATTCGGGCGAAGCAGTGAGATTTCCCGTTGGGGTCTTCTCAACACCACCGGAGGAAATCCTCTTTTCTCCGGATCTTCCGTGCCCCGGTGAACCGGTTACTGAGAATTCGGTATCTTGAGAATCTCACCGATATCCATGATCATGAAAGAAGAAGGATCAAGGCCGCGCCGGGCGACCGTTCGCTGCAATTCCAGGGCAGGGTAGCCCACCGGTTCATTACCGAGGTGAAAGGTGCCCCACTGGTGTGGAATCATGAATCTCGCCTTCAGATCCCTGAAGGCCGCGATGGTCTCATCGATGTTCATGTGGGCGTGGTGCATGAACCATCTGGGATGGAAGGCCGTTGTGGGGAGGAGCGCATAGTCGATCCCGGGGTAGCGGTTGCCGATTTCACGGTGGCCGATGAAGTATCCCGTATCTCCACCGTAATAGAGGGTGACCCTTGGGGTGATCAGCATAAAACTCGCCCAGAGGGTCTCATTGACCCCCTGTCCGATCCGCCTTGACCAGTGCTGACTGGGGAGACAGATCAGGGTCGAACCGTTTCCGCCTTTAATGCTCTGCCACCAGTCCATTTCGGTCACATTTTTTTTGTTCAGGCCCTGAACATAGGCCTTGAGCCCGCGCGGGACGAATATTCGCGTGTTTTCGGGGAGGGCTAAAAGGGTTTTTTTGTCCAGATGGTCATAGTGATTGTGGGAGATAATGACGTTGATACTGGGGGCGATCTCCTTGAGGGCCTCCAGGGTGATTCCGGGAGGAGTCTTTCTTTTGGGCAGAAAGGCCCTTTCAGAGAAGATGGGATCCGTCAGCCAGTATTCACCCTGCAGGCGGATCAGGAAGGTTCCGTGACCGATCCACATGATGAAATCACCCCTGGGCATAGACAGGATGCGTTCCTTGGCTTTCCCGATGATTCCGGGCCGGTAAGCCTTTTCCTCTTCGGTATATTCCCGCGGGTCGGAGGAGAATCTCCACCTGAGGAATCTTCGGAAAGTTTTCTCCTCGGCGGGCATCCAGGGATTAAAAAAACGGCCGTTTTTGATATGAGGTGCATACAGCAAAGCGGGATCGGCGGATTCTACCCTTGAACGCCATGCCCCCTCATCGAATGGGGGTGGATTGAATACGCATGACGAAAGAAGGGATAGGATTCCGGCAAGAACGAGGACGGTCAGAAAGGGGGAAATGGACCAGTGACACTTTTTCATAAGGCCAGCCCGTTATTTCACATAGGTTTCAGCAATTTCTCTCACCGCATCAACGGCTTTTTGTACATGATCCTCGGTGTTGAAAGGACCGAAACCAATCCTCACCGTTCCGTTGAGCTTGTCCGTTCCTAATTGCTCATGAACAAGAGGTGCACACTGGAGGCCGGTTCTGCAGGCGATATTGTACTCTCCGTCAAGAATGGTGCCTGTATTTACAGCTTCAAAACCTTCAATATTAAAACTCAATACCCCGATATGATCCTTCAAATCGTCCTGACAGTAAGTCGTTACATGATCAATCTCATGCAATCCGTCTCGCAATTGTTCTGTAAGCTTTATTTCATGTTGGTGGATCTTTTCGATTCCCTGATCCATCAGCCATTTTATGCCGGCATAAAGGCCTGCAATTCCTAAAATATTCAATGTCCCGTATTCAAGCCTGTAGGGATATTCTGCCGGGTGATGTTTTAATGCTGATTTTACTCCAGTGCCACCACCCCGTGAATGTCTTATGTCAATTCCTTCCCGCACATATAAACCACCAATTCCGGTTGGGCCGAGAAGCGATTTGTGCCCTGTAAAGGCAACGACATCGATATTCATTTCTTCCATATTTACAGGGATTTTGCCGGCTGTTTGAGATGCATCAACGAGAAAGGTGATCCCCCTTTCTCTGCAGAGTTTCCCTATTTCCTTTATCGGTTGAATGGTTCCGATCACATTTGAAGCATGATTTACTACGACAAGCTTTGTATTTTTTTTGAATTTTGAAATGAAATCATCCGGTTGAACAAAACCGGATTTGTTGAATGGGATGTAGTCAATTTCAACCTTATTATATGATGACATATGGTAAAGTGGTCTTAAAACGGCATTGTGTTCAATCGTTGTCGTTATCGCGTGGTCCCCCGGGCCAAGGAGTCCTGATATAGCTATATTAAGGGCATCCGTAGCATTCAGCGTAAATACAAGGCGGTTATGATCCGTCCCGCTGAAATACTTGGTAAGAATTTTTCTCATATTTTCAACAACATCTCCTGTCTCAATCGAAAGATCATACCCGGACCGCCCGGGATTAACTCCGTTTGTCCTATAGAACCTGTCCATATAGATATAGACAGGTTCCGGTTTTGGAAAGGATGTTGCGCCATTATCAAGGTAAATAAGGTTTTCCATAACAAATCTTCTGTGTAACTGTTCAGGTTGTTTAGGTTGTAGGCTAAAGGCTATTAGTTTCCGAACCCTTCGCTATCCGCGCATTGATCGAAGCAGGGCGCCCAAAACCATCTCGGCTTCCACAATTTTTGATTCAGAGGCCTGTGCTTTTCAACGCCACAATGGCTTCAGTCTGTCGAATGCCTCTAAATGTCAGCAGGTTGATAAATATTCAACGTGAATGCGGTATGTATTTAAGGTAAATGCAATAAAAATACATGTCAAGTTTTTTTTCTCCGTCCAAGTTGACGTCGATTGCTGCATGATTGGGGGCGTATGAAGGATGCCCTGATGAGTTTGCCGGCTGTTTCGTGAGGCATGTGCTGTAGGGCGGTTTAAAAAATTAGAATCAGGAAAGACAGGGTGAATTTAGAGCCTGTTTGAAAGGACTGAACTCATGCATGATTGCAGGATTATCTTGTCCCCATGATTTCGGCAACGGAATTACGAATGTGTTTCGTGGTGCACTCGCGAACAATGCTTTCATTTTTTTTGTCGATGGCCTGGATAAGTTCCAGCGCTTCAGAGAAAAAAACCTGAAGATCAATCTGACGGGGAATGGATAACCAAAAACGAAGATAATGACCGAGAAGTCGTTCCAGCAGTTTAGCCAGTTGTGTGTTTTTAGCGGCCTGAAAGATGTATCGATGTATCTTAAAATCAAAATCCACGATGGCTTCGTTGCTGCTTCTCTCATCGAGTGAAAGGATCTGTTGTTTGATTTTTTTGAGCCCGGTCATCTCTGCGGGAGTAATGCGTTGCATGGCCCAGATGTTGGCCTGAACCTCCATCACCATGCGTATCTCCGTGACCTCACGAATCCGATCCAGACTCAAAGGGGTTATAATGAAGTGTGAGCCATGTCGCATGATCCATTCTTCGGCCTGAAGGGATATCAGAACTTCTTTAATCGGCGTGCGGCTCACACCGAATGCTTGTGCCAGTTCACTCAAGTTTAAAACACTTTCCGGCGCAAGCTCTAAACGAATTATCTTTTCTCGGAGAGCTTCATAAATCCTATTCGAATCCAATATATTCCTTTTGTAAACAGAAAGTTAAAAAGATATTGTTTGTCCAAATCAACTAACATATCATAAAATGTATTCATGCTAAATTTAATGCCGATTGATGTCAAGGTGGAAATATCTCTTTGAATGCCCGGAATGCCTGAGAAAAAGGGAAATGATTTTGACAAATGGGCATTGTTCAGGCAAATATGATTCCAAATGTAGGAGAAACGAAAGATGAAAACCTCTGATTTTCGGTGCCCGCGCGGCCCGTTTCGGCTTTCGGGTTTTATCCTATGTGTCCTGGTGTTAGGGGGCATGGTAAGATTGGACGACCTTCAGGCGCGGGAGGCCGGGACCGAAGGGTCAAGAAGGGGCTCGGGATGGCCCACCGCGGGGCTGGACAGGCAAATGGAGGGGAACAGGATGGAGACCAATCAACTGACGGAAGAAGAGGGAAGACTACTCCTCTCAGTAGCGCGAAAAACCATAGCGGCGGCGCTTTTTGACCGGCAGGCGGATGAGTCCCCCGGCTCGGCCGCATCCCGGAGGTTTCTGGAAAAAAGGGGCACCTTCGTGACCCTTACCATTGGGGATAATCTCAGGGGTTGCATAGGACATATCACCCCACAGGAAACGCTTTTCGAAGGTATTAAGATCAATGCCATCAATGCGGCCTTTCGAGATCCGAGATTCAGCCCATTGAGCAAAAAGGAATGGGAACGGGTCAAGATCGAGATCAGTGTACTGACCGATCCCGAGGAACTGCCCTATGAGGACGCACCGGATCTTCTCAATAAGTTGCGGGCCGGCGTGGACGGGGTTATCCTCAAAAAGGGATACTATCAGGCCACCTTCCTCCCTCAGGTGTGGGAACAGCTCCCGAAGAAGGAGGATTTCCTGGGCCATCTCTGCGTGAAGGCGGGATTGGACCGGGATGACTGGAAAAAGGAGAAACTCGAAGTCTCGACCTACCAGGTCCAGGCCTTTATGGAATGAAATTACATTGGGATTTCCTGACACGAGGCCGCACCTGACAGATGGCGGGTAGGCTTCGCCCCTTGTAAAAGGTCGATCGATGCCCTTAATCGTCCACACCCTACCTTAGGAGGAGGCTGAAAGATCCCGAAACGCCTCGTCATACTGAGCATCATAGGGGCGGGAGTTTCCTCTATTGCCGTTCAGTTTGTGACCATCCGCGAATTCCTGTCCCAGTTTCACGGCAATGAGATCACCATATCCCTCGTTATTTTTTCCTGGCTCCTTTTGACTGCGCTCGGAACCCTTTTGATGCGTCCTGTTAAACGGACCTCCCTCACAATCTATACCCTTCTGTGCCTTATGACAGGGGTCTTTCCTCTTGTTCAGCTTGTCCTGATCCGCGGCCTCAGGAATATCCTGTTCTTCCATGGGGCCTCCGCCGGGTTCTATGAGATTCTTTTCTATATCCTGATCACCACGGCTCCCTACTGCCTCCTCGTGGGTTTCATCCTTCCCTATGCCCTGCCGGTGCTCAAGGATTTAAGGGTACCCTGGAACGCGGGTAAGCTCTATATCATGGACAGCATCGGGGATATTTCCGGGGGCGCCCTTTTCAGTTTTTTTCTGGTCTACTGGCTGAAACCCTTTAAGACGGTGGTTTTAACCTCAGGGTTCCTGATCCTGGTATCCCTTTTGATCCTGCTGAAAACCCGCAAGTTCCTGCTCCTTTCCGGGGGGCTTCTGATTACGTGTATGTTTTGCCTGTATGCCCTCAACGGTTCTTTTGAGACCGCCACCCTGGCCGGACAATATGGCCGGATCGTCCGCTATCTGGAGTCCCCCTACGGGCGGATCGTGATTTCAAAGGAAGGGGCACAGTATACTTTCTGGGAATCGGGTGCGCCCCTGTACTCGACCGCAGAAACCATCAGGAGTGAAGAGAAGGTTCACTATCCCCTGAGTCAGTTGGATGGGGTGAAAAATGTGCTTCTGATATCCGGAGGCCTGGGCGAAACTCTTAAGGAAATTTTAAAGTACCATCCCCGGGGGATCGACTATCTGGAGCTCGATCCCCTGCTGACAAAGGTCGCCCGGGATCTGAGTTTCATGGAAGAATCGCCTGTTCTCAAGGTGATCAACCGCGATGGGAGGCATTACGTCAGGTCCACCAAAAAGCAATATGATGCCGTGATTGTCGACCTGCCGGACCCTGACTCCTTTCAGCTCAATCGGTTCTTCACCGGTGAATTTTTTGCTCTCTGCAGGAAGGTCCTGACGGATCAGGGGGTTTTTTCCTTCGGCCTTTCCTATTCCCCCAACTACATCAGTCCCGTCAGGCAGGCCAAGCTGTCCATGATTTTGAACACGGCCCAAATGCATTTTAAAAACGTCCTGATCCTTCCAGGCGAGGAGGCCTACTTTCTGTGCCGAGACCAAAGGCTGTGGACGAATATCCCTTCAAGGCTCAGGGATCGGGGAATCGAAACCTCCTATATCCAGGGCTTTTACCGGGGAAATGTGACCCGGGAGAGGATTGAGGGACTCCGGAAGGGATTGAGCGCAGGTGACTCCGTCAACCTTGACTTTGAGCCTCGAATCATGCGCATTCTCTTTCAGGAGTGGTTCTCGAAGCATGGGACCTCGCCCAAAATCCTGATGGGGGTCATCCTCGCATTGACCGCCCTCTACCTGACGTTCATCAAAAAGGAGGAATACATCCTGTTTTCCACGGGCCTGGTCACCATGGGCGCTGAGATGATCGTGCTTATCGCCTTTCAGGTGATCTATGGGGTCGTCTATTTAAAAGTCGGGGCCGTGGTAACCACCTTTCTGATGGGATTGCTGCCGGGAGCATTTTGGGGGAATCGGCAGCGACACAAGGCCATGCAGGGGATCGTGCTGTCGGAATTCGCGCTGCTGGGGCTTCTGACCCTTTCACTGCTTTGGGTGGGATTTTTCAGATCCGAACTCCACGAATTGTATTTCCTGGCCTTCGGTCTTATTTTTTCTTTTTTATGCGGGTACCAGTTCCCGGTCGTTGCGACCCTCATCGGAGAGGACCAAAGTCCGGTTGCGGGTTGCCTTGCGGCCGATCTCACGGGAGCGGCCCTTGGAACCCTGGTTGCGGGAACTCTGCTCATCCCCCTCTGGGGCATTTCATGGACCCTTATTTTTTTGATACTTGTAAAAGTTTCCAGTATTATCGTAGCCTTATTTTTTGGCATGAAAAGGTCGAGGACGTGAGTTATTCGATGACCCGAAAGGAATTCCTGAAGACCCTTGGGATAGGCACCCCCGCCCTTCTGTGTGCACCCCGCGTCTTCGGGGCCACACACGACAAATGGAAGAATGAAAGGCCTATCAAGGGGCGTGTGTTCAAAGGGAACGCCCCTTCAAGGCCCTGGAAATGGTCTATTGAGGCCTTCCATTATACGGTGGACGGCAGGAAGGTGCAGTGCGAGGTATGCCCCCACCGGTGTGTCCTTTCACCCGGTGACCGGAGTATCTGCCGGTCGAGGGTGAATATCGACGGAAAACTTTATTCCCTGGCCTACGGCAACCCCTGCGCTATCCATTTGGATCCAATCGAGAAAAAACCCCTCAACCATTTTTACCCGGGCACGTCTGTTTTTTCAATCGCGACGACCGGATGTAATTTTAGATGCCTGAATTGTCAGAACTGGGAGATCTCCCAGAGGCGGCCGGAGGACGTTCACTTTGGGGAACTGTTTCCCGACGATGTGGTCCGGGAGACAAAAAAAAGACGGATCCCTACCATTGCCTATACCTATTCCGAAGCGGTGACCTATTACGAATACACCTATAATACGGCGAAAAGGGCCGGAGAGGCCGGGATCAAGAATGTCCTGGTATCCAACGGGTACATCAACGAGGTGCCCCTTGTCGAGTTGTCAAAGTTTCTCGACGGAGCCAATATTGACCTGAAATCCTTTGATGACCGCATTTACCAATGTTTGAGCGGCGGACATCTTCAACCGATCCTGGATACCCTCAAGACCCTTCATGAGGAGAAGGTCTGGTTTGAAATCACCACCCTTGTGGTCCCCTCCTATGTCGATGATCCGGACATGATTCGGCGGATGTGCGGATGGATCCTCAAGGAAATCGGACCCGATTATCCACTTCATTTCAGCCGGTTCGTGCCTCTTTACAAGCTGACCCGGTTACCGTCGACACCTGTAGAAACCCTGGAACGGCTGAGGGAACTTGCCCTTCGGGAGGGCCTGCATTTCGTCTACTTGGGAAACGTGCCCGGTCATGAGGGGTGTCATACCTATTGCCCTCAGTGCGGAAAACTCCTCATCGGGAGGAATGGGTATTCCTTGAGTCCGTTTAATATCGAGAAGGGACGATGCAGGTTTTGTAATGCCTCCATCCCGGGCAGATGGGAAACGGCGTCTGCGATCCTGCCGGGCTCAATGAGTCCCTCTGGATCGCAGGGGATAGGCTAGGTATGATTTATGTTGAAGATATAATTTTGAAAAAGCTACGGCATATGTGCCGCTAAAAAGCTAATTCATTGGGAATACGAGTGATTTCACCGTAACGGGAAACACCTGATGTCCAACCAACGGTTCACTGATATCGATCCAATCCCCGTCATTCAGCGACAATTCATCCAGTGAAAGGAGATTGTTCTTCAACCCGGTCTCTCGTCGAATGACGTTCCCCACACTGCATGCAATATCCTTTTCAAAGATAAGAATAACGGGCGTCTCCTGGTCGATTGAGTTGGTGAGGGCGGTTTCGATAGATTTTGCAAACAACTCCAGTGAAGGATAGTTCACACGAACCGGGTCCTTGAAGTATAAGGCGACGATCTCCTGGCCCTCGATCAAGTCAAACTTTTTGAACGCATGGTTTACCTGTGAAACCACATGTTCAAAGCTGAGTTTTGATTCCTCCACATCGACCCTGAGTACGGGAATGTTTCTTATCGGAAAGGTGAGTTTGTCATCCATGAACCCGGACGAGCCTGAAATGGATAACGAATAGGCACCCGCACCAATGACGGTTGCTCTAATCTTATTGACGGGCTCCACAACCGGAGCCTCCAATCGAGGAGTCATTGACAGTATTTTATCGGCAAGAATCTTCCCTATGTCATTGAACTTGTTCTTGCCCCCATAGATGAACTCCGACACCCCTCCTGAAAATATATATTCATCAATGGGATAGGAGAACTGTAAATTATCGGTTACCATAAGCTGCTTTGCCAGAAAGGAATTTGCAGGACCCGTCATGATTTCGATCAATACTTCGGCCAAACTTGATGCGATTTTTTCGATATCTTCCTTTGGTATCCGGTCCCCCATTTTATAATTCAATCCAATGTGTTGCATAACATGAACCGCAGGTTCGTTAAGACGGCATATCTTTCCTTCAGAATCGAGGGCAAGCAATCTGCCGCCGACCGACACACAGCTTGTGGACAGCACCTCACCGTTTCTCGATATGGCCAGGTTGGATGTTCCGCCGCCAATGTCGCAGGAAAGGATTGTCGTGTTGTGATCTTTTGACCTGGCGGTTGCCCCCGAACCCATCGCTGCAAGAAGGCTTTCGAAGTTGGGGCCTGCGGTCGCCGCGACAAATTTTCCGGCATCTCTGGAGAGTGCTTGTGCGATTTGCGGCGCGTTGTGTTTTTTTGCCGTCTCACCGGTTACAATCACCGCGCCCGTTTGAATATCAACAGGATCAATGTCTGCGTGATCGCATTCTTCCTTTAAAAATGTCGTTAGGCTATTGATATCAATAGTATTGTCGTCCAGCAGAGGGGTGTGTATGATTTTTCCCTCATAGACCATCTTTCTTTCCTCAATCTGAAATCGACGAGTGGGGGACAGCTCATCTTTTATTAATGTCAGATTAGAAAAGACCAAATGACTGGTTGAACTGCCTACATCAATACCGACAGAAAGTAATTCAATTTTGTTTTCCATTGCTGTTTCTCAAAGATCTCCTCAACACCCGCACCACCCTTCTGCAAATCTTCATGAGCCATGATATCGCGTACCGCCGGAATGAGCTTATACCGCATGGATGCCGGATCCGGGTGAGTTAAAAAATGCAGGTTCTTTTGACCGTGAGTATAGAAAATTTAGTTTTTTGTGTCAATGTCAAATGCCTCGAATGAGGCAGACAAAAAGTCGGTTTATTGGGGCAGGAGGGCTTTGTTGCAGATTTCTTACACCATGGCGTTTGTCGACGAGCCCGGGGTCTGAACCTGTTGAGCTTCTTTAAACCTTGACCCATGCGGGAATATCGCCTATATTTTGTCACAAAAAAGCTAAACTCTATTCGGGGTGAATCAAAGCCCGGGCCTTCGGGCATTGGCTTCATCGCGGACTCGAGTCATGCATATCAGAAAATGGCGGCGTTCGCCGGTAGGAAGGTATTAAATGGATTGCGCAAAATTCAGGGCATGGCACTGGAACAAGAAGCGGATGTTGGAAGTTCAGGCTATAGATTTTTCGCGACAGGAAATATCATGTTATGAGTTCGGGCACGACCAGGAGGCAGCGGCTGTTCTGCCCCTGGATTCCTGCGAACTCCTCCAATTCACCGGATTCCATGACGGAAAGGGACATGAGATCTACGAAGGGGATATCGTAGACGATACCTGTAATAGAATCGGCATCCCGCAATCGACTAACGTAGTCAAATGGAACGAGGCGAATGCAGGGTTCGATGTCTGTGACTATAGGGGGACGACTCTCCCCTGGAAGCCCCATCTTCTGCTCGTGATCGGGAATAGATACGAAGACGCCGACCTTCTGGACAAGTGACGGGTTTTGGGATCTCCTCCAGATGATGGTCTTGAAGCACTCTGGCGGCGATGCCACCGGTCATGATCTTGATTTCGCATTCAGCAGGGCCTCTTCCCACCACCCGATCACTGTAACATATCTTTCATACTGGATTTGTTCCTTTCGCTCGATTTCCCTGATCCAGTCTGCGAGTCCTGAGGCATGATGAATGATCAGGGGAATGCTCTGGGCGGGTATGATATCGGCCGGGAGGTTATACCTGCTCAGTGTGCGTTGAATATTTGCCGCTGTCTCCGGAGTGTCCCAGGGGGTGGGATGGATGAAGCCGTGCATGGCCCCGTCCCGATTGGCATAGGCCCACTGGAAGGGAAATCTGGTTTTGAGCTGCCTCATCAAACCAATCGTCTTCAGGTTTGTTTCTACCGTCACGCCCTTGTTCAGGCTTCTGAGAATTCGATCGTCAAAAGATTCAAACCCCACCGAGGACAGGAGTATCCTGATCCTTTTTTGGCGGGCCATTTGCAGGGCCTCTCTGAGATATTTTTCACTTCGAAGCAGCCAGTCCGCCCTTACGGTCAGGTTGATTTGGGATAGTTGCATCCCTCTCTCGCCGCTCTCCGTAATAAGGTGTGGGAGTCCGGAGACGGCATTCTCGTTGATCAATTCAAAAGGGATCTTTCTTCCGTCCTCTGCCTCGGGCAGACATCGAATCTGCGCGAGAACGGTTTCAATGTCCAATGGTCCATGGAACCCCTTGTCCACGGCCACGTCACAGAAACTGCACCCCTTGAAGGTGAGTTCAATCTTTTCCGTTTCTTTGCCTTGAAAGTAAGAAGGATAGCCCACCTCTATTTGCCTGCCCCGGGACGCATGGGGACAACCGATGTGCTGGAGAACCTGCCCTGAGCTTATTTCAAGGTTTTGCAGGCCCTGCGGGCCGATCCGATAGAGGTTGTCCCAGTTCACCTTTCGAAGAAAGCGCTCATCCCAGGGGGCCTTGGGGTTTCGGACGATTTCTCCTTTTTCTGAGACATAGAGAAGGCCGTTGCAGGCCTCCCATCCTTCCTGATCAAGTCGATTGAGCAAGGGGACGACCTGTTCCGCCGGGCCGTGAAGTGCCACGGAGAAGTGTTGGGAGAGACCACGGAACCTGTGGGGGTGTTCCCGCCAGCCCGTCTCCCCCTGGAAATCCACATCGGCCTGGGGACCGGCCAGAATCGTGAAGGCGCCTTCATCTTTGAGTTCTTTGGATAGAAGAAAGAGATCCTCGCGTCCGCTGAGGGTGGAAAAACCGACGACCGGCCTTTCCTTCCCGAAATAATCGTAAAGGGCCTTCTTGAGAAGAGTCTTGTCGTCTTGGTGGGTGACCGCTACGACCACACATTCAAAAGGGGTAAGGTCCTGGATAATGGTTGCGGCCATTTGCGGTCCAAGGAGGCCATAGGATTCTCCCTCGAAGTAACTGGTAATGATGGCCATTTTTTTGCCGAATAAGGCCGTTTCATCTTGGCATTTCATGAAAGTTCCTTTTTTTTGTATTTATTTCTCTCGGGGTTTTCTCCAGAGGCACAAAGAATGAGGAGAAAGGAACTGGAGAGCATTTGAAGAGTATACATTTTTCATATTGGCGAAAGGTTGTAAAGACCTTTTATCGAGGAATCAATACTTTCTCAAAAAGGTGTTCGAGACATGTAATAAGTTGACAAACGGCCGAAAATAAGCGAAATTACCCGACTTGTAACGCCTTCATATGTTCTGCTCTGGGAATCTGCCAGGGGGGACGAACCCTATTGCCTTTCATCAAAAGGGTCTTATTTTTTAATAAATGAAAGAGACATGGCGGGAGGGCCAAGCCCTTATGCTCACTGAGAACGAGAAAAAACGATACGATAGACAAATCATGATCCCCGAGATCGGGGAGGAGGGGCAGGAGAAACTCAAGCAGGCACGCGTCGTGATCGCCGGTGTGGGGGGGTTGGGTTCTCCCATTGCCTTATATCTCGCGGCAGCAGGGGTGGGGAATATTCGAATTATCGATGAGGATACCGTGGATATCAGCAACCTCAACCGTCAGATTCTTCACTGGGATCGGGATATCGGCAGGGGAAAGGTTGATTCGGCCTATGAAAAACTCTCTGCGTTGAATCCCACCATTGAAGTCGAGGCTATCAGGGCAACCATAGGACAGGACAATGTCGCCAAGTTCGTGGAAGGTTGTGACCTCATCGTGGACGCCATGGACAACCTGCCTACGAGATATCTGCTCAACCGGACGGCCATTGAAAACAATATCCCGTTTTTTTATGGTGCGATTCGGGGATTCGAGGGGCGGGTGATGACTATTATCCCGGGTAAAACCGCCTGCCTGCGGTGTATGTACCGGGGTCCGGTCCCCAAGGAAAAATTTCCGGTCATAGGCATCGCTCCGGCCATAGTCGGGGCCATACAGGCAGCGGAGGTCATCAAGTACATCGTCGGTATGGGAGGGCTTTTGACCGGCAGGCTTTTGCTCTATGACGGTGCGGAGCAGACCTTCAAGGAATTCAAGGTAAAGAGGAATCCGCGGTGCGAGCATTGCGGAGGTCTCGATAGAAAGGAGTAAGACGTGAGCGCAAAAGTACATGTGCATAGCAGCCACCGTCCCTTTACCGATGATAAGGAGGTCATCGAGGTAGAGGGAACAACGGTAGAAGAGTGTTTATGGGACCTGGCGGGTAAGTACCCTATCATGGAAGACGAGATCTTCTATCCCAATGGAAAACTGAATGAACTTTATGAAATATGGATCAATGCGGAAAGTGCCTATCCCAATGAACTCGCCAAGGAAATCAAGGACGGGGATGAAATCTATATTACCCTCATGCTTTCCGGAGGCTAGATCCGGCATCCAACGGGTTCAATCCGGTGATTGACGTTGTTCTTAAAAAGTGTAAATGATCAGGGGCCGCGCCGGCAAGGGGCGGCCTTTTCTATATATAAATAGACAATAGAGAAGAGTGAATACGAATCTTCGGGAGATATGTCATGAAGGTCGTCGGCATCGTGGGATTTAAAAAGAGCGGGAAGACAACCCTGGGAGTAGCGTTGTCAAAGGCCCTGACGGAGATGGGACATCGCGTATCCGTGATCAAACATACGCACGGAGAACTGGATCTTTCAGGCACCGACTCCGGAAAGTACAGCCGCTACGCGGAGATGGTCGCGGCGGGTTCCGCGGGGCAGACGGAAATGATTTTTCAGGGAGAACGGAGCCTGGAGGATCTGCTGGCCTATTCGGGCGGGGGAATCGTTCTGGCGGAAGGTTTCAAGAAAGAGCGGACCTACCCCAGGATTGTCTGCCTTCGGGAAGCAGGAGAAAGAGAGTCCCTGTTGAAGGGATTGGACATCTGTACCGCCAGTTTTGACCCAACGATAGCTGACTTTGACATTGTCAACCCCGATCACGTTCAAAAAATGGCCGACCTCGCCATTGAAAAGGCCTTCAAGCTTCCGAATTTGGACTGTGCGCAATGCGGGTATGCCAGCTGTTACGACCTGGCCAGAGAAATCGTCAAAGGGCGGGAGACTCCGTCGTCCTGCCCATGTCTTCACCCAACCATGACCCTAAAGATCGACGGGAAACCAATGGCCTTGAACGATTTTTCAAATGCCCTTTTCAGAAAGACCCTCCTGGCAATGTTCCCCGGCCCGAAGGGCCTCAAACGCGGTAGGATTGAGATCGAGATATCGTAAATAGTGCCCGAACGAAATTGTCTTTTTTGTCAATTTCTGCATCAAATAAAAAATTTAATCCTCAAAATACAAAAAAGGGGTCTTCGGTCGAAACCGAAGACCCCTTTCGAATATGGAAACCCTGCGCCCTGAGATTCAAAAGGCGAAGGGGTACATCTTACATCACTTGGGCTAGAGCAGACTCTTCCTCTTTTCTTGCTTTGCGAATCTTTTCAGCCGCATCACGTTTCTTTTCGACAGCGATTTCTCCGACTTCTATATAGTCGATGGCCTTTACGTCGCAGAATCGAACGCACTGTGGATCGCCGTCACAGAAGTCACATTTGAAGACCTTCTGGTCAGCGCTGTTAAACGACATGGCGCCAAAGGGGCAGACCGCCACACAGGTGCGGCAGCCGATGCAGGTGTCGTAATCTACAACGACACTGTCCAGTTCCCTGTCGCGATGAATGGCCTTCACCGGACAGGCCGCCATACAAGGCGCATCCTGGCAGTGATTGCAGGTCATGGGAATGTAGAGACCTTCTGCCTCCCATTTCATAATTTTTATACGGCTTCTCATGGGATTGAGGACGCCGTCGTGCATAACGGAGCACACCATTTCACAGGTCCTGCAGCCGGTGCATCTTTGATAATCTATACGCAAGACTTTAGGCATTGAATTCCTCCTCTATATTTTACACCAGATTAGACGGTTCTTTGTCCAGACCCAACTCTTTGAGTGTCTCAGGTTTAGGCACACCGTCTTTGTCCAGGCCCTTATGTTCGTAGAAATCAGAAATCATCTGAACAAATTTCTTTTTGTCGATGACCCTGCCGACAACAGCCGGTGCTCCACGATTGGTGGGTTCCTCAAAGTAGCGGTGGTTCAGCATGTCACCCTTTCTGAGGTCGTTTCTCTTGAGGCCTTCCCGAAGCTGGAACATTCTCTCTACCATGTTGGACCGTCTGGCCACATGCCAGATGTCTTCAGGCGTCATGTCAAGGCCCGTGTTAAAATAAAGGACCTTTGCCCAGTCTTCGAAGTTGGGCAGAGTGGCTCCCAGGAAGGTGGTGTGGTACTTGCAGATTCCCAGACAGTCAACGCCCATGTAACAGTTTTCCTGCCAGAAGACCTGCCAGGGCTTCCCGACATAATCCGTATGTTCGGAACTCAACGGGCCGTCATAGGGAACGGGGCTGCTGTAGATCTTCCTAAGCACGGGCTCAGGCAGATGATAGAGGTCAATAGCCGGCCTGCTTCTCAAGTGGTCGGATCCCCTTGAAGCCAGTGCGATATTCAGGGCCAGCGCAGGGGTGCCCCTCTCATCGGAATGAAGATTGCTCATCCCCTTGACCTGGATGAGATAATCAAAGGAGTTTTTCCCGATCTCATCGGACGCCTGGATGCCGCCCTTTGCCAGGGTATCTCCGAGCCAACCTTCGCGGTTGCAGATGCGGTGGATCATCTCGATGACGGCCTCATCGTTACCAAATCGGAGGTCGACGCCGTCGAGCTGTTTGCTGTCGAGGATACCCAGTTCATTGAGCTCCATGGCCCAGGAGATGATGCTTCCGATCTCCAGGTTGTCCACGCCATACTGATCTGCCAGGTGGTTAGCGATCAGGAGGGTCTCGGCCCTCGGAGTATCGGTTTCACCGCAGAACGCGCCCTGTGAGGTGTATTCAGGACCTTCATCGTATTTGCCCGCATAGGGACCGTTTCCGGGAATCCTGTACTTGGCGCGGCAGTGGACCTGGCAGCCGTAGCAGGCGGTCATATGGTATTTGCCTGTGCTTTCTTCCGCGATTTCATCCAAGGCTTCGGGTTCGATCTCATCGGCATACTCGCACTGATTGTACTGGAAGTTCCTGGTTCGGATGCCACCCCAGGAATTCGTTGCGCCCCAGATAAACGCGGTTCCAAGAGTCCCCATGGTCTGGTTTACCTTGGCACTCGCAATCTGGTCGATAAAGCGCTTGTTGAATTCAAGTGCCTCCATGGGATGGGCGATCTTGATGTCCATCGTGCCACGGGCCGCAACGGCCTTGAGGTTCTTAGAGCCCATGACGCCGCCGCCGCCGCACCTTCCAGCGGCATTCTTGATCCCTGTCATGACGTTGGCATAGGTCACCAGGTTTTCACCGGCCGGTCCGATAACCACGCTTTTTACTTCCTGATCACCTAAATCCTCCCGAATAGCCCACTGGGTATCGGGTACAGGCTTGCCCCAGATATCCCTGGCATCCCGAATCTCGACTTCTCCGTCATGGCAATAGATGTAAACGGGGTGCTTTGCTTTGCCCGTTACAAAGACGTGATGAAATCCGGCGTGGGTTAATTCCGGAGTGAAAAAACCACCCAAATTTCCACTGGCCAGCAATCCCGTAAGGGCCGACTTGGTCATGACGTCGCACCTTCCCGTACCGGATGCGAGTGTTCCACAAAGGATACCGCCGCTTATGATGACGGCATTCTCAGGGCTGTAAGGTTCCACACCCTGCTTGGTATGGTTATAAAGTAGATAGGCAGCCAAGCCCCTGCCACCGAGGAATTTTTTCCTGATTTCGAGAGGAATAGACTTTATTTCTATTTGACCCGTTGTCAGGTCAACATATGCAATCTTCCTGGTTAATGGCATATTATTTTACCCCCTTGTCCTTGTCTTTGGCCTTGGGCACTTCCTTGGACTTATCTAGTCCAAGCTCCTTTTGGGTTTCTGCCCATCTTTTCTCAAAGGCCACCTGAGCAATCTTTCTATTGACTTCCCATACTGGTCCCGCGCATCGGGGAAATCCCTCTTTGACCCAGGCAACCCGGAATTCCATGCCGCACGTCGGGCACTTGATGGTCTTCTGGCCCTTTTTTGGCTCCAATCGTTCCATGCATGTAGGATTATGGCATCTGAATTTGCCATAGGTCCTTGTTGCGCGTAGACTTTCGGCAGTTGATTTGCCGCTTGAATCTTTTGCCATCGCATTCTCCTTTCAATTACAGAATAGATGAGTTTGCATCGCAGGCCCCATGAACCATAATTCTAAGTCCAGAAAAAATGGACAAGAGCGTTCGCTGTCATTCCTTCCGTTGATACCCGTGATGCTTTCTGTATGGTTCATTATACTGAACACCTGAAATGTCCCTAAGCATTGAGCTTTTTGGCCCCTCCCTGAGCCATGGGTCACTCAAAGAGTTCATTATTATGAACTGACAAGAAATCATAGCGGAAATCATTTTTTTGTCAAGCACAAAAAGGCCAATGAATACAAAAAATGCCAATAATTCGAAGGTTATATCAAATATGACATGAATCGATTCTTCGAGCACCCGGGCATTTGGGAGTGCCTTTTTTGCACGGAAAAAACGATTCATTCACAAGGGCGAACGAAAATCAGGGTGTGGGCGGTTCTGTTTGCGGTAATATGGGGGCATCGCGGGTGATGTATCGTCTGGATAAAGACCCCTTTTTTCGTTGGCGCTGAAAAGGCGGATAATATAAAAAAACGCCTTTCCTTGCAGGGAAAGGCGGGAAAGGAAAGCCTGAAATTAGAAACAGGTCAGATGCGTTTTGAGGCCAGGGCAGGCTCTTTCTTGACAGCGGAGTCCTTTCGGTGCCAGGGCGAGAGTCGCTGCAAATAGTCACCCATATTTGTCTTTCTGCAATTGGGACAAAAATGGAGGTATTCGTGGGTCAGGGTCTTCCCGATCTTGTCCATGAGTGGCTCCGGGGCAAAGAACGCACCACACTTTTCACATTGCTGCAGTTCGGCCTTACGGATTTCATATTTTTTTGCAATTTTGAAAAACCCGGGAATACTGAATTGATGACGCAGTTCCGCAGCGCCCTCCGGGCAGGTGTTCACACAGGAAGCGCAGCAAATGCATTGATAGTGCGAGTAATTGAAAATTCGGTATTTTCCCTCGTCCCTGGATTCGAGGGTTCCCGTTGGACAGGCCAGTTCGCAGGCCGCACACCCCGTGCATTTGCGGGTATTCATCCAGGTCCTGCAAAAGAGGAAGGCGGCCATCAGAATCATGGCCTCGCCGCTCAGAACGTGAAAGGTCCGAATGTGATCACTCAGGAATGCCACTTGGTCCACGCTGCCATGGGTCAAGAAATAGCCGGTCATAAAGGGCAGTGCGGTAAAAAAGATGATCAGGTAATCTCGAAGGAAGGAATTGGAGCGGATCTCCTTTGAAAAGATGCGCCTTCCAAAAAAATAGACGGCAAGGGCCAATAAGGCCAATGTCATCCAGTTCGCCCAGGTATCCGGCAGTGAGATCCAATCCCACTCTAATCTGGATTCGGTCCACAATACGATATGGCCCCCCAGCCACACCGGCACGGCGACCAAACACAAATGGAATATGTAGCGCAAAATGGCATAGAGGGGTTTTTTGCCGACGGCCATGTGGTAGGGACCCAGAAAGCGACCCACAATCGCCAGGTCGTAACCGAGCTTGATATTTTTGTCCCGACTGCTCCGAATAACAGCAGCAAAAAAGAAGCTAAATCGGGCCACAACGGCCACAAAAAAAACCGAAAAAACAATCCACAACAAGGGACCTTCTGTAAAGGATTCAAAATCCATATCGTATTATCCTCCCAAATATCTGAAGAGGGGGTTTTTAAAAAAAAATCGGATAAAGACATCACAACTGCAGAAACATCACGACGGGTCGCGATGGGAGGTTTTTGGAAAGGGTATTCCCGCTACCGACATCTTTCAAAAGCCACCTAAGACTGTTGGTCATGGGGTTCATTATTATGAACCCGACGGCGAAATTTTATATCTTAAAAAACCGGGCCTTGTCAAGAAGAAAGCTTTTTAATGGCGCTGTCTTATTGTCATTTATAGGAACATGGCAGGGCGTGAAACTTCTTGTTGACAGGCCGCAAAGAACGGGTGTAAAAGGAAAAAAACGTTCAATATGGTGAACAATGGCAGAAAAATACAAAGCTCCTTCCGTCGCAAAGGCGTTTCAGATACTCAAGCTTCTCTCCCTTTCCGATAAGGGTTTGGGTATCAGTGATATTGCCAAGCAAATGGATATAAGCAAGGGTACCATTCACGGGATTACATCGGCCCTGGATGAATTGGGTGCCATCAGGCGGGATTCCACGACAAAACGGTACACCCTGGGTTATACTCTTTTTGAACTTGGCAGACGTGCCCACGTCCAGATTGACCTGAAGGGCGTTGCCAGGCTGATCATGGAAGAGTTGATGCAAAAAACAAAGGCCTCAGTTATTCTCGGCGTCCTGAACCGGGACCATGTTACTATCCTTGATGTCGTTGAATCCATGAGCGATTTCAAGATTACAGCCCCAATCGGCGCGACCCTGCCCCTGCTGGCAGGGGCGGCGGGCAAGGTCTTTCTTGCCGGCATGGATGACGCTCGAATCACGGCCATCGTGGGAGCAACGGGGCTACACAAATATACGGATCATTCTATCACGGCACTCGGGGAATTTTTTGAGCAAATCAAGAGTGCTCGACAGCATGGATATGCAGTGGACGACGAGGAGTATATGCCGGGGGTTCGAGCCGTGGCGTCACCTATAACCGGAACAGGGTATACTATGTACGCCATCTGGGTAGTGGGATTTAAGGCCAGCCTGGATGACAGAAGTATGAAGTTATTTTGTCGGGAGACGCGCGAGGCCGCAAGGGCCATCAGCCGCAAGCTTGAGGGATCATCCTCATATTCCTGATCAACGGGCTTCAGGTTTCGATATGCGGAATCGGCCTTTGAAAGGGAAAAAGGCCTGCCCTTATGATTCTTTCGGACGCGGTTTCGATCTTCCCATCACCGTTCATTGTCCGGGAATGACATGCCTATCCTTTGCCTTCCATGGCATCGATCAACATTCTATAGAAAACAGTCGGCTGGTCGTCCATCATGAAATGATCGCTTTCCGGCACGATAAAATAGGGTACATGATGGGCCGCTAAAAAGGCTACGCTGGACGACTTTATAGATCTTTCCCCAAAAAAATATCCCTTTCGACAGGGCAGATCGAGAAATCTTTTTTTCAGATGACCCTCAGTGCTCTCTTTGACTAGCGAATGAGAACTCAAATAGAGGGCGAGAGGGGAGGCCTTCTCGAGATTTCGGGCATAATTGCCGAGACCCGGCGAGGGGGTCTTCTGTAGATTCATCCTGAGCCATTTTTTGAAAATAGCAAGGCCCAACCTTTCAAAGACCTCTTGAGAAAGACAAGTAATTTTTCTGCTGAACTCGGTATCATCCGGCCCTAAGTGGCCCTCGAGACTAAAAAAAGTCTCCAGCCTGGTTCCCATGGCCTTGGCCAAATAAAGACCTATAACGCTCCCCATGCTGTGCGCGACGATATGGCATCGATCCAATCCAAGATAGCCTGCCCACGCTGAAAGCATGAGGGCCTGATCCTTCAAGTCATATGAAAATTTCGCAGGTGAGGGGCTTTCACCGCAACCGGGAAGATCTACGGATGCCAGTGTGAATTTTTCGTAAGCCGGCATTTCAAAACAGGGGTCAAAGGAGTTTTTTGAAGCGCCGAGGCCGTGAATAAAAATGATACTCTGCGGCCCCCCCCGCCTCAATCGATAGGCAAGATTCGGTGCCTTCGTATGGGACAGGGCTTCTTCCTCCTGCCTTTTGCGGCGGATTTCGCTACGCTTCGACCTTGCCATTTGAGACACCATAAAGGACCCGGGCCTTTTATCTCATCCCTTCATGTTCCTTCATAAACCTTACGAAGAAATCCTCCATAAATGCGTGACGTTCCAAGGCCATAAGCCGACCCTCATGGGTTAGCATGCGGTCTTTGATCTTGGAAAGTTTCACCCTGAATTCCCGATATGCCGTGTCTTCCTTTGTGTAAACCTCCGTATTTTCGGGATCATTCACCGAGTTGTGGAGCTTTGCCCCCACCTCTCCGGCAAAGAGGAAGGCCCTACCTATGCCGATGGCGCCGATGGCATCCAGTTTGTCGGCATCAAAGAGAATCTTTGCCTCCAAGGTTTCGGGCACGTTGTTACCACGGAATCGGTGGGTTTGAATGCAATGGACGATATTCAGCTTTTGCTCCCTTGAAAGAGGCTGATTTTCCAGCAGGAATCGGGCCATTTCAGCCCCTTTCTCTGCATGGCAAATCCTTCCCTTTGACTCCTCCTGGTAGGGGCGTCCAACATCGTGAAGATAGGCTGCGATTTCGAGGGCATCTTTATCCGCCCCTTCCACCTCGGCGATATGCAGGCAAAGCTTGCGAACCCGTTCCACATGATGCCAGTCGTGGCTGCCTGAAGCATTGGAGAAATACTTCATAGCAAAGGCTCTTATTTTGTTGATCGTTGATTCCATGTCCGGTGTGATACCAAATTTATATTCTCAAGGCCGAAGAATTCATCCGGGGCGGAATTTTAGATGCGCATGGATGCCTTACTCCTTAAGCAGAACCAGTTTTTTTGAAACGTTATCGTTGAGCCAGTGGCTGTCCCACCATTCGATGGGATTGACAAAGACGCCGTGAACCATGATGCCGAAATGAAGGTGATCCCCTCCGGCAAGACCGGTTTGACCGGTATACCCGATCTCTTCCCCCTTTTTGACCTCCTGGCCCGGAGTAACGTCAATCTTGCTCAGGTGACCGTAAACAGAGGTCACGCCCTGACCGTGATCCAGCACCACCGCCAGGCCGTAAATGCCGAGCCTGTCCGCGAAGAGCACACGGCCGTTGTTGGAGGCCTGCACCGGAGAATTGGCCAGTGACGCAAGATCAACCCCCATGTGCGTTTGCTCATCCACCTTTTCGCCTTTGTAGTAGTAGAGACGCCGATCCGCGAATCGGGCCATTGTGGCAGCGTTTTTGAGCCTCATGAAGGGGCCTGCCCAAAGTCGTTCCGCACTCGTCTTTTTTGCCAGTTCATGGAAGGTCTGATTGTTGTCTCGTCGAAGATCATTGTTGATTTTTAGATATTTTTTTATAGGCGTCTCATCAGCATTCATGGGATAGAATGAAAAATAGGGAAGGACGCGTTCCAGAAATCTGTCCGTAATGTTCATCCTGTCTTTTCGAAAGCGTTTCTGAATGATGTGATAGTAAAAAGAGGACTTGGTTGCATTGCCGGCCCTGTCCTTGGCCCATAGATAGAGGGAAGGTTCCGCCTTGGAATCATGGGGAAGGGCAAAGTAACAGACATGGTATCCGTTTTTCGAATCAGGACCGGACGGGAACCCATGAAAAAAAGAGTCATCCACGAACAGGCCGCTTTCCAGAGTGTCCGAAGAGGTCTGATAGAGCACGAGGCCGCTCCCTCCTCTGTTGATATTGTGCATGCGGCTCATGGCCCTGATGGAAGGAGGGATCGTATCGACGGTCATCTTGTGGTGAATCAGGGTGAGATTGCCGTCTCCCCCGTTTCTTCTGGAATAGTCCCACACTCGAACGTTGAGATCCACCCTCCCTTGGGCCAGATTGAGTGCCGAGGGATTAATTTTAAGGCCTTTTTGGTATCGATGGGCGCCCTCGCGGTTAAGGAGGCCTGTGAACGGAAATTTTTCCTCCAGCACTTTGACCTCTCTTCCTTCTTGGCTGACGGTAACGCTGACGGTTTTCAAACCCCTCTTTCGGTCCTCCACCTTGAGAATGAGTGTCTGGTCACCGGAGAGAAAATCAGGGAGGGGATGAAGTCCCGCGACGGGTTTTTCACCCTCGAAGACAACGGTAAAGAACCATCCGATAAAAAGAAGAATAAATATAAAAGGAATCAGGGCAAGGGAATAGACTATTCGTTTTATTTTGCTCATGGATCTCTTTCTATCTTTAGAATTTGAATCCTGACCTCTGCATTCCACGTCAGGAGCTTTTTCCTTTCACCGGTCCATATTACCGAGTGAGGGGAAATCAGGGTCGTAAAACTACATGGAACTCCAATCAGAAAACGAGCATGCCGCAATTACATAGCAATTCAAATCCGGCATGGCAACCCTAAATCCACCGCTTCATTTGTATATCATGCCTTGATGCTGGATCGGGGGCAGCAGATTTAAGCCACAGGAGATGCCGTCGCGGGTCTAAAAAATCCAAAGGAAGAATGTCCGGTTCCGTTGCAGGGAGAATCACTTCCCCTCTATGTTACGGGAAATGGCCTGGACCCTTTCCATGATTTCAAACGGGTCGAGGGCAGGAAATGCCCTGTCTTTCATGAGGATGTTCCCATTGACGATGACGTCCTTAACATCCGCGCCGTTTGCAGAATAGACCAGGGCGGAGATGGGGTTGTAAAGGGGGACCAGATGGGGGCTGTTAAGATCGATCACGATAATATCCGCCTTCTTTCCCACTTCAATCGTCCCTATCTCCTTTTCCAACCCCGGAACGGCGGCCCCCACTCGGGTGGACATTTCAAGTACGGTTTCGGCGGACATGTGCAAGGGATCCAGGTCGATGACCTTATGAATCTTTGCGGTTGAATCCATTTCCTGAAAGAGGTCCAAATTGTTGTTGGATGCGCATCCGTCCGTGCCGAGGCCCACTGTCAGGCCCCTGTGAATCATCTCGGAAACGCGCGCCACGCCTGACGAGAGTTTCATGTTGCTCTCAGGGACATGAACGACCTTGACGCCTCGTCGGGCCAGGAGGTCAATTTCAGCATCATCGAGGTGAATCGCATGGGCCGCCACAAGATCGCGGCCTAGAAGCCCTAGGCTTTCCAGATAATGGACCGGCCGTTTTCCCGTTTTTTTTAGAACTTCGTCCACCTCCCCGGTGGTTTCCGAGAGATGAATCTGAAGAGGGATGGAGAATTCCCTTGATATTTTAGTGGCTTGAATTATGGTTGCGTCCGAACAGGTCAGGGGGCTGTGACAAAACAGTCCGGGTGTGATCAAGTCGGAAAAGCCGGTCCATTTTTCCATGAATTCTCTGCCCACTCTGAGGTTCTCCTTCGGGTCCTCGATCCCGGGCGCCGGAAAGTCGATGATTCCCTGCGCGACAAGGGCCCGCAAGCCCGATTTATCAAAGGCCCGAACCGTATCGTCCTGAAAAAAGTATCCGTCGACAACCGTCGTGGTTCCTGATGCGATCATTTCGAGACACCCCAACAGGGCCCCCCAATAAACATTTTCGGGGGAAAGGTGTCTGGCTTCGGCCGGAAATATTCTTTCAAAAAGCCACTGCTTCAGGGGGAGATCATCTGCCAGACCTCGAAAGAGAGTCATGGCCGTATGAGCGTGGGCATTGATCAACCCGGGCATCACGATTCCGTGTTTGGCCTCTATCACTTCTACGCCATAGGGAATCGATGCGTGAGGATCGAGGGCCTGAATATCCGCAATCCTGTCTTTTTGGATAAGCACTCTGACATTTTCAAGAGGTTCGGCACCGTCGGCCATCGTGAGGAGCATTCCAGCCTCGATAATGATGTCGGAGGAACGAAGGGATTCGTTCGAAGCGTTTTTTAAATCTTGGGTGTCACGATTCATGTGTATTGTCCTCTATGTTAAGTCTGTGAATTCGTGAGAAGGCATGTGGCTGCGCCGCGTTTCATATCTTGAACTTAAATTGTGCTTTAAGTGTCTGTAGTTAAACTGTTTTATTATGTCTTGTCGTGCCTCGGCGGGGGAGGCTTACGCCTTTGTCCTCCCCTTTTTGATGGCCTACGGGCAACACTGTCGCAGTGGTATGAAAGATAATCGAAGAGGGGAAATTGTGTCAAGATCCTTGATTTTTCTTGACAAAATCGGGTGATCTGGTAGGAGAAGACTCTTTCATTCGGAAAAACTTATACGAGCATAGGAGCCTGTTTTCTGAAATGGCGATTGTTGCACCTTTCATGGGCCTGACTTATAATTTGAAAAAAACGGCCGATATGTCTGGATTGACGGCACCTCCATATGACGTTATTAACGAGGAGGAGCAAGAGGCTTATTATCGGAGCGACCCTTACAATGTGATCCGCCTGATTCTCGGGAAAAAAAAGATCGGGGATTCCGATTGGGATAATCGATACACGCGCTCCGCGGATTGCTTTCGAAGATGGTTGTCTGAGGATATCCTGGTCAGGACCAAACACCCTTCCATGTATGTAACCGCCATGCGTTACGACCCGGGAGACGGCGCCGGGGAGAGGCTGAGGTGGGGGCTGATCGCGCTGGTGCGCATTGAAGACGAAGGCTCGGGGGTGATTTTGCCGCATGAAAAAACCTTTTCCGCACACAAAGATGATCGCTTGAACCTGATGAGGGCCAGCGGCGCCCAATTCAGTCAGATATTCAGCCTCTATGAAGATGCTGAAAATAGGGTCTTCTCAGCCCTTGAAGAGGCGATCAGCGAAACACCTCACGTCTCCTTTGATTTCAGGGACGGCACCGGGCATCGTCTGTGGATCATCCAAAAGCGGTCCCTGTTCAAGCAGGTCGCCAACCTGATGGAAGGGAAATCCATTTTGATCGCAGACGGACATCATCGTTACGAAACCGCACGCACCTATCGGAATATGATGAGAATTCGATATGGAAAGCGCCCGGCCAACCGAACCTATGAATACACCATGATGTATCTCAGCAGCATGGATGATGCCGGTTTAACTATTTTACCATCCCATCGTTTGATCAGAAGACGGGCTGGTTTTCAGCTGGAATCCTTTCTTCAAAAAACAGGGAAGTGGTTCGACATCTCTTCCCTGTCGGTTTCAAGGTCCGATCCCGGTTCGGATTGGGTCCGGGTGAAGGAGACACTTGAAGAAAAAGGCCGGCAAACATCGGCGATAGGATTTTATCACCACGGGAGCGGTCAATACTACCTTCTGGCCTTGAAAGCCGACAAGCGGGGGGAAATGGGCGATGATCTTCATGCCTCTCTGCGAAAACTCGATGTGCTCGTGCTCTCCCGTTTCCTTTTGCAAAGAGCCCTGGGTTTCAGTAAAGAAGATCTCGATGACGAAGAAATTTTCCATTACCACAGTGACCTGTCCCAGACCCTTTCAATGGTTGACGAGGGGACCTATCAGATGGCTTTTTTGCTTAACCCAACCCGAATGGATCATGTCAAAGAGGTGGCAGGGAACGGTTTGATCATGCCTAGGAAGTCCACCTACTTTTATCCCAAAATTATGACAGGCTTGGTGCTAAATAAGATAAACCCCAATGAAATTGTCCAGATGCCTTGACGCGAAACTTTGTTCCGGGGAAACCGTTGACGCTTTCATGGATGGTCGTCTGAAGGTGATTCAGTCCCGGACCGGGTATCGTTTTTCCATTGATGCCGTCCTGCTTGCCGAGTTTGCGACGATCAAAGCGGGCGATGCAATCATAGACCTGGGAACGGGTTGCGGGGTCATCCCCCTGGTCCTTCTTTTGACCCGACCGGTCGGGTATGCCGTGGGCATCGAGGTTCAGGCGGATTTGGCCCATCAGGCGATTCGGAATGTTTCGTTGAACGGCTTTGAAGAGAAAATGGGCATTATTCGAGCGGATCTAAGACAGCTTCCTCTCAGAGAGGCCACCGCCGATGTGGTCCTGTGCAATCCGCCCTACCGGAAAAAGACCAGCGGTCGAATCAACCCCGATCCGCGGCGTGCCATTGCCAGACATGAAATATTGCTTTCTCTTGATGACATCCTCCATGCCGCCCGAAGGCTCCTGAAGGTCAAGGGGAGGCTCGCCATGATATACCCGGCCTCGCGTCTGGTGGATATCCTGGTCCGAATGAGGGGATTCGGGCTGGAGCCCAAAAGGGCAAGAATCATATATCCCGGGGCTGCATCAGGGGCCAAGCTGGTGCTGATAGAGGCGTTTCTAGGGGGGAGAGGGGCACTCAAGATCCTGCCGCCACTTTTTGATCAGGGTGAATTTTCCATAACAGGCAAAGTGTGACGGTCCACGGGCGCTATCCCGCATCGAGTCTGAATTCAATCCGTTCAACTGCCTTTCGTCCCAGTTTTTGGTTCAGTTTGTTTTTTATATCCTTCCCGACAAAGCCCAGTTCTTGAAGCCAGATCGGATCCGAGACTTTGACTCTGAGACGGGCATCCTTGATCCATGTGGGTTGGGCATGTTTGGCGATGGCGGAACCTACGACCTCATCCCAGACTTTCCAGATGAGGGCGTCGCGGGGGTTGAAGGGCAGGTGAGCGTCGCCCAACAGGTTGGCGAGGATGTCTTTGAGAGGGGCCAACGTATCGTCTTTTGGGTCCATAGCGCATGTCTCGTTTCAGGGTTCCATTGAACGTCGTAATCTCCGGGAATCCCGGTTTTTTCCCGGGCCAAAAGCCCTCAATGTCAGGTTTTTTTGGGGAGATCGGTATTCAATGTCCATGTTGGCAAATTTATCAAATTTTATTGAATTTTAGATTAAAAAAAAACAATAGACCTCCGTTTATTTCTTGACGAGAGGACCATTAACATTTATGCTAACAAATATGACAAAAATTTCATAGGGGATTGGTATATGGCCTGGGATTGGGAAAAATTGCAACAACAGAAGAAACCGGGAGGTGGCGGCACGCCCCCCCAGATGGATGAGATTTTTAACAAGTTTAAAGGGATGAGAATCAAGTTTCCGGGCTTCTGGATTATTGTTCTTCTCCTTTTGGTCCTCTATCTGGGCTCATCAATTTTTTACACGGTGGCCGTCGACGAGGTGGGTATCGTCCAGAGGTTCGGAAAATATGTAAGGACCTCGCCGCCGGGTCTCAGCTTCAAGCTCCCCAGGGGCATTGAGAAGGTCACAAAGGTGAAGGTGCGGTACGTCTATAAAGAGGAGTTCGGATTTCGGACCCTGCAATCGGGTGTGAGATCTCGATATGCCGCCGGATCCGCTTACCTGAGTGAATCCTTGATGCTTACGGGGGACCTCAATGTGGGAGTCGTCCCGTGGATCGTGCAGTACCGCATCAAGGATCCCTTCAATTATTTGTTCAAGGTCAGGGATGTCAATACGACCCTGAGAGACCTCTCTGAGTCCACGATGCGCCTTGTGGTAGGCGACAGGAGCATCGATGAGGTGATCAACAAGCGGGTGGAGATCGCCGTCCAGGCCAGAGATCATCTTCAAAAAGAACTTGACGAGGCCGAAACCGGCATTGGGGTGACGACCATCGAGATGAAGCGAACCACGGTCCCTGAACCGGTTCAGCCTTCCTGGAATGAAGTGAACCAGTCGATTCAGGAAAAGGAAAAAATGATCTATCAGGCCCGCGAGGAATACAATAAGATGATTCCTCAGGCCAGAGGACAGGCGGAAAAAACGATCAAATCGGCCGAGGGATTCGCCCTGGACCGCGTGAACCGGGCGAAGGGCGATGCCTCACGATTTCTGTCCCTTTACAATGAATACGTCAAGGCCCAGGATGTCACGCGAAGGCGACTCTATCTTGAAGCCCTTCGTGAAGTGTTTCCGAAATTGGGAAGTAAGTATATCGTGGATGCGGAACAGAAAAATTTTCTTCCCCTTCTTAACCTGGGCCAGCGCAAAGGAGGAGAGTAGTGAACATCAAAATCCTTATTATTCCCATACTCATTGTTTTGATTGCCCTTTTTGGTTCCGTATATTCGGTAGACGAGACCGAACAGGTGGTGCTTACCCAGTTCGGAAAGGCCATTGGAGAACCCATGACCGAGCCGGGGTTGAAATTTAAACTTCCTTTTATCCAGCAGGCTAATTACTTTCCCAAAAACCTTCTTGAATGGGACGGTGATCCCGGCCAGATTCCTACCTTGGACAAGACTTTTATCTGGGTGGATACCTTTGCCCGATGGAAAATCGTCGATGCGTTGAAGTTCTTTCAAACAGTCAATAACGTGGTCGGCGCCCTGGGCCGGCTCGATGACATCCTGGATTCGGCTGTCCGGAATTATATCACATCCTATTCCCTCATTGAAACGGTTCGCAGAACAGATCGTGAACTGGTTTATGAAGTCGGATTGGAGGGGACAGAGAAAAGGAGTTATCTCGGGGCGGTGACCCTGGGAAGAGAGAAGATCGTTAGGGGAATCCTGAATCAAGCCCAGCCTAAACTGGAAAAATTCGGTATCGAACTTGTGGACCTCAAGATCAAGCGTCTAAACTATGTAGAGGAGGTCCAAAAATCCGTTTATGGAAGAATGATCGCGGAACGAAAGCAGATAGCCGAGAAGTTTCGATCAGAAGGAAAAGGAGAGGCTCGAAAGATCGAAGGTGACCGTGAAAAAGAAATGAAACAAATTACATCGGAGGCCTATCGAAAGGCCCAGGAGATCAAGGGTAAGGCCGACGGGGAAGCTACCATGATCTATGCAAAGGCCTATTCACAGGATCCGGACTTTTACTCCTTTCTCCAGACGCTTGACATCTACAAGGAGGCCATGGACAAGGACAGTTCTCTTATCCTCTCGACGGAATCCGAGTTTTTGAAATATTTTAAGGGGTATAAGGGAAATCAGTAGGGCCGGTCACGCGCGGGTTCAACCCTCGGACAACAAAGGTGCCGGAACATGGTAAGAACAGAGATTCAGCTCTTTCTAAAGAATGCTCCGGGTGAGTTGGGGACGTTGAGCGATATGCTGGCCCAAAACGGAATCAACATTGATGCCCTGACCATTCAGGATGCCTCGGCCTATGTTCAGGAACTGTTCAAGGCAAGGGGAAAAACCCTGAAGAGAATCGCGCCGGCCGCCTCCTACGGCTCCATGCGGAAAGATTCGGCGGACTATGCCCTGATTCGACTGCTGGTGGACAATACGGACAAGGCCATTGATCTGCTCTCTAAAGACGGGTATGTCTTTGACACCATGCCCGTCATTGCATTGGAAATTAAAAATCAACCGGGGACATTGGCCGCGATGGCCAGAAAGTTCGGCGAGGAAGGCCTCAATATCAACTATGTTTACGGTTCGGCCCTGCCTACCGGGAAGACCTCTCTGTTCGTCTTCTCCCCCGAAGACATCGAGGCGGCATCACAAATCTTCAAGGATTGAATTCCGGACGAATCGTCGTGCCTTTTTTTGAGCGGGAACCATGGAGCCGGGGCTATTGCTCCATGGTTGTATCTTTTTTAACTGTTTTCCGACAGTCAACATCAAGCCCATACACGCCGGACGTCTTTGTTTTTTTCCGTCTCCTCGATATCTTCTATCTTGAGTTGAATCCTTTCATGGCCCTGCCAGTGATTGATTTCAGGGGTGAACATCATGTCCACGATTTTTCCCTTGAGGGGGTGTTTGTTTCCCAGATTGAAACCGATCGCCTCCCGTGTCATAGCGCCTTGTCTGACCCTGAGTTTGAGATGTTTTTCGGCCACAACCCTCGACGCGACAACTTCAAAAGATCGGCCGTAAAACAGGGGGGGCGGATTGCCGGAACCAAATGGCGCCAATCGTTCTATGCTCTGCAAGGATTCGTGGTCCAATTCGGAAAGGGCAACCTCGGCATCTGCTTCGATGACAGGTACGAGGTCCCCTTCGCTTAACGTCGACCGGGCAAGGCCTTCCATTTCCTCGTCCAGAGCACGGATATTCGAGGCCTTCAGGGTAAGGCCCGCGGCACGGGTATGGCCTCCGTATTTTTCCAGTAGGGGTTCGAGCCTTGTCAGTGCCTTGTAAAGATCGAACCCCTCGATACTCCTGCCGGAACCGATGGCCATGCCGTTCTCGATACACAGCACCAGGACGGGTCTGTGATATTTGTCTTTTAGTCTCGAGGCCACAAGTCCCAACACCCCCCGATGCCATCCCTTTCCACTGATGACAAGGGCCCTGCGCTCCTTCAGATCAGTCTCGTTGGGCAGGGTCTCCCCGATTTTTTCGAGAATTTCCCGTTCAATGGTTTGTCGGTGACTATTCATGGCGTCGAGCTGCCCTGCAAACGTCCTGGCCAGAGGTGTTTCGCCGGTCGTAAGCGCCTTGATCCCCGTTTCAGGTGCCCCCATCCGACCGGAGGCATTGAGGCGGGGGGCAATCTTGAAGGCGAGATCACGGCAGGTGACCCCGGACGGTTCCACCGCTGAAACCTCCTGAATGGCCTGCATTCCGGGCCACCGGGAGGCCTTCATTTCTTCAATACCCCGGCTGACCAGAATCCTGTTCAGATCCAGGAGGGGGACCATGTCCGCAACCGTTCCCAGGGCCACCAGATCGAGATAGGG
>CAZXWJ010000023.1:0-31691 GCA_964644375.1 uncultured Desulfobacteraceae bacterium | reverse complement strand
ATGTCTGGTGGTGTACGGCCGACATCGGCTGGGTCACGGGCCACAGCTATATCGTTTATGGACCTCTCGGCCTGGGCGCCACGTCTATCGTTTTCGAGAGCGTGCCCAACTATCCCGAACCGGATCGTTTCTGGGAAGTGGTTGAAAGGTTCGGTGTCAGTGTTTTCTACACCGCACCGACTGCTATCCGCGCCTGCATGAAGAACGGTGACGAATGGCCCAACAGGAGAGACCTGAGTAGCCTGAGGCTCCTCGGAAGCGTGGGTGAGCCCATCAATCCGGAAGCCTGGATGTGGTACTACAAAGTGATTGGACAGGAAAGGTGCCCCATCGTGGATACCTGGTGGCAGACGGAAACGGGCGGCTTTCTGATTACTCCTATTCCGGGTGCATTCAAGATGAAACCGGGTTCCGCTTCCAGACCTTTCTTCGGCGTCGATACGGTCGTTTTGAGGGCTGACGGCACCGAGGCTGACATCAATGAAGGCGGGCATCTCTATATCAAAAAACCCTGGCCAGGATTCATGAGAACGGTTTACGGCGATCCGGAACGGTTCAAGGAACAATATTTTGTCCAGACTCCAGGGTATTATTTTTCCGGCGACGGCGCCAGGAAGGACGAGGACGGTTTCTTCACACTGATGGGACGTGTGGACGACGTCATCAACGTCTCCGGTCATCGGATGGGAACGGCTGAAATCGAAAGCGCCCTGGTAGCGCACGAGTCGATTGCAGAGGCCGCCGTAGTTGGCTTTCCCCATGACCTTAAGGGCCAGGGCATCTATGTCTTTGTGACCCTGAAAGAGGGTTTCGATGCCTCCGATGACCTGACAAAGGCCCTGGTGGCCCACATCAGAAAGGAAATCGGGCCCATCGCCTCTCCGGACAAACTCCAATATTCCCCCGGTCTTCCCAAGACCAGAAGTGGAAAGATCATGCGGAGAATCCTGAGAAAGATCGCCGAGGGCGCCATTGACGAACTGGGTGATACCTCTACCCTCGCAGAACCTGAAGTGGTGGAAAAACTGGTGGAGGGCAGGCAATAGTCTATTAAGACATGCTTTGTGTTTTAAATGGAACAATAAGACCTCTATGTTGAGCCACGGGAAGATTCCTTTGTTGCCTGCTGGCCAATTATTCACCTCCTTTAAATAGGCTTCTCCCGGGGCGCGGGGCAAACTGCTCCGGGGGAAGTCCTCCCTGAGGCCTTTCTTTGTTCCATCTTTCTGTTGTGAGACTTGGGAATCCGCTGAAAATACCGTGATGTGAATCAAAGCGAATTAAGGAGGAAAATATGGGTAACGGTGAAACACTTTCGAATCCCGCGCCCCTCGGGCTCATGGGTTTCGGTATGACAACAATCCTGCTCAATATTCACAATGCAGGATTTTATCCTTTGGATACGATGATTCTTGCCATGGGAATGTTTTACGGCGGTATCGCTCAAATCATTGCAGGAATCATGGAATTCAAGAAAGGAAACACGTTCGGCACAACAGCCTTTACCTCTTACGGCCTATTTTGGTTGACGCTTGTCTTTCTGTTGGTTCTCCCAAAGATGGGTTGGTGGGACGTAAGCCAGAACAGCTTGTCGTTCAGTTGCTATCTTTTCATGTGGGGGCTTTTTACCTTCGGTATGTTTATCGGAACGCTCAAACTGAATAGGGCCCTTCAGGTGGTTTTCTTGTCTCTGGTTGTACTTTTCTGGTTGCTGGCGCTCCATCATGCTCTGGGAAGCAAGGCGATTGGAATCCTGGCGGGCTGGGAAGGCATTTTCTGCGGGCTTTCCGCCTTTTATGCCTCCATTGCACAGGTCCTCAACGAGGTTTACGGGAGAACAGTACTTCCCATCGGGGGGTAGAGAAAAGGGTCGACCGTGCCCATGAATGGTCTGATAACGTGGGGCGCTTGAAAAGCGCCCCATGTTTTTATCCAAAATCCCTTTTCATGATCTCTTTGACCTTTTCGTGCTCACTTCCGCTCACCTTGCCGTTAAAGTCCTTTTCGTGGATTTCTTTTATCTTTTCATGTTCTTCCGGAGTGACCGCACCGGAAAATTCCTTTCTCGCGATCTGTAGAGATGCCGCTCGCCAGCCTTTGCCGAGATCCTCAGGCACCGTTTCTGCAATACGATCGGACAGATCTTCGCCGATACGCGCCTTGATCAGGGAAATGAAAATTTGGGCAATGCGGTCCGCCTTTTCGATGGACTCAATGTCGGTCAGTTTCATGAGCTTTTCCAAAAATTCTTTGCGCGTCTTAGGCATAGATGACTCTCCTTTCATGGATGTTTAGATTGTCGTCGTGCACGGCAATAGAATTTTGATGATCCCTTCTTCAATAGAGAAGGCCTATTCGGAACCTCCAGGTGCGCTTACCCGAGGAGGTGAATGGGATACTGCATTAAATGAGTATAAAACAAAAATCGAGGATCGATGAGGAAAAGACTTATTACCAGCATCCAAGGGCACCCTTTAAGAACATGCCTTTAGGCGGGCAAGTAGAATTCAAGATCAGTAAAATTTCAATGTCATCCTTTGAAAAATTTTGTTAAATTATATCACAGTAGTCGCAAAAATTCACCCATTTTTTTAATGGTCTTTTGGGTACGCGCCTAAAGCCCGTGGATGGGAAAAATTTCGCGGTGGATATAGGCTACAACCCTTCGTGCTTCTTCGTATGCCTTGTCTTTTATTTCGCCCTTGGTTGCATAGGGGTGGTCATAAAGACTGCCCACCTCGCTTTCGGGCCCGAACATCATGCCTCCCACAAGGCCCGAGAATTCATCTACCGGCTCTACCCGGTTAATAATAGACCAGGCAAGGGTCCAGGCCCTGGATGTCTTGTATATGTCGTAGCCTCCCCCGCCAAGGGCCAGGATGTTGGGGCAAAGGGCACAGATTTTTTTTACAGCCCGTTGGTATCCGTTATTGGTGAGTTTCAGGTGCGTGAGGGGATCAGAGACAAGCGTGTCACCTCCTATCTGTGCCACAATGATATCGGGAGAAAAAGACGAGACGACGGGGGGCACTACGGCGTCGAAAACAAAGTTGTAGATCTCGTCATCCACTCCTTCTTCAAGGGGCACGTTGATCGTATAGCCCTTTCCTTTGCCTCGGCCCATGTCCGTCTCGTTTCCCGTCCAGGGGTACAACAGTCTTCCCGTTTCGTGAAGGGAGACAAAAAGGACATTTGGGTTTTCATAAAAAGGTTTTTCGACGCCGTTCCCGTGATGGGCATCGAGATCGATATAGGCGATCTTCAGTTCCGGGTGACTTGTCAAGGCGTCCATGATGGCGATTACAATATCATTGATATAGCAAAAACCCTCGGCGTTTCCCGACATGGCATGATGGAATCCCCCCAAGGGGCTGAACGCCACCTGGCTTTCCCCCTTGACAAGGCGGCGCATGGCTTCGAGGCTGGCCCCTGCGGCGCGCAGAGACCACTCGTAAATTCCTTTGAGAATGGGGGTGTCTTCGGTACCCAGCCCCCGGGCAAGCATGTCAAGACTCACCTTTCCCTGACTGGCATCCCGAAGGAGATCGAGGTAGATGGGGTCATGGTAAAGTGTGAGCCGGTCCTCGTCGATTGCCAGCGGTCGAATGATATTCATCCAGGGATAATTCATGACCCCATATCGAATGCAGAGGTCATAGGTCTTGGTCGCCCGTTCGGGTTTAAAAGGGTGGTTGGGGCCGAAATCAAAGCGGCCCATGTCATCCGAGTAAAAGAACAGAGATTTTAGCGTGTGGTCTGAATGCTGTTTCAAGATGATCCTCTTATCAAATGCCGTTTTCCCCCTGCAGGGGAGGGGGCAATAGGGCAGGCCATGGAGTAATTTTAAAAATCCTAACAGATGCCGGAAAGAGGGGTCAACGAAAAATGCAAATCAATGGGTTGATCGCGAGGCCACTCGAGAACGGAAAAAGAGGATCATTGCCCTTTTTTTTGACATGATTCAGAAAATGGTTTAATGATAACATAGATTACTAAATGGTGTGCGATGCCTTGGATTCAGAGAATCAGTCGGCTTTCTCAATCGGAAAAGGAGGGCCTTTACAGAATCCTTATCCCTCCCTCCCTCTATCATCGGTTCGGTATCGATCCCCTGTCCTTTTGCGATGCAAACGGCCAAAAAGTGATCCGTTTTTTTTGCCCCGAAGGGGACAGAACGTGCCTGGTGGAAATTATGCCGGCGGGGTCGAAGGATCCCTTGTACTCCCTTCAACTATCTGATACCGTTGATTTCACTCAGATTGAGCTGGACTTCGTCATCGTCAATGATCCCGATTCATGCAAGTTTAGCACACACATCGATACGGAGGGAAGAGATACCCTTTTCGGGTGGGCGTCACGTAACCTCCACGAAGAGGAAAAGGCTATGGAGGCCGGATTGTTCCCCGGCCAGATTCGAAAAGGGCTGTCCCTGACCCGTGAAGTTATCTATGTGTTGGATTTTTTCTGTCGAATGCTGGATATCAAGAGTATCGAGCTGGAAGCCCTCTTTTATCACAACGCCGTTACCTATGAAAGATTTGGCTTCGGTTATCGCAACGGATACAAAGAAATGTTTCGAATCCATGAGCTGTTCCAGCCCGGTGGAAAGCTCTATCTCAGACTGGACGGTAGCACCCCGTTTCGTAATCAGGAACTGGCTCACACCGTCAGGGGTCGGAGCTGGGCCATCCATGACGGGATTCTTCTGGGAATTGATGATGATTTGCTTCGGGATGGGTGGGAATCCCCGGTTATGTACCGGATGGTAGAAAAGCCCAGAGCCATGATCACTTTCCCTGATCCGAAATATTAGGCCTGTCTAAGCTTTCCTGCCTTTTTATCGACACCGAAAATAGGCTTAACAGCCCAAATAATTTTGTGTTTAAATGTTAAGTTTCTGTTTTTTCAGTGAATCATAGCATAAAAAGGGATCGAAATGATCATCCCCCTGTTTCGTAATTTAAAAATCCGCGCAAAAATTGTCAGTGTAACCCTATTTCTTGTCTTGGTCCCTCTTCTCTGTGTGGCCTACCTTGCGATAGATCGATTCGGCAAGGCCCTCAAGGGGGCATCGGAGCAAGATCTGGAGCATCTCGTCACAAATATCTATTCCATGTGCAAGATCCAGCAGGAGATGGTCCAGATGAAGGTGATCTCTGACCTGAACGTAGCAAGAGATGTCCTTTTCCGCAATCAGGGGTCCATTGAGATCGTTGAGGAGGAAGCGATCCATTTCGATGCCGTCGATCAATTTACCAATGAAATGTTTCCGGTATCCGTGCCCCTGTGGAAGGTGGGTGACACCACACTGACCAGAGGGACTTCCCTTGTCGATGAGGTCCAGGATCTCGTGGGCGGCACCTGCACTGTTTTCCAGAGAATGGAAGGGGATCGCCTTTTGCGTATCTCTACCAATGTGAGAGATCACAAGGGCCTGAGAGCCATCGGGACCTACATTCCCGCCTATAGTCCGGTCGCCCAGGCCATATTGTCCGGTCTTCCATACAGGGGAAGAGCCTATGTTGTGGATGGTTGGTACATTACGGCCTATGAGCCCATCAAAGGGCCCAGTGGATCAATTATCGGAGCGATTTATGTGGGCGTCAAGGAGCAGAGCGCCGAGTCTCTCAAGGCCGAGATAAAGGATATCAAGGTCGGGGACACTGGTTATGTCTATATTATGGACAGCAGGGCGATCCTGAAAGTGCACCCGGCCAAAGAGGGTGAAAATATTATCGATTCCCGTGACTCTTCGGGCTACGAATATATCCGTGCCATGATTCGGGAATCCATGCTTATTTCCGAAGGAGAAGTGGGCACCATACGATATCCTTGGGTCAATCCCGAGTTGGGAGAGAAGGAACCGCGTCAAAAAATTCATAAATACATGTATTTCAAGCCGTGGGACTGGATTATCGCGGCAGGGACCTATGAGGAAGAGATCTATCGTGACTTGAGCGAGACTGAGCGATTTATCGGGATTATCGTAATGCTGGGACTGATTTTGGTGCTTTTTCTGACTCTGACCCTTTCGAAGGTACTGACGAGGCCTATTTATGAATTGACCAAGGTCACCACCAAAATGGTGGGAGGGGATCTTTCCCAACGGGTCAAGATTCGCGGGGGTGATGAGATCGGCGTTCTGGGGACATCTTTCAACAGAATGATCGGCCAGATCCAGCATTACACCTCAAACCTTGAAAAGATCGTGGAGGCGAGGACCCAGGAGCTCAAGGAGTCCAGAGAAAAATACCGCGATATCTCTCGATTCCTGAACAGTATTCTTGACAGTGCCACCGAATATGCAATCATCGCCCTCGATTTTCATGGGAAAATTATCGAATTCAACAAGGGTGCCGAAAAACTCTTTGGATGGAAGAAGGGAGAGGTCGTCAACAAAGAGAATATCAGCCTTACTATCACGCCCGAGGACAGGGCCAAAGGGGTTCCCACCCTCATGTCCAAACGTACAAGGGGTGAAAGCCTGTGCGAGTTGGACATGAATAGACTTCGCCGTGGCAACATGCGGTTTCCGGCCCACACGACCGTGACCGCCATAAAGGATCCTTCGGGCCGGACCACAGGATTCCTGGAAATTATTCGTGACCTCACCCAGCGAAAAAATCTCGAAAAAGAGTTGCGTGAAACCAAAGAATTCCTCGAAAATATTATGGAAAGCTCGGTCGATGGTATCGTAACCACAAATCTCAAAGGTAAGATTACCTATATGAACCTGGCGATGGAGGAGATGATAAAATATCGCCGCGAGGAGGTCCTGGGAAAACACATCTCTCTTGTCTATGTCAGAGGTATTCAGGAAGCCAGGGATGTAATGGGCCTCTTGCGTGCGGGTGAAAGGGCGGAAAACTATGAGATGGAGGTGAGAAGAAAGGACGGCGACACCCTGGTCATCCTGAATTCACTCTTTCTGGTGAGGGATGAGGAAGGGCAAGTCATTGGAACGGCGGGCATCTTCAAAGATATCTCGAGTCAAAAACTTCTGGAGGCCAAACTAAAGACGACGCAGGCCCGCCTGGTTGAGGCCTCAAAAATGAGGGCACTAGGAGAACTCGTAGCCGGAGTCGCCCATGAACTCAATAATCCGCTCATGGCCTCCCAGACGATCCTCTATGTTATTTTGAAAAACCTCAAACCAGACTGCCCCGAGCGGGAAAGACTTGACCTTATTAAAAAATGCAATAATCGCATAGGAATGATCGTGGACCATCTCAGGGAATTTTCAAGGCAGACAAGGCCTGAATTTCAGGTCGTCGATGTCAACCAACCCATAGAAAACGCCCTGATGATCACCGGACAACAATTGCTCAACCACAGTATCGCCATCAAGCGTCATCTGGGTGAAGACCTGCCAAAGGTTATCGGGGATTCAAGTCAACTTGAGCAGGTCTTTCTCAACATTATTTCAAATGCAAGGGATGCCATGGAAGAAAAAGAAGGTTCCAAGGCCCTGACCATCTCTTCTTATTTTACAGAGGACGACACGGGACGCTGGGTGGTGGTGTCGATGAAGGACACCGGGATGGGCATTCCGAAAGAGAATCTGGATAAGATCCTCGAACCCTTCTTTACGACAAAACCTGTGGGAAAGGGCACCGGCCTGGGGCTCTCTCTCTGCTTCGGTATTATTGAGGCCCATGAAGGGCACATTGAAATAGTTAGCGAATACGGTCAGGGGACCGAAATGAAGGTTTTCCTGCCTGTCAAAGAATCGGGAAAGGAGTAAATGAATGGCAAAACACATCCTCATTGTCGATGACGACGAAATGGTGCTGATGGCCCTCGAAGAGCTCTTGAAGCCGGAAGGGTACGAGATAGATGCCGTTTCAAGGGGAGTCGAGGCCCTAAAAAAACTTGACGACAACGACTACGATCTCATGATGCTTGATGTTATCATGCCGGAAATGGACGGTTTCGAACTCTGTCGAAGAATCCGAGAAAAGGAGAACTATAAAGAGATCCCCATCGTATTCCTGACCGCCAAAAGCAGGGATGAAGACAGGGGCCAGGGTCTTGATGCAGGTGCAAATCTGTTTTTGTCAAAGCCCATCTCCCCTGATAAACTTCTCACTATTGTAATGGACACGCTGGGTTAACGCTTGCCTTTACGTAAAAAAATGGGGCCTTCGGCCTCGTTGTTAGAGGAGTTTCAGGGATTTGATGAGATTCTCAAGGGCACCGTCACGATCCAACATGTCCGTAAAATGACGGACTTTGGCTTCATCTCCCGGCGAGAGACAGGGCGGTGTTCGATCCAATCGTTCAAGGGCATCAAAGGTATCTTCTTCTATCCTGATAAGAGGGACGGATGCCTGAACGGCTGCCTGCAGCAATTGCGGGGCAGGGTTGCGACCCGCCGTCAGAATGATTCCCCCAATAGGGCGAGGGCCTGAAATTTTCTCCGAGGTCTTACCGGGAAGGGAGGCCTCAAGAAGAATGATCTTGTTATAGACCCGCTTAAAAATTTTCAATGGTCCAGTCAGATCGGACGACCCGACGGTCATTCCGCCCACCGGATTTTTCAGGTTTCTTGCCCCGCTGAGTATTTCTCCCTTAAGAACATCTATGATTTCCCGAAGGTTTCTGTAGGAAAGAAAGGGTTCTTCCGGAAGGGCGGCCATCAAGGGGACGCCTTTCTGAATGAGGGACGGAACCAGGCGGGTGTTAATTTCCTCCAGCCTGTCCGATGGTGCCCGGTTGAGGATGATGCCCTTGATGCGGCCCTTGAGGAGGGACGCGAGGGAAAGGACAGAATAGATGGACTTGGAAATCTCCCGGAACCTGCTGATGAGAACGACATCAGCCCCCAGTTCCGGAATAATCGATATCTCGGGCAATGGAAAGGGGGCGTCGTCAAAGAAAATCTGCTTGGAACCCATGATCAGAAGAACGTCTTTGCCTTTGCCGAGCTCCTTTGTGAGGGACTTTAATTCCTTCAGGATTTCTTGCGTTGTTTTGTGTCTCCAGGATTCCTCAAAGACCGGATAGGGACATATTCGGTCGCAGGACTCCTGAAGGCCGAGTATCGCCTTGAACAGGAAGGCATCATGGTCGGTTAAAAGGTCCTGCTTACGGATCGGATGAGACCCAAAGGGCTTTACAAAGCCCACTTTCAATCCTTTTTCCATGAGCCTTCGAGCCAATGCCCACGTAACAAGGCTGTGGCCGGCCCCATCACCGGTGGAACCTACAAAGATGATAGGCATGTCTTCAATGAACCTCCCAGACCCGGGCGATAATTGTTCGAATCCGTACTATAGGGATTTTCACCTTAAAGATCAAAGAGAATCTACTTTGTGACACAGCAACCCCCTCTTTCTCCTGGCCTTTGGCATATAACTTGAGCTAATATCCATCAAGTCGACGGTGTTCGCGGATGGAACTCTTCGAAAGTGATCACGGGGAAATCTTCCGGATGAAAACTGAATAAAGTACTCCAGGCTTGAATATGCCGGTTTCCAACATAGCGAATGAAATCACCGTTCAGGATAGCGAGAAGGGGCGAGGGAAGGCTTACTATTCCGGTTTGTATCGTAAATTCGTCTTTCTGACGTTGATCTGTTCCCTTTTGCCGCTTCTCCTTGTGGGATGGGGTATCAATATCCACTATAGCAGGCTTTCAAAAAAGCGGATGATGAACACCTTTCAGAAAGAGGTGGCACATCACAGGAAGATTATAGAATTGTTTTTGAGTGAAAGGAGTACTAAACTACAGCTTGTTGCACTGACCCATTCCCGAGATTACCTGGGGAAAATTGAGAACCTTGCCCACGTTTTTGAAATCATGAACCAGGACTATGCCTCTATTGCAGACTTGGGAGTGATAGACGAACATGGCAGACATATGGCATACATCGGACCCTATGATTTGATGGATAAAGATTATTCCGGGGCCTTGTGGTTTAGAAAGGTCATGAAAAAGGGCCTCTATATCAGCGACATGTTTCTGGGGTTTCGCAAGGTGCCTCATTTTATTATTGCGATTACACGTATGGAGAATGGGACGAAATGGATATTGAGGGCGACGATCGATACGGAGATCTTTCGGTCCCTGGTTGAAAATGTACGCATCGGAAAGACCGGAGAGGTTTATCTCCTAAATCAGGAAGGCGTTTTCCAGACCGGCCCGCGGTTTGCCGGTAAAATTATGGAAACGGCCGCTTCCCCAATCGGACCGGACCATGAGGGAATCAAGGTTCGCATCCTTGATCCGGAAAAAGGGGGAGAAGGACGCCATGATGCACCGCGTCGAATTATGGCGACGACCTGGCTCAAGGAGCCCAGGTGGATGCTTGTCGTGAAGCAGAATTATTCCGAGGCCTTCAATGCGGTCAATTATGCGACGCTGATTTTTCTTCATCTGAGTGCCCTCACCATTTGTATCGTGGCAATCATTAGTGCTAGATATTTGGTTAAAGTCATCAGGCGTCGCGATATCGAAGCCGATCAATTAAACAGGCAATTGATGCAGGCCGGTAAGCTGGCCTCGATCGGAGAGCTCTCTGCCGGTGTCGCCCATGAGATCAACAATCCTCTCGCTATCATCCTGACGGAGCGACAGATCCTTCTGGATTTTGCGGGACAAAATCCGGATCTGGATGGGGACTTCAGGGCGCACCTAATAGACTCTCTGTCGCAGATTGCCCTGCAAATCAGCCGCTGCAAACGTATCACTCAAAATCTACTCAGGTTTGCCCGTCGCACCAAATCGGCCATAGAACCGGTCGATCTCAATGCCTTCCTCAAGGAAGTGGTAGAGCTGATGGAAAGAGATGCTAAATCGAACGGCATTGAATTCTTATCAGATTTTCAACAGGATCTCCCCCCTTTGCTGTCGGATCCTTCGCAGCTTCAACAGGTTTCTCTAAACATCATCACCAATGCTATTGACGCCCATGAAGGAAAGTCCTATGGCACGATCAATATCAGCACCCGATATGACGAAAAAAACCGGATCATAAAAGTAGCCTTTGCAGACACGGGGTCCGGGATTCCGGAGGATCGTATCGAGAAGATCTTTGACCCTTTCTATACGACCAAGAGAGTTGGTAAAGGCACAGGGTTGGGCCTCCCGATCTGTTACAGCATTATCAAACTCCTGGGGGGAGATATTGCGGTCAAGAGCGAATATGGCAAGGGCACGGAATTCGTCCTTTCTCTTCCCCTCAATCCGCCGAAAGAGGCCAGGGAGGGCATCGATGAAGCGTCTTCGTGATAAGCCTTTTTGATTATGAGCATTTCAACCGTAACTCGCTGTGTGAGTGACCTTTCTTCATGTTGATGATGAGAATAAGACGGCCGATTAGTGAAAGAATGCAGGTGTTGTTACCGGGAATGTTTGTTTTAGGGTGAAAGGAGATGAAACCATGAAAGACTCGAAAATATTGTTGGTCGATGATGAAGTGGTCTTTACCAATAATATGTCCAAATTACTAACGAACAGGGCCTATCGCATAACCGCGGTCCACAGCGGTGATGCCGCCATTCAGGCCCTGGAACAGGAAGATTTTGACGTCGTCGTCCTTGACCTCAAGATGCCGGGAAAGGACGGGATTACAACCCTGCGGGAGATCAAGAAGCTGGGATTGTTCACAGAGACGCTTATCCTGACCGGACACGGTTCCATCGATACCGCTCTTGAGGCGATCAAATTGGGGGCCTATGACTTTTTGGCCAAACCCTGTGAAGTGGATGAATTGGTTGCGAAGATAGAGGGGGCCTGGGGGAAGAAAGAAAAAGCGGAAAAAAAGGATATCGAGACAAAAATACAAAAGGTCGTGGAATCCCCTTCATCGGTATTTGATCTCTTCCCTCCAAAAAAGGAGTAGCGGCCCGATCGGGGGAGACGCCTTTGAACCTTTATTTGTCATCGATGAATAGTTGGTGGTTAACGGTGTTTTCATCCCTCCCATATTAAACTGACGCCTTCACCTTGATAAGAAGAATAGGCGTGTTGCAGGCTTTTCTGATAACCGATAAAGAATGACAAATGACGGCCCCCTCTCGCCTAACATTTCAATGAAAAATTTACTGTGATGATGATTTCGTTGAACCCCATTATCCATGGCGTTCACTCGGAGTGCTAACCGTTCCCCGTCTTGCGGAGTTTATCCAGACTCTGCCTGGCGAACTCGATCGTCGGATCCATTTCAAGTGCAATGCGGTAATAGGTCATGGCCTTGTCTCTTTCTCCCATGTCCCTATAATTGCTGGCAATATTCGCGTAGTCAATGGCCGAACCCGGATTCAATTCAAGGACCCTTTGAAAGCACTCAATGGCCCTTCGGTGTTCTTTTAATTTGAAGTTGCAGAATCCCATGAGATTGTAAATATCCGTTCTTTCGTTATCGTAGCTTTCCGCCTTTTCAAGGACGACAAGGGCCTCTCTGTACTTCTCCATCTCCTTTAAGCATAGAGCCAGATAGGAGTAAATGCTTGGGATATCCTGGTCTTGGGGATCCATGGCCAAGGCCGTCTCAAGGTTTTTCCGCGCCTTTTCCGGCTGGTTCAATGAGAGATGGCATGATCCTAAAAAGAATTTGATGTAGTATTTTCCGGGCATGAGGTGGTCCATTCGGTCCAGTTCGGCAATTGCGCGCTCCGCGGGATGATTTTCTGTGAGAATCTTTGCCGCGAACATCCCCACACCGGTTCCCGCAGCTCTTTCTCTGAAATGGGCTCCCGGAATAATGGTGTAAAAGGCCGGGATTCCAAGTTCAGGATGCATGATGTTTATAACGATCACCTCCATGCCTATTCGGGATAATTCGGAAAGACAGTTTTGAATTTCAACTTTGATGTTGTCATTTGATAGATCCGGTAATGCGAAGATCCCCTTTTCTTTTTTGGATTGGGTGATGAAGCGGGCCTCGTCAAGATTCTTGAACTTGGGAAGACCGCTGGCAACATAGCTGGATCGGGTATCAAAATCGCCTGCCAGCTGGGCGACTTCCGTCAGCGCTCGGTTCAGGGCTTTTTCAGGATTGGGAGTAGTCCCGGCCGTCCAGACGATTTCGCTTTTCCCGGGGAAGGTGGAAGGGTCATAGGCGAGAACACCCACGGTGGGGATGCCGGTATCGAGTGAGAAATCGGAGGCGTATAACCTGACACCCGCCTTCCTATATAGGTCAACCATTTTTAAGACCATTGGGTCTGTGGAGGAGTCGAGGTTCAAGGCGTCCGTTTTCGTCGTATTTCGGCTTATTATAGAGGAAACATGCCTTTCCACGACCTCGCACATCCCCTGCAAAATTGCCTCTTCCTTGCAATTGCCCGCCGAGGAGCCATTGTATTCGTTGATGGTGTAGAACCAGTCGAATGGCACCAGGACCTCCCGATCACGGGTGAGGTTGTACCCCCAGGTCCACTTCAAGGGGAGGGAAGAAAAGATCTCTTTAGCCTTATCGGAATCCATTGAATTGTCGTGGACTGAGCGAGCGATGGATTCAAAAGGGAGTACGTGGTCTTTCAGGTTTCGGTATTTTTCAATCATGAAATTGTTCGGGTTTTCTCCAAAGCTGAAAAAACTGAATCTCTCGGCCAGTTCCATGACGGCGCTCGCCTCGGCCTGTTGGGGAGTGCCTCCCTTTCCCATTTGTTTGCTCGCTCCGATGACCGATTCGGCGTCTTTCCCACACAGGCTGAAAAAGACCGGGATGCCCAGTCTACCGCTATCGATCCTGGCCGTGCCTTCAAGAATATCCAGATTGACCTTTTTGAGCTTTTCTTTGAATCGCCTGACGGTCTCTTCGGGCGGTAATGTCTTGTCCTGATCAAGGGTGTATCCCTTGAAAACATCGTTCAATATGACCTTATGGTTCACAAAATACCTCCTTTGTCGCTGCCGTTAGCGTCCATCCACAAATATATCATTTTCAGATGAAGCGATCAGCTATCAAGCGAAATCCGGGAATGAGCGTTTTTGGATGAGTAGCAGTTAAAATAGGGTGTCCTTCTTATTCGCTGTCAAAATTTTGGTCTTCCAAACCCGGATTCTTTACTCCTTGCCGGTGTGCCCCCGGTTCATGCTTCCTGATGAATATCCCTCCAGGTCAACAGCCACCTGAAGAAACCCGATTTTTCGAAATTGATCGACAATCTTTTTTCTTAACATCCCATCACAGATTTTTTGGATCTCACCCTGTTCCACTTCGATTCTGGCCACCGGCCCGTGGTGCCGCACACGGCATTGTCTAAAGCCTTCGGCCAGCAGAAACTCCTCTGCTTTTTCCACCATCTGAAGTCTTTGTTCGGTGACCGGTTCTCCGTAGGGAATCCGGGTGGCCAGGCAGGCGAGAGCCGGTTTATTCCACGTCGGCAATCCCATTTTCCTGGAAAGAAAGCGAATGTCCTCCTTGGTCATGCAAGCATCATAGAGGGGGGCGATAATGCCTAATTCACGCGCGGCCTGAGACCCGGGCCGGTAGTCATCGAGGTCATCGAAGTTTGCGCCGTGGGCCACTGATTCAATGTTTTTTTTTTCGGCAAAGTTCAGCAACCGGAGAAAAAGGGCATGTTTGCACCAGTAGCACCTGTCCGGTCCGTTGGCCAGGAATTCGGGCCGTTCCATTTCGTCGGATTGTAGGACTCTATGCATAATGTGCCGTTCCTCGACAAATCGGATGGCACTCTTTCTTTCCCTCAAAGGATGGAGAGGGGAAACCGCCGTTACAGCCAGCACTCTGTCTCCCAAAACCTGATGTGCTACGGCTAGAAGAAAGGTGCTGTCGACCCCCCCGGAAAATGCAACGAGCAAGGATTTCAGGGTCTCCAACTGTCGGAGGAGGCCTTTCATCTTGTTGTTAGCGTCATGTGCAGTCATGGCTTTTCCGGGCCGCAATGGCCGTTTCCTCAAGATTTTTGTTCCACCCAAGCCTGAATGCTGCTTCGGTATAGGGGGTTCCAAGATTTTTGACCATTGGAACGCTGCTTTTCAGTGTAATATCATGACGGCTTCCAGGTTTCATAAAAATCAGCATATCAGATCACCGGATAGTGAACAAAGAATTTTCGAAGGGGTATGCCTAAACAGGCCCTTCAGGGAGGCCTGTTCCGGACAGTCTTACCTGTCTTCGATCAAGCCGCCGAGGCCGTGAAAGCGGCTCTGCGGAGGGATGCAAGATTTGAAGGTGAATTTTCACTCGAAAACGGCGTTTCCGAGCACAAAAAACGCTGAAAATACCGTATAAAAAGGCTTTCAGCGCTATTTTATTGTTGAAATTTGCACTTGGATCTATTAGTGTTCCATCAAATTTGTGTTTTATCCCTGAACCACATTAACCGAAAGGAGGAGTTATGAACAAAGGAGATCTGGTCAATGAGGTTGCCAAGGTTGTAAGCACCAAAAAGGAAGCCCAGGCGGCGGTGGACATGGTCTTCGCAAGCATCACCAAGGCATTGAAAAAGAAGGATGCCGTGACGCTGGTGGGGTTTGGCACGTTCAAGGTGGAAAAGAGAAAGGCCAGAAAGGGACGCAATCCTCAAACGGGAGAAGAGATCAAGATCAAAGCAAAAAAAGTGCCAAAGTTTATTGCCGGAAAAGCCCTAAAAGAGACCGTCAAATAGAGACTCTTCAAAAATTTTTTTGAAGCCCGCATCAGGTGCAGATCTCTTGGTGAGGGCTTTTTTTGGGTCTTGATCAAGTATCGGAGTGTCCGTTGCCAAGGCCTTTAGCCAAAATTTTTTTGCTGATTCTGTACGTCTTTCCTTCGGCATGCCTCGGAGGGGAAAAAATCAGCTCATTGGAGGGACCTGATGTGATTGTTCTCTTCGATGAATCCCTCCGGTCAGGAGCATTAGAGATCAGCACCTTATACCCTTCGGTCAGGACGCATCTTGAAAAGACCTTTGGATGGCCGTTCACCTTCAACCCGACCATATTGCTCGTTAAAGACCGGGAGAATTTTCAAAGAGCCGCCGGCAGCTCCCTGGTTGTGGCCTTTGCCGTTCCTCACAAGAATCTGATAGTCATCGACCACTCAAGGATGATCAAAGATCCTTTCAGCATCGAGGTCACCCTGCGACACGAACTGTGTCATCTGCTTCTTCACAGTTATCTCAGAAGAGATAGAATGCCCAAGTGGCTGGATGAGGGCATTGCCCAATGGGTGAGCGGCGGGATCGGTGAGTTTGCCTTGGAACAGAAGGAGTCACTTCTGAACAGGGCCGTCCTCACGGGTCGCCTTCTGGACATAAGCGGTCTATTCAGCACATTTCCAGGGGACGCAGAATCCTTTTCCCTGGCCTATCAGGAGAGTAGAAGCCTTGTGGATTTTATCGTCGATCAACACGGGCGGGAGGGCCTCGTTGCAGTCCTTAGGCAACTACAAGACCATGATATCGAACACGCCGTAAAATTAAGCCTCTCCATCTCTTTCGATGAACTCGAGACAGAATGGTTACACCATTTGAAGGCGAGATTGACCTGGTTCACCTGGCTAGCCAACAATCTCTATGAAGTCCTCTTTTTTGTTGGAGGCGTTATCCTCATGCTGGGCTTTTTGAGGCGGCTTTCAAAAAAGCGGGCCTACATGAATGATGGCGAAGATGATTTCCCCGATACCTGAAAAGGGTTTGGGGGGACAAAAAGAGGCCAGTGGGTTGTGTCGCCTTCTCCGCTAAACAATAAATACTTTGAGATCTCATCGGCCGAAATTATCACCCGTGAATTTCGTTCAGGATGGATTGAAGTTCCTCCTCAATATATTTGAGGCGATCCACCTCGTCTTCTCCGATTTTTTCTTGTGCGGCCTCAGCCTTGATTTTTTTCTTGACCTTGTCAAGTCCCTTTTCCAGATCGATAATGGCATTATACATCAAGGTGCCGTAATCCGGATGGGCTTCCTCGACGGTCGGAGCCTCAAAGGCCACTTCTCGCGGCTTGAGGATCAGGGTTTCCTTCCATTTCGGGATATAGACCGACAGGCCTAAATCTGTCCGGATTTTTTGAGCCAAAACATCGCTGGCGGAGGGCTCCCCGTGGACGACGAAAACATGGGGACTGCTCTCAAAGTGGTTGACCCATTCGATGATGTCTTTCTGGTCGGCATGGGCCGAGAAACCACCGATTGTGAAGACCTTTGCCTTGACGGTTATGTTTTCCCTGAAGATCTTGATCTGCTTTGCCCCTTCGACAATCCTTCGACCGGTGGTTCCCTGGGCCTGAAACCCGACGATAACGAGACTTGCACCGTCACGCCACAGGTTATGCTTCAGGTGATGTTTAATCCGACCCGCATTGCACATGCCGCTCCCGGCAATGACAATGGCGGATCCCGACGTTTCGTTGATGGCTATGGAATCTTTGGTGTTCGTCGTGAAACGAAGATTGGGCATATCCAGGGGATCAAAGCCTTGATCCACAATGGCCGTGGCCTCTTCATCGTAGTATTTCTTGTTTTTGCGAAAGATTTCCGTGGCCTTGATGGCCAGGGGGCTGTCCAGATAGATGGGGATGTCGGGGAGGAGGCCCTGGCGGTAGAATTCTCCCAGTATATAAAGGATTTCCTGGGTCCTTTCCACGGCGAAGGCGGGAATCATGACTTTTTCACCATTGGATGCACTGAAATTTATGGCTTCAAGGAGTTCCCTTTTGCTGTCTTCAGCGGAACGATGCAGTCGGTTGCCATAGGTCGATTCAATGAAAAGATAATCGGCATCGAAAATTTCGTGAGGGTCTTTTACAATCAACTGATCTTTTTTCCCTATATCTCCGGAAAAGACGACTTTGATCGACTCTCCTTCTTCTTCAACCCAGAGTTCGAGTATGGACGAGCCCAGGATGTGTCCCGCGTTTCTCAGTCTGGCCTTGATGCCCGGTTCAACTTCGACGATTTTGTCTCTTTCAATGGGGGAGAGGAATTTTAGACTGGCCTCGGCATCCACTGTCGTATAAAGGGGGGCGATTTGCGCTTTTGATTGTCGTTTGTTTTTACGGGTCTGCCATTCGGCATCCATTTCCTGAATGTGAGCCGCGTCTAGAAGCATGATAGAGCAAAGTTCGGCCGTGGGAGGAGATGTGATAATTTTTCCCTTGAACCCCTCCTTGACGAGTTTTGGAATCCTCCCGCTGTGATCAATGTGGGCGTGGGTCAGAAAAAGGGTCTGAATGGTTTTCGGATCAAAGGGCCATTCCTCCCAGTTTCGTGTTTCCATCTGTCTTCCACCCTGAAAGAGTCCGCAATCAACAAGGATTTTTTTCCCCCGGGAACTCTCAACGAGATAGCAGGACCCGGTAACCGAGCCGGCTGCTCCCAAACAAGTGACTTTGATCATAGTTCTGCTCCTTTCTTTTTCCCTTATAATCTAATTTTTTTCCTTTGGCAAGGGGCACGAAGGACTCTAAATCCACGATCAAGGCATCCTCTGCCACGTGCATCGCCGGAAAGAGCTTCCCGCCGGAGTTTGCCAGACCCGACGGAGGTTTACCCGACTCAGGAGGGCGGGCAGGCACTCGTTTCTCCTTGCAGCCCGGATCAGGGAAAGGAATTTACGTTGATAAAAACGCCTTTTCCCTCTACAATGCCATGAATTATCCTTTCTAAAAAATTCCAGGCTCGGCAAGGGATGGAAGTTTTTCAGGCGGGGTATTTACGATAAAAGGGAACAAGACTATGGATCTTTTTGAAGCTATCTTGCAAAGAAGGAGTACCCGGGCCTTTCTTGACAAGCCCCTGGCAAGGGAAATCCTTGAAAGACTTCTCAACCTGGCCGCCCAGGCACCCTCTGCGATCAATATCCAGCCCTGGGAGTTAACGGTCGTATCGGGTGAGGAGAAAAAAAGACTCAGCAGACTTCTGGTCAAGAGGATGAGGGAGAGGAACATCTCTTGCGCACCCGGCGCCAAGAGGGCATTGCCTGAGTATTTTGTGGATCGGCAGAGAGATCTCCTCGACAGCATGCTTCCCTATTTGCCTGAGGAGACAAATTTTCAGGGTTTTATCAATGAGGGAAGTTGCAATTTTTACGGTGCACCAACGGCCGTCATCCTTTCAATAGACCGGATTTTTTCCAATGCCCGCCTTACTGATATCGGGATTATCGTCGGCTATTTTGTTCTCGCCGCGTATGGCATGGGTCTGGGGACTTGTCCCATTGGGCTGATCACCGCCTTTGATGAGGAGATCAGGGAGGAGTTGAACCTCTCTGAAGACAAACAGGTGGTCATCGGTGTTGCTGTGGGTTACCGCGATCCGGATGCACCTGTCAATAAATCGAGGTCTGAAAGAGCCCCCTTGTCCGAAATGGTCGTCTGGCGGGATTAGGGACCGGGTAGAGACAATAGACTTTGCCGAAAAAATGACTTGGAGAGTCGGAGATCCCGTCTTTAGCGGGATTGGAGGATCGGAGTATTGGGAAAATGAAAGGCAGCCGTGGAATTCTTGAAATGGTGGTCATGGCATGCTGCCTTACCCGTTAGGTGTGTTTTTCCATTACTCCGGGCGGTCAAGGTCGCGGAGCGATACCTCAACTTTAGTCACTTGTAACTCTTGTCCCCCCCTTGGGGTGCATCCAAAGCCTGGTCCTCAGGGCCAGGTTTCTTTACTTTTGAATATCACCTGAAGGTGGAGAGGCGAATGCCATGAAAAAGAATGAACAGGTGGTCACTTTCTTGGGCAAAGATACGGCCTTTGAGGGCAAGCTGTGTTTCAACGGAAGCCTTCGGATCGATGGGCATTTTAAGGGTGAGATCGAGGCTGAGGGAAATCTTATCGTCGGCGAAGAGGGGATGGTTGAAGCCGATATGCACCTGTCCTACATTGTCATCCGGGGAGAGGTTCACGGCAATATCGTCGCCGATCAGAGAGTGGATATTCGGGCACCGGGTAAGGTCTTCGGTAATATTCAATCCCCCGCCGTGGTCATTGACGAAGGGGTTATTTTTGAGGGGCAGACCAAGATGTACCGGGCAAAGGAGGAGGATGACAGCCGTTCGGATATTATCGGATCCGATGAATATACAGGCGGGCCGCCCCCCAACTTGACCGCGGTATATGGCATTATCTCGGATGAAAACACGAAAAAACCCCTCAGAAATGTCGAGGTGAGGTGCAAAGGAGGGGAAAAAAGATCAACGAAATCGAATGCCTCCGGGTATTATGAGATGATTAATTTCAAAGACGGGAAATGGCTACTAAAGGTAAAGGCCAAGGGATATAGAAAAATAGAAATTCCTTTTGAGATATCGGGTGGGGGCACCTACAAAAAGGATCTCAGCTTGAAGCCTAAAAAAACAGGGATGAGTTTAGCGGGTTGAAAAAATAAGGGCCCCGGGTCATGACCCATCGATAGCTGCATGCGTTTCAAAAAACCAAAGAGTCACTCAAAGAGGGTTTCCACTAAACTGTTTATCGAATCGAGGCCCACGAGTTCCATATCGTTCTCTTTACCTATCCCCTCCATATTGCTTTTGGAAAGAATACATTTGGAGAAGCCCATTTTGCGGGCCTCTTTGAGCCTCAATACGGGTTGACTGACGCCGCGTATTTCTCCCGCAAGGCCGACTTCCCCGAAAAGAACCAATCCTTTTTCCACAGGCCTGTCCAGAAAGCTGGAAATCATTGCCGAGACGATGCCCAGGTCGGCGGCCGGTTCATCCACTTTCAGTCCGCCCGCCACATTCACGAAAATATCCTGGTCCCCCATTTGAATGCCCATTCTCTTTCCCAATACGGCAACAAGAAGAGAGATACGGTTGTGGTCCACCCCGATTGCCGTCCTGCGGGGCATGCCCAAGGGGCTGGGGCCGACCAGTGCCTGGATTTCAACGAGTACGGGTCGCGTTCCCTCGAGGCAGGGAATGACCACGGACCCGGAGGCCTTTTCGGGCCGTTCCTCGAGAAAGATACTTGAGGGATTGCTTACCTCCTGAAGGCCCGTATCCTTCATTTCAAAGACCCCGATCTCATTTGTAGAACCATAACGGTTCTTGACGGCGCGCAGGATCCTGAAGGCATGGGAAGTGTCACCCTCAAAGTAAAGGACCGTATCCACCAGGTGTTCAAGCACCTTCGGCCCTGCAATGGCTCCGTCCTTGGTGACATGGCCGATGAGAAAGATCGGGACACCCGTCTCTTTGGCTCGACCCAGGAGCCGCGAGCACACTTCCCTCACCTGGCCCACGCTTCCGGGGGCCGAAGGCAGTCCGTCCGTATAAACGGTCTGAATGGAATCCACAACAAGGAGCTCCGGTTCAAGCCGGTCCATTTTTTCGATCAGATGCTCAATGCAGGTCTCGGTCAGCACGAAGAGGTTGTTCGAATGGACGGCCAGGCGATCCGCGCGCAGCTTTATCTGCTGGGGAGATTCCTCTCCGGAAAGGTAGAGAGACCTGAGTCCCTTTTCGGAAAGCCTGCTAATGGCCTGAAGGATGAGTGTGGATTTTCCGATGCCGGGATCTCCCCCGATCAGTACCAGTGAACCCGGAACCAGTCCTCCCCCCAATGTGCGGTCGAACTCGACCAAACCGGTCTGCAGCCTGAGTTCCGGGTCAAGGGAAATGGCATCGATGGGCTGGGGTTGGTTTCCATGGGAAGATATGCCCCTTTTGGCTGGGGATTCAGACCTCTCTTCCACAAGGGAATTCCATTGCCCGCAGTCCGGGCAACGCCCCAGCCATTTGGGGGACTGGTGTCCACAGTTTTGACAGGCAAAAATAACTTTATTGAGCTTAGCCATAATATTTTCGCATTAGACCTTTATTCCCCACGCTTTTTAAGGCCGTGCCTCTCGGCGACAAGGTCCAATTCCTTTCGCCAATGCTCGGTTTCGACTCGGCCCTTTTCAATCTTTTCGTTGGCGGCTCGAATGACGAAGACATCATTCGTTTCAAGGCCAAACATCTTTGTTTTGAAGCCGCCATAGAGCAACTCCGCTCCGCGAAGATAAAATTTGTGCAGTTTTTTTATTTCCGGCTCTTCAGGCAAAATGTCCCTCAACTTGGTCAGAAATCTTCCGTAAACGGGAACGACATCTTGCTTCAGCGTTTTATACAGTTCTTCGTCACTTGTGTAGTTGGCCCCCGTGACCAGGGCGTATCTATGCAGGGAGGTTTTTTCCAGTTCCGAAATGTCGAGGATATCCTGGTTCACGTAATGGGCCAGTTCCAGGGCTACCTGGTCGGTGGCGCATCGAATAAAAAACAGGGAAACTGCGAGAAGTAGAAAAAGGATGACTGTTCGATATATCCCTTTAAGCGTTCGTATTTTCAACATCCGACCCTAATCTATATTTATTGATCTTTGGATAAATCTCTGTTAAAGCCAAGGCAATTTTTATTGCATGAGTGGGGCATCAAGTCAATAACCTGTAGCAGTTTGGGTGTTGGTAAGCGTATTTTTCTTGTCGGTTGAAATGATAAAACACATTGATGAATCGAGTTTTTCAAGAGTTAAAAGTTTATGGACACGAGGTCGCCTACAATATGTTTTTCACCTTTCGGCATGTATTTCCTTCCTCGTGTTTTTCTCGGCCGTCCCGGCCTCATCCTTTGAGTCGCCCTTCAACAATCCCGCCAATTGGGGAGGCACGGGCCTTATGGAGATTCCCAATGCCCGAATCCTGGAAGACGGGGTAATAAGGTTCGGCGTCTGTCAGGCCCTTCCCTACAGGTGGTTCACCGGTGCAATGGGGGTGTTTCCGGGCCTGGAGGCCAGTGGTCGGGTGACTCAAATTACCAATATCCCTTCCGGTCTCGGATCAGATTACGGATCAAATAAGGACAAGGGCTTTGATTTAAAATACCAGATCCTGGCGGAGTCCAAATGGTTTCCGGCACTCGCCGTCGGATTTCAAGATTTTCATGGCACGAAGCTCTTCGAGGCCCAGTACCTTGTCTTCAGCCGTCAGCTCTTTCCCTTTGATTTTACGGTTGGATTCGGAAGAGGTCGCCTGGGAGACCCGGATGAATCCCTGCCCTTTTTGGGTGAAATCGGCCTGTTCGGCGGTATCGAATGGACCTTGAATGAGCGCCTGCAGTTGATGGCCGAATACAATCCCATCGAATACGAAATGGACTCCCGGTCGGCCAGGGGGGTGCCCGAAGGGGCAAGATATCCTGTCAATGTCGGCATGAGAGTCAAAGTTCTTCCGGGAATTGAAGTCGGAGTCTCCTGCCAACGCGGAGACACCCTGGGCATGCAAGTCAGCGTCAACGCCGAGTTGGGAAAACCCGTTGTTCCTCACAAAGCGGATCCGCCGCCTCAGGTGTCGGTGGATAGAAGGCCGTTTGAAGAGAGAGACACCCGGCAGATGATCGAAAAGATCCATAGCGCTGTTCATGATGTCGGTTTTGAAAATGTGTCGGTCTATACGGACGGCAGGGATCTGACTGCGGAATTTGTCAATAATAAATATCTGTCTCAGCAAAAGGCCATTGGAAGGGTGCTGCGGATACTCCTTTTCCATGCCCCGTCGAATACCAAGAAACTGACGGCCATAGCCAAACGGCGGGGGATTCCCCTTGTAAGGGTCTCCGTGAATCCTGATCATCTGGAAAAATATCTCTTTGGAGAAATCAGCGAGGATATCTTACCGAAACTTGTGGAGATCGAAACCGTCACAGAAGATTATGGAAAGAGCCGGGACACGGTCAGGGCGGGCAGAGATAAGAAATTGCAGGTGTCGTACGGTGTCAAGCCCGACTTCGAGACCTATTTAAATGATCCCTCCGGTTTTTTCAAATGTCGAGTGGGGATAAAACCCTATGCCACGGCGAGCCTGTGGAAAGGGGCTGAGGCCTTTGCCCGATATGATATCCCCTTTTATTCGAATATCTCTTCCAGCAACGAGCCTCCCCCGGATGCCGTCAGGAGTGATTCATGGAAATATTCAGGCCGGGATTATTCCTTTGAACAATTGGGCCTGGATCAGACGCTTCGCATTTCAGAGAGAATCTTCGGGCGGATCACTGTCGGATATCTTGAGAGAATGTATGCCGGTTTGGGGGGCGAGATTCTCAAATTCATCGGCGACGGCAACCTGGCCCTCGGCCTCGAAGCTGATTGGGTCAGAAAGAGGGAATCTGAAACCCAATTCAGCCTCATGGATTTCAACCGGCACACCTTTCTGGGCAACCTGTATTATTATTTCGAAGACCTGAATCTGACCGTTCATGCCCGATACGGCCGATACCTTGCCGGCGATGTGGGGTGGTTGTTTGATGTCGGCAGACAATATGACACGGGTGCCGTTGTCGGCTTGTGGCACAGTTTTACGGATACGGATGACCTTTCGGGCTTCAACAGAGGTTACAATGATAAGGGCATCTATGTGAGCCTGCCTGCGAGAATGTTCCTGCCACATGATTCCCCCAAGATGTATCGCTACCGGATTGCCCCATGGACAAGGGATGTCGCGGCGACCGTATCCCATAGGAAGACACTCTTCGAGTTCGCCAGGGATCTCATGCCCTGTGCTTTGAGGAACAAAATGGGTGGTCTGAAAGACTGAGTGGCATCGCTCGGCACAACGATTTTAATTGACTGTCTGGGTCGAAAAATGGCCTTTGGTGATAATCTGAATTTTTCATGAAATACTTGCAAACTCCTTGAAGTTTATGATAGAAGTCTCAACGTGTTTTTTGGGGGGCCTATCGTGTTCATGGATCTGCGGTTGAGTGGATCTGAAAAACATAATAATTACAGAAGCTCTGGAGGAAGTTTTATGAAGCAAAATGTCTTTGGGACGAAAACAAAAATTGGAATCATTGTCTTGCTCCTTTCTTTCACCCTGCTTCCAATTTCACCTTCCATGACCATTGCGGCGGAAAAAGTCCCTGGCGATGTTCCGCTTGAAGGAACCGTCACGGCGCCGGCGGGGACCGCGACGACCGAAGGGGCCGCAGCGGGTGGATTGGCTGGCGTCGGTGCGACAACCGGATTGAGCACGATGACCCTGGTCGGGATTGCAGCCGGCGCAGCCGTTGCCGGGCTTGCACTTGCTGCAGGTTCCGGCGGTGACAGCACGACTACGACAGCCCACCACTAGGCGTCGCTTAGGGGAAAAACCCTTCGGCCTTTTTGCTGAATCCCAGTTCATGAGGTGGAGACAAAGAAGGGTGAGCCTTTGTCGCCACCTTTTTATTAAAACTTTGAAAACATGGCCCCTCTCGCCGCAGTTCAGAAGGCGATAGGTCGAAGACAACCGGCTCCGTCAGCACGGATTCACCGGGAATTCCGGAATAGAGGGTCCAGCGGGATAAGTCCTCTTTTCGGCCTCATGGCGATGTTCCATTTATATTTCATGAGGAAATGATCCCTGGTGAACTGTTCCGGTCGAAGAGACCGCATGTCGGAGATACCGCATGCGGTGCGGTCAGGCGAGCAAGCCGGCACGAACCAAAAGCCAAAGCTCAGATCTCAAACGAAAATCTATTTATTGGGTATTAAGGGTATTATTTCGTAAATAGCGTTATGTTTCAATAACCACCTCCCTCAATTTGACACTCCAGGACGGTCTTTGTTGTCATATCCGCTTTCCCCATCCCATCATTAGATGACTGAGAAACACATTTGGCGATCAAGGCTTCCCCTAGTCGTTTGGTACACGTTTGACGGGGATTTCCGCAAAAATAGCTGCCAACCGCAGGACAAAAAGGCAGCAATAAGAGAGGCTTGATCCTATGAACAAGCGAAATGCCCTGGCTTTTCGTACAGGGATTCTTTTCATCCTCCTTGTCCCTTCCTTTTTTTTCTTCAATATCCGCGCGATGGCACAACCGGAAGGAGAACTCGCGGCCAAGGCCGTGGCTCTTGAACGACTGAGTGAAACCGATTCCCAAGAGATTCAGGCCCGGGTATCAAAGACCGCAGAGGGCCCCTCAGGTATCGAGAAAATCCTCTCCGGAAATTTTCCTTCGGGGATATCCGGTGAATTGCGGCAATTCGGGTATAATTTTTTTGGCAATGACATTTCAGGGTTTTCCCCGGTCAACAACGTCCCGGTGGGGGAGGATTATGTGATCGGCCCGGGGGACGCCTTCACGATCCATCTGTGGGGAAAGGCCGAGCAGGCCTATCAGGTCAAGGTCACCAGGGACGGAAAGATTGTCGTACCCCGGTTGGGGACGATCAATGTAAGCGGGTTGACCTTTGAAGAACTGAAAAAACACCTCTATCATAAGTTCCTCGAGTACTATCCCGATTTTGACATGAGCCTTACCATGGATGCCCTTCGGTCCGTGGATATTTTTCTGGTAGGGGAGGCCCGCAATCCGGGGACCTACTCGGTGAGCGCTCTTTCCACCGTTATTACGGCCCTCTACGCTTCAGGCGGACCCAGTCGTTCGGGTAGTCTCAGAAATATCAAGGTCTTTCGAAACGGGTCGTCGGAAAAGGACATCGACCTCTATGAATTCTTTTCCAAAGGGAACAAGACACAGGATATCCGACTTCAACCCGGGGATACCGTCTTCATCCCGGTTATAGGTCCTGCCGTGGGCATTGCGGGATGCGTCAAGCGCCCGGCTATCTATGAACTCAAGGGGGGGGAGACCATCGCGGATCTTATCGATCTTGCAGGCGGCATCCTACCCGTCGGGTATCTCCAGAATGTAGTGCTGGAAAGGATATCGGGCCATCAGCGGAGGGTGGTCAAGAGTTTTAATCTGGACCCGTCCCGTACCGGCTTGGTCGATCCTCTCAAAACGCCCCTCAAAGATTTTGATCTGGTCCGCATCTATCCTGTCCACAAAAGGCTCAGGCAGGTCGTCTACCTCGAGGGGCACGTCAAATATCCCAGGGAATACGAGCTCAAGCCCGGCATGAGGCTCCGGGACCTGATCCCCTCCTACGAGCATCTCCTCCCCGAGCCCTATCTTCAACAAGGCGAGATCGTCCGGATGATGCCCCCGGACCTCCACCCGGAGATCCTCTCCTTCAATCTGGGGGCACTGCTTACCGGGAATAGCAAGGAGGACCGCCCGCTTCAGGACATGGACCGGGTCATCATATACAATACCTGGGACAAGCGGGAAAAACCCGTGGTCACTATCGAAGGGGCTGTCCGAAGCCCCGGAACCTATCCCCTGTTCAAGGGCATGACCATCAAGGACTTGATTTTCAAGGCCGGGAATCTGGCGGATAAGGCCTTTCAGGAAAAGGCGACCCTGAGTCGGATTGTGCCGGGAGAAACGGGGACGGAGACCATAAAAATCGACTTTTCCCCTCGGAATGCCATGACGGGAAACCAAAGGGACGATATTACGCTGGAAAAGAATGACATGATTCATGTCAGGGAGATCCCCCAATACCGCCAGGCCCTCACGCGAAAGATCCATTTAGCCGGGGAATTTTTATTCCCCGGGGAATACGCCTTTTCCGAGGGGGAGCGGATCAGCTCGCTCATCGAGCGGGCCGGCGGTTTGACGGCGGCGGCCTACCCCTTTGGCGCGGTTTTCCAACGGGAGTCGGTGAAGGCCCTTCAGGATAAACGCCTGCAGGAATACATCGGCAATCTGGAACAGGATATCCTGGCCATGGGCGCCATGTCTTCGGAATCGGCCCTGGACAAGGACCAGACCGCAATCCTTCAGCAGACCATGACCGCCAAGCAAAATTTGCTGAATAAATTCAAAAAGGCCAGATCCACCGGCCGAATGGTCATCGATCTGGATGAAGTGCTCGTGCTCCCTTCCTCCGACTACAACTTTGAGCTGCGGCCCGGAGATCGTCTCATCGTGCCCAAACGATCGGATACCGTTAATGTCCTCGGGGAGGTCTTTAACCCGACGGCGCTGCTGGTCGAAAAAGACAAGACCCTGCGCTATTACCTGAACCGGGTGGGAGGCGTCACGGAGAATGCCGAGAAGGGGCAGATCTATGTGGTCAAGGCCAACGGCACGGTCATCAGCAAGAGCCAGACCGGATGGGGTGGCATGGCCTCATGGGATTCGGACAATTACAGGTGGACCATGGGAGGCTTTGCTTCAATGGATTTGGCGCCCGGGGATACGGTTATCGTGCCCCGAAAGATTGAAAAATATCCCTGGTTGAGAATAACCAAGGATCTTACGCAAATCATTTACCAGATTGCTGTCGGGGCCGGCGTGGTCATCGCAGCCTTTTAAGAATAAAAGAGTTTGTGTGAGTACCGTGTGATTGCCTTTGATTGGTGATGGGCTCCCGACCGTCAGAGTCTTTTTCACTCGGCGTCTTGGCGCCTCTGCGCGGGGTATTGGTCTTTGGGTTTTGGGGTTTTAAGGAAACCGTTCGGAATGTGAATTTTCATGGCAACCTCTCGACCGCTGCATGCGGGAAAATACCCCATTTGTTGCGGTTTTTGTCTGTAATATTGTTTAATATCAATTGCTTATCGTTTGATGCGTCATGTAAATCAAGGGGCGGAGCTGTATTCTGCTGAAAGGAAAATTGGGATGACATCCTCCATTCAAAGGCCTGAAGCTCTGCTCTCAATCGCTTTTGCGGTCGTGTTTTTGAGCCTTCTTGCAGGCTGCGGGAACGAGCCCCTTTCTGACTTGGAACCCCTCAGCATCACCTGCTATGCGGCCACCTACGCCAAAGGAATCTACAAGACGGAAAACGGGGGGGAGAGCTGGTTCCCCCTTGATCCGGATCAAGGTCCTCTGCAAATGTATTTCAAGAGGATTTATGCGGATCCTCGCGACAGCGATGCGCTTTTTGTGGCCACCTCGGGCGCAGGGATTTTCCGGATTTCTAACTCATCGTGCCTTTTGGCGCTTGATGAACGATTCGAAGGCACCCACGTGAATGCCCTTGCCTTTCCGGGATGTGCGGATAAAAAAGGCGGAGAGGTCCTCTTGGGGGCCGCCACGCAGGGTGTCTATCGGGCGGCAGACCACGCGAAGGGTTGGCAGGCGTTCAATGAGGGCCTGGTCTATCATGATGTGAATGTTCTTTTTCCTGAAAACGAAAAGGTCTTTGCCGGAACGGTCAAGGACCTTTTTCGTCTGGATCGATCATCAAACAAATGGGTGTCTTGTTCAAAGGGCATCAGAAACAAGAATATCACGGCCCTGGGTGGTGAGCCCGGAGGGCAGGTCCTTTATGCCGGCGCCGGTGCCTATGGTGGAGAAAAAGGGCTTTTCGAGAAAATTCCCTGTCTTTACAAGAGTTCGGACCATGGGGTTACCTGGATCGCTTCGGACAAGGGAATTGCGGATGGAACCATCATCTATGCCGTGGCCGTCAATGCCGTGAGCCCCCAAACGGTCTATCTCGGGACTTCAGAAGGCATCTATCTCTCCCACAACCGCGGCTCGAAGTGGGAGAAGGCAAAGAAAGGGTTGCCCAAAGATTTCAAGGCCTTTGATATCAAGATCGTTCGCCTTCCGGAAGGTGAGAGCCGGATCTATGCGGCCGGATCGGCCGGGGTCTTTGTGGCCCTTGATGATGAAAGCCCTTGCTGGGTGAAAAAATCCCACGGTCTTGCGCCGTCCGCTGTCACGAGCATCGTCGTGGTGCCTTGAGATAAAAGAATTTTTCACCATGAAGATCATGAAGGACATGAAGAAAACATAAATAAGACTTTATGGAAAAAGCATTTTTTTAATTTTCGTGTATTTAGTGGTTAAACTGATTTTCTTGAGTTTTTTTTGGAAACCATCCGTCAGCCATCAGCCATAACCCTCCAGCACCCAGCTTAATGCTTTTCTATTCATGCTCTTCACTGAGAGCTGACCGCTGATGGCTGATAGCTGTAACCACCCTCCAATCAGGACTATCCATGGACCAGCCAGAACATAGAGCTCAACCCGAAATGATCGAGGACGAGATCAATCTCATTGATCTCATCTATCCCATCTTTAAGCGAAGACGGTTCCTCTTCCTCTTCTGTTTCTTCTGCATCGTGGTGGTCGGGATCTGGAGCTTTAGGATGCCCAAGACCTATCAGGCCACCGCTGTCATTCTCCCGGAGGCCAAAGACACGGGTGCCGGAGGGGAACTGAAGGCCGCCTTTTTGCAACAGTTCGGGGTTTCAGGGCTCGGTGGAGGCTCGGCTGCCCCTGCCGAGCTTTTTGAGGCCATTCTCAAGAGCCGGGATCTGGCAAGAGAGGTCCTGGAGCGGTACAACTTTTTTTTCGTGAAAGGAATTCACCCGGAAAACAGCGAAATCGGGGTTAATAATTTTGCTCAGGGAGTCAAGGTCACAAAATCTCGCAAGGAACCGACCGTTTCGGTCACGGTGACCTCCCATGATCCTGTTCTGGCAGCAGATCTTGCCAATTCCTATGTGCTGGAACTGGATGCATTCAACCAGAACAACACCGTCACCACGGCCCAGCGGCTCCGCAAATATATCGAGGCGCGACTGGCGGCAGCCAACAGGGAATTGGAAGAGGTCCAGGAAGCATTGCGGGGATTCCAGGAACAGAACCGAGCCATCTCCATTTCCAGGCAGGCCGAGGCCACCCTCGATGTCCTGTCAGAACTGGAGGCCAAGCGTGTGGCCCTCGAAGTGGAAAAGGCGGCCAAGGAGCAGTTCTACAATGGCCCTCACATCGAGATCGAGCAATTACAGGCCCAGATGGGGGCAATCCAGAAAAACATCGACCGCCTCATGCGCTCAACGGAAGAAAAAGTGCCCCTGGAAAGGGAGAAGGGCAGGGTGGAATTCTATATCCCCCTCACCCTGATCCCGGGCCTGAATTTTGACGAGAGCAAGCTCCTCCTCAGGGTCAAGGCCAAGACCGGGGTGGTGACCATGCTCACGACCCAGCTCGAGCAGGCCAAGCTGGACGAAACCAAGGACATGCCCACCATAAATATCCTGGACTGGGCCCGGCCACCGGAAAAACCCGTCAAACCGAAAATATTACTGAATCTCGTCTTGGGTGCTGTGGTGAGTCTCTTTATGGGGATCTTCCTGGTGTTCCTGTTCGAGTATGTGCATCGCATGGCGCATGACCCTGAAACCGGGCCCAAGTGGCAGGAAATGAGGCGTGGGATTCCCTTTCTTTACAAAGCGGCAAAAAAGTAATACAATTATTCGAAAAAGCGTAAGGCGAGAGGGGCAAGATGACCACGGTGACCACCACAGTCAAAGGGCAGGTCGTGATCCCCGCAGGACTGAGGAAAAAACTTAAAATCAAGAAAGGGACCGTCCTGTCGGTAAGGGAAGAGGGCGGAAAAATTATCATGCAACCCATTGCCGAAGACCCTGTCACCTCAGGAAGGGGCTTGCTTTGTACCCGGGGAAGGGTCTTGAGGCGCCTTCTGGAAGACCGCAAGTTCGAGTCGGCTAGATGAATAAATATGTCTTTGACAGCTATGCGATAATCGCTTTTTTTGAGAATGAAAGGGGTGCCGAACAGGTCGAAGAGGCACTCAGAGAGCTGTTTTCCAATAAGGCCCGGGGCTGGATGAGTATCGTCAATTGGGGTGAAGTGTATTACAACACCTGCCGTGAGCAGGGGCATGACGTGGCCGAGAAGGTGATCCTTCAATTATCCGGCTATCCCATAGAATTGGTGAATGTGGATCAGGCCCTGACCAAAGATGCCGCAATGCTTAAGGCAAAATACCCGGTGGCCTATGCGGATTGTTTTGCGGCAGCCCTTGCGAGAAGCAAGGGTGCTGAAGTGCTTACTGGAGATCCGGAGTTCAGGATCATGCAGGACGAGGTCTCGATTCTTTGGCTTCAGTGATATCCCTTTTGTGAGGTAAATGATGAAATACAGGGCACTGATAAAAAAGTCC